>NZ_CP115541.1:1200000-1500000 GCF_031834595.1 Stenotrophomonas oahuensis | reverse complement strand
CCTACACCGCCACCGACCTGCGCACCCTGCAGGATTGGGTGATTCGTCCGCAGCTGCGCAATGTGCCCGGGGTAACCGGGGTCAACACCATCGGCGGCTTCCAGCGTCAGGTCCACATCACGCCGGATCCGGCCCGTCTGCGCGCGCTGGGTTTCACGCTGGAGGATGTTGCGCAGGCGGTTGAAACCAACAACCAGAATGTCGGTGCCGGTTACATCGAGCGCAACGGCCAGCAGTTCCTGGTGCGCATCCCCGGCCAGGTAGCCAACCTGGAGGAGATCGGCAACATCGTGCTGGCCCGTCGCGAAGGCGTGCCGATTCACGTGCACGACGTGGCCGAGGTCAAGGACGGTCCTGAACTGCGCAGTGGCGCGGCCACCCAGAACGGGCATGAAGTGGTGATGGGCACCGTGGTGATGCTGATCGGGGCCAACAGCCGCGAGGTCGCCCAGGCCGCCGCCGCGCGGCTGCAGCAGGCCCAACGCAGCCTGCCTGAAGGGGTGACCGTCACCGCCAGCTACGATCGCACCGCGCTGGTCGACCGCACCGTCCAGACCGTGGCGAAGAACCTGGTCGAAGGTGCGCTGCTGGTGATCGTGGTGCTGTTCCTGCTGCTGGGGAATTTCCGCGCGGCATTGATTACCGCGGCAGTGATTCCGCTGGCGATGCTGTTCACCCTCACCGGCATGGCCCGAGGCGGGGTATCCGCCAACCTGATGAGCTTGGGCGCGTTGGACTTCGGGCTGATCGTCGATGGTGCGGTGATCATCATCGAGAACTGCCTGCGTCGCTTCGGTGAGCGCCAGCACGCGCTCGGGCGCGACATGACCGTGGCCGAACGCTTCGCTGAGACCGCCAGTGCCACCGCCGAGGTGATCCGCCCCAGTCTGTTCGGGCTGGGCATCATCACCGCGGTGTACCTGCCGATCTTCGCGCTCAGTGGCGTGGAAGGAAAAATGTTCCACCCCATGGCCATTACCGTGGTGCTGGCGCTCACCGGTGCGATGGTGCTGGCCTTGACCTTCGTGCCGGCCGCGATCGCGCTGTTCCTCGGCGGCCGCGTGCAGGAGAAGGAGAACCGGCTGATGGCGTGGGTGCGGACCCGCTACGCGCCCGCGCTGGACTTCTCGCTGCGGCGTGGACGCTGGATGGTCGGTGGCGCAGCGGTGCTGGTGGTGGCCTGCGGCCTGCTCGCCGCCCGCCTTGGCAGCGAGTTCGTGCCGAACCTGGACGAGGGCGATGTCGCCATGCATGCCATGCGTATTCCCGGCACCAGCCTGACCCAGTCGGTGCAGATGCAGACGCTGATCGAGAACCGGCTGGTGCAGTTTCCGGAAGTGAGCAAGGTGTTCTCCAAGATTGGCACGCCGGAAGTCGCCTCCGATCCGATGCCGCCCTCGGTGGCCGACACCTTCATCATGATGAAACCCCGCAAGGACTGGCCCGATCCGCGCAAACCGCGCGCGGTGCTGCTGGCTGAACTCGAAAATGCCGTCGAGCAGCTGCCCGGCAACAACTACGAGTTCACCCAGCCGATCCAGATGCGCACCAATGAACTCATCTCCGGCGTGCGCGCTGACGTGGCGGTGATGGTGTTCGGCGATGACCTCGACACCCTGTTGTCGGTGGGTAGGCGCATTGCCAGCGTGGCCAGTCAGGTGCCCGGCGCGGCGGACGTGCGCGTGGAGGAAACCAGTGGGCTGCCGCTGCTGACGGTCACCCCCAACCGTGCTGCGCTGGCGGGCTATGGGTTGAATCCCGGGCAGGTGCAGTCCACCGTCGCCACGGCAGTGGGCGGACAGGTCGCCGGGCAGCTGTTCGAGGGCGACCGCCGCTTCGACATTGTGGTGCGCCTGCCCGAAGCCCTGCGGCAGGACCCGGCCGCGCTGGCTGATCTGCCGGTGTCGCTGGATGCGGCGCTGGCCGGTGGCGATGCGGATGAATCCAGCCGCGCCGACAACTGGACCAGCGGCAGTGCCCGCACCGTTCCGCTGCGTGAGCTGGCTGCCCTGACCAACAGCGAAGGCCCGAACCAGATCAACCGCGAGAACGGCAAGCGCCGCATCGTGGTCACCGCCAACGTGCGCGACCGCGACCTGGGCAGTTTCGTCAGCGAGTTGCAGCAGGCCATCAACCAGAACGTGCAGGTGCCCAACGGCTACTGGCTGGAGTACGGCGGCAGCTTCGAACAGCTGATCTCCGCCAGCCAGCGCCTGGCTGTCGTGGTGCCGGTGACGTTGCTGCTGATCTTCGCGCTGCTGTTCTGGGCGTTCGGCTCGGTCAAGGACGCCGCCATCGTGTTCAGCGGCGTGCCACTGGCGCTCACCGGTGGTGTGCTCGCGTTGGCCGCACGCGGCATTCCGTTGTCGATCTCCGCCGGGGTAGGCTTCATCGCGCTGTCCGGCGTGGCGGTGCTCAATGGCCTGGTGATGATCAGCTTCGTACGCAGCCTGCGTGACAACGGCCTTGCCCTGAACGACGCCGTACGCGAAGGCGCACTCGGCCGCCTGCGCCCGGTGCTGATGACCGCGCTGGTCGCCTCACTCGGCTTCGTGCCGATGGCCTTCAACGTCGGTGCCGGTTCCGAGGTACAGCGCCCGTTGGCCACAGTCGTCATCGGTGGCATCGTGTCCTCCACGCTGCTCACCCTGCTGGTACTGCCGGTCCTCTACCGCTGGCTCCACCGCCAACCTTGAATTCGGGTCAACACGGTAGGTCACGACCGTTGGTCGTGACCCTCGAGGTGCGAAACACGTCAACGAATCAACCGTTCAACGTGTTCCACCGCCGTCGCCACCCCATCCTCCCCCGCCATCGCCCGCCCCAGCACCACCGCCCGCTCCCGCGTCTGCGCCAACTCCACAGACCTGATTGCGCGCGCAAGCGAAGCCACTTCCAATCGCTTCACCGACAACGCCTCCGGTGCCACGCCCACATCCCGCAACCGCCCAGCCCAGAAAAACTGATCCGCCGCAAACGGCATCACCAACGACGGCACCCCAGCACGACACGCCGAGTGCGTCGTCCCACTCCCTCCGTGATGGATGACAAAAGCACAACGCGGAAACAACGCCTCATGCGGCACCGACCCCACCACGAACACCGAAGGCGGCAAAGGCATGTCAGGCAAACCCGCCCATCCCGGCGACAACAACACCCGACGCGGCTCCAATGCACGCAGCAACGCAGGCAGCACCTGCTCCCGATCAAACCCGGTCATGCTGCCGAAGCCCAGATAGACCGGGGCAGGGCCCGCATCCAGAAACGCCTGCAGCGCCGCATCTGGCTGCCACCCCATATCCGGCGCACGCCACTGCCCACACACATGATGATCGGCCGGCCAGTCCGCCGGCTGCGGCAACAGGCTGGGCGAGATGCCATACAACATCGGCACATCCCCCCACAGCGAACGTCGCGCCGTCATGCCCATCGCCTGGCGCGCTTCATTGATCGGCCGTTTGAAGGTCCGCCACACCGCATGGTTCACCGCGCTGTAGCTCCACCGGTTCAACAGGCCGGGCAAGCGCAGGCGCGGCAGAAACGGCGTGGGAAACAGCCGGGTAGGGGTCAGCGGAATCATCCCCAGCCCGATCACCGGAATGCCATGTCGCTCCGCCACGCTCATGCCCACAAACGCAGCCAGCCCGCCGGTCAGCACCGCGTCGCACCCCAACGCCGCCGCATCCGCCTGCCGCATCCACGCCGGCACATGGCGCGCCGCCATCCGCGCCAACCCACGCGCCGCTGCACCCAGATCATTCCCACGTGACACCAGCGCCACCACCTCGTCATGGATGTCGCCCTCCAGCGCCGCATGCGGAACCCCCAGCACCCGCGCCGATTCCAGCGTGCCGCCCTCGGCCAGCAGCATCACCGCGTGCCCCGCCTGCATCAGCCCGTGGCACAACATCACCAGCGGCCGGGTGTCGCCTTCGGTCCCGTAGGTCACGAACAGCAATCGCATTGGCGGCTCCGATGTGGGGAAGTTCGAGTATCCACATTCAGCCTTCCCCTGTGGATAACCCCTTGCGCTGCCCGGCGTTGCCGTGCATAATGCGCGGCTCGCTGTGCCCGGTTTCGACCTGGCTGGCGGCCGGGAACACGTCCTCCGGCTCGCCTTCGACAGCGTAACCCTTTGATTCTCTTGACGTGTGGCGGGTCACCGCCGAGGCCGCCGTCGCCCGGGCTATGGGCTGACAATGACTACTATCGAGGTGCGCAATGTCCCGTAAATGCCAGGTGTCCGGCAAGGGAGTGCAGACGGGTAACAACGTCTCGCACGCCAACAACAAGACTCGTCGTCGTTTCCTGCCGAACCTGCACGAGCGTCGCTTCTGGGTTGCCAGCGAAAACCGCTGGGTGAAGCTTCGTGTTTCCGCGCATGCACTGCGCACCATCGACAAGAACGGCATTGATTCCGTTCTGGCTGAGCTGCGTTCGCGCGGCGAAAAGGTCTGAGGAGTAAACGATCATGGCAGGCAAGCGCGATAAGGTCCGTATGATTTCGACCGCCGGTACCGGTCACTTCTACACCACCGACAAGAACAAGAAGAACACCCCGGGGAAGATGGAATTCTCCAAGTACGATCCGGTCGTGCGTAAGCACGTCCCGTACAAGGAAGGCAAGATCAAGTAATCCACCCGGATTACCCGATCCCCGCGAAAAACCCGCCGCAAGGCGGGTTTTTTGTTGGGCGGTTTTCCATCACATCGTCCATGGCACACTGGCTCCACCTCCAGGCGGGCGACACAATGCTGTTCGAATGGGTGCTGGGCTCATGGCTGCTGCTGCTCGACTGGCTGATCCGGCTGGCCGCGCTGTTCTGGATTCCGACCCGCACCACGCCCGGGGCTGCCCGCAGCTGGTTGCTGCTGGTCGGCTTCGTGCCGCTGCTCGGCTTGCCCGCCTACCTGTTGTTCGGCCACCCCTGGCTGTCGCGCCAGCGCGTGCAGCGCCAGGCCGAGGCCTCCCAGGTCATCCGCGAGGAACAGGGCCTGCAGCGCCTGCTGCGCTGGAACCCGCCCAAAGACACCGCCATTGCTGAAGTGGTCCCGCTGGTCGAGCGCCAGGGCGACTTCATGCCCGTGCACGGCAACGCCGTTGAGCTGCACACCGACTACGACCACTCCCTGCAGGCCCTGCTTGCCGATATCGACCAGGCCCGCGAACGCGTGCACCTGCTGTATTACCTGATGTTCGACGACGCCGTCGGCGAAGCCGTCGCCGATGCCCTGCAGCGTGCCGCGGCGCGCGGCGTGCATTGCCGCCTGCTGCTGGACGCGGTCGGGGCCAAGCGCGGTCTGCGCCGCTACCGTCATCGGCTGCAGGCCGTCGGTGTGGACGTGCGCGCCATGCTGCCCGGCGGCCTGCGCTGGCGGCGCAGTGGCCGGATGGACCTGCGCAATCATCGCAAGATCGCCGTCATCGACAACAAGGTGGCCTATGTCGGCTCGCAGAACCTGGCTCAGGCCGGCTTCGTGCCCGGCTTCTCCAACCGTGAACTGGTTGCCCGTGTGCGGGGTCCCGCGGTGGCCCACCTCGAAGCCGTGTTCGCCAGCGACTGGTACATCGAAACCGGACAGCGCCTCGACGTGATGGCCAGCGTGCCGGTGTGCGCCGCCGACATGCCCACCCAGCTGCTGCCCAGTGGCCCGGCGTATCCCTATAGCAATGCTCGCGACGCGGTGAACGCACTCATTCACCTGGCCCGCCGCCGCATCGTGCTGGTCACCCCGTATTTCGTGCCCGACGAAGCCACCCTCAGCGCCCTGCGCATTGCTGCGCTCTCCGGCGTCAACGTGCAGTTGATTCTGTCGGCCAGCAACAACCAGCGGCTGACCGCCTGGGCCCAGGAAGCGTATTACGACGAACTGCTGCGCTGTGGCGTGCGCATCGCGCTGTACAAGCCGCATTTCCTGCATGCCAAGCACCTCACTGTGGATGACGACATCGCGCTGCTCGGCTCCATCAACCTCGACATCCGTTCGTTCGCGCTGAATGCCGAAATCGGCCTGCTCTGCTATGACGCACGGATGGTGCGCCAGCTCGTCCATATCGAAGACGATTACCTCAAGCACGCCATCCAGCTGGACCTGCGCACCTGGCGCGAGCGCCCCGCATGGAAGCGTTCGCGCGAAGGCATCGCACGCCTCGCCGATGCGCTGATGTAGCGCAGGTGGCAGTCAGGGAGCGCTGCCGCGCATGGCCTACAATGCCGGCATGACGGAAATCCAGCCTTCCCGCCAGGTGGACCTGGCCATCATCGGCGGCGGTGCGGCCGGCGTGCTCACCGCGATCAACGCGCTGCGCGCCGCAGCACCCGGCCAGCGCATCGCCTTGTTCGAGCCTGCATCCGCCGTGGCCCAGGGCATCGCGTATGCCACGCCATGGCCCGAGCACCTGCTGAATGTGCCCGCCGGCAAGATGAGCGGGTTTCCCGAGCAGCCCGGTGATTTCCTCGACCACCTCCTCGCGCGCCGTGAAGCACCCGAGGCCACGCTGGCCGAGCAGTACGTGCCACGCCTGGATTACGCCGATTACCTGCAGCAACGCCTGGCCGAAGCGGCCGCCGCCAGCGCCGGCACCCTGCAGGTCGTCCACGATGCCGTTGTGTCGTTGCAGCCGCAGTCCGGCGGGCATCGGTTCCAACAGGCGGAAGGCGCAAACTGGCAGGCCACACAGGTGGTACTGGCCTGCGGCAACAGCATGCGCCCGCTGCCATTGCCCGCAGGCAACGCCTTGCCCCCCGGCAAGGTGGTGGACGCCTGGGACTATGACGGTGTGCGGATGCTCGCCGGCGACCAGGACCTCGCCATCATCGGCACCGGCCTGAGCATGGCCGACTGCGTGGTCTCGCTGCTGGCGGCGGGCCATCGCGGCCGCATTCATGTGTTGTCACGTCATGCACTGCTGCCCTTGCCGCACGCGCACGGCGGCACTGCCGACTTCGACCCACAGCCCCTGCTGCAGCTGCCGCTGCGCGCACGCATGCGCCAGCTGCGCGAGCACGTGCGCATCGCGCAGGCGCAAGGCCTGCCGTGGCAGGCCGTGATGGACCGTATCCGTCCGCTGGGGCAGGCGCTGTGGCGCAGCCTGGAGGAGGCCGACCAGCGTCGTTTCCTGCGCCACGTGGTGCGCTACTGGGACGTACACCGGCATCGCATCGCCGAGTCCGTGCACGACCAGCTGATGGCGGTGGAGCGCAGTGGCCAGCTGCAGCGCCATCGCGCGCGGCTGGATGCCGTGCTGGTCCAGGACGCCAATCTTCAGGTGCACGGGCGCGGTACGCCGCCCTTCAACGTCGGTGCGTTGATCAACGCCACCGGGGTGGAAACCCGCGCGCTCGGCCTGCGCAACCCGCTGCTGCAGCAGTTGCTGGCCGAAGGCCATGCGCGCCCAGGTCCGCATGGGCTGGGGCTGGATGCCGATCCTGACAGCGGCCAGCTGCACGATGCTCACGGTGCGCCGCAGCCGGGGCTGTGGTTGGTCGGCAGCCTGCGCATCGGTACCCTGTGGGAAAGCCTGGCGATTCCGGAGCTGCGGGTGCAGGCGCAACAGGCCGCGCGTGCCGCAATTGCCTGAACCCGTTGCGTGCGCTGCCCCGGTGCGCCACCGGCCGGGGTAAAATGGCCGCATGGATGTCTCCCACCTGCTCGACGGGCTCAACCCCGCCCAGCGCGAGGCCGTGTCCGCCCCGCCCGGCCACCATCTGGTGTTGGCCGGTGCCGGTTCCGGCAAGACCCGCGTACTGACCCACCGCATCGCCTGGCTGCATGAAGTCTTCGGCGTGCCTACCCATGGCATTTTCGCGGTCACCTTCACCAACAAGGCCGCCGGTGAAATGCGCCACCGCATCGACGCGCAGCTGCCGCACGGCAGCCGCGGCATGTGGATCGGCACCTTCCACGGCCTGGCCCACCGCCTGCTGCGCCTGCATTTCGCTGAAGCCAAGCTGCCCGACAGCTTCCAGGTGCTGGATTCGGACGACCAGCTGCGACTGGTCAAGCGCGTGGTGCAGCAGCTGGAAATCGACGACGGCAAGTACCCGCCCAAGCAGATTGCCTGGTGGATCAACGAGCAGAAAGACGAAGGCCGCCGCCCGCAGCACATCCAGCCCGAGCCCAGCGACCACTGGCTGGAGACCATGCGCCAGGCCTACGCGGCCTACCAGGAGCGCTGCGACCGCGCCGGGCTGGTGGATTTCGCCGAGCTGCTGCTCCGCGCGCATGAGCTGCTGCGCGACAACCCGGCGTTGCTGGCGCACTACCGTTCACGCTTCCGCGAGATTCTGGTGGACGAGTTCCAGGACACCAATGCCATCCAGTACGCCTTCGTGCGCGTGCTGGCCGGCGACAGCGGCCACGTCTTCGTGGTCGGCGACGACGACCAGGCCATCTACGGCTGGCGTGGTGCCAAGGTGGAGAACGTCCAGCGCTTCCTGAAAGACTTCCCCGGCGCGCAGACCGTGCGCCTGGAGCAGAACTACCGTTCCACCGCCAACATCCTCGGCGCGGCCAATGCGGTGATCGCACACAACCCCGACCGCATCGGCAAGGAACTGTGGACCGACAGCGGCGACGGCGAGCCGATCGACCTGTACGCGGCGTACAACGAAATGGACGAAGCGCGTTACGTGGTCGAGCGAGCGCGCCAGTGGGTGCGAGACGGCGGCAGCTATGCCGACGCCGCCGTTCTGTACCGCAGCAACGCGCAGTCGCGCGCGTTTGAAGAAGCGCTGATCTCCGAGCAGGTGCCGTACCGTGTGTATGGCGGCATGCGCTTCTTCGAGCGCGCCGAAATCAAGGACGCGCTGGCTTACCTGCGCTTGATGACCAACCGCGATGACGACGCCGCCTTCGAGCGCGCGGTGAACACGCCGACGCGCGGCATTGGCGACCGCACCCTGGACGAAGTGCGCCGGCTGGCCCGCAGCCAGGCGATCTCGCTGTGGGAAGCCACCATGCTCACCGCGCAGGGCAACGAGCTGGCCGCCCGCGCCCGCAACGCGCTGGCTGGGTTCCTCACCCTGGTCAACCAGCTGCAGCACGAAGCCGGTGAGATGACCCTGGCCGAGCGCATCGACCATGTACTGCTGCGTTCGGGCCTGCGTGATCACTGGGCCAAGGAAAGTCGCAATTCTCTGGATTCCGAATCGCGTTCGGACAACCTGGACGAACTGATCTCGGTGGCGTCGCGCTTTGTTCGCCGCGAGGACGACATCGAGGAATCCGGCGAGACCATGAGCGAGCTGGTCGCGTTCCTGTCCTACGCGTCGTTGGAGGCGGGCGACGGCCAGGCCCAGGCGGGCGAGGAGGGCGTGCAGCTGATGACCCTGCATTCGGCCAAGGGCCTGGAGTTCCCGCTGGTGTTCCTGGCCGGCATGGAAGACGGACTATTCCCCAGCGCTCGTTCGCTGGAGGAGAGCGGGCGGCTGGAGGAGGAGCGCCGCCTGGCCTACGTGGGCATCACCCGCGCGCGGCAGAAGCTGGTGCTCAGTTACGCCGAGTCGCGCCGCATCCACGGCCAGGACAACTACAACGTGCCCTCGCGCTTCCTGCGCGAGATCCCGCGCGAGCTGCTCAACGAAGTGAGGCCGAAGGTGCAGGTGGCCCGTCCGGCTTCGCTGGGGGCCAACCGGGTAATGGGCCATGCCGCCATCGAAGCGCCGCCGTTGAAGCTGGGGGCCATGGTCACCCACGCCCGCTTCGGCGAAGGCATGGTCACCGACTACGAAGGCAGCGGCGCGCACGCGCGCGTGCAGGTGGAGTTCGCCGAAGCTGGTAGCAAGTGGCTGGTGATGGCCTACGCCAATCTGACGGTCCTGTGACCCGTAACGTCCTGTTCCTCTGCAGCCAGAACCGCCTGCGCAGCCCCACGGCTGAGCAGGTGTTCGCCGACTGGCCGGGCATTGAAACCGCCTCGGCCGGCCTGCTGGCCGACGCCGACGTGCCGGTCAGCCCGGAGCTGCTGCAGTGGGCGGACCTGATCTTCGTGATGGAGCGCGCCCACCGCAACCGGCTGTCCAGCCGGTACCGGCAGTGGTTGAACGGCAAGCGCGTCATCTGCCTGGACATCCCGGACGATTACGACTTCATGGACCCGGTTCTGGTGGAGCTGTTGAAGCGCAGGGTGACGCCGTACCTGCGCTGACCCGCGCGGCATAGAAGTCCGGTATACCGCGTCGGGCAATCGGGATGCTGCTATTGGTACATCGGACGCCGCGATGAACAACCGCGATGTTGCTGTTGGTAGCGTCGGTCGACAGACGACGGCCGATAACGGTGATCGGCACGGTAACGCATGACCCCAAAACGCAGAAGCGCGCTCGCGTTCAAAGGTCATGCCTTCCAGCAATCATCATCGCCATCGGCGGTCGACTGTCGTGCGACCCTACCATGTGCCCCGAGTGCCCCGAGTGCCCCGAGTGCCCCGAGTGCCCCGAGTGCCCCGAGCCGCCACGCCCCACGCTCCGCGTAGCCACACGATCCGCAAACTCCCCCGACGTACAATGACCGCCGACCACCACCGGACCGCCCCCGTGACCGACACCCTGCTCTTGATCACCCTGAAACTCAACGCCCGCCTGCAGCCCGAGCACCGCCACGTGCTGTTCGAGGACCCGCTTGAGGGCCTGCTGGAAGGCGCATCGCTGGGCGAGATCACCGGCGGCGGCACCGCACTCACGGATGACGGCGAAGTCGAATACGGTGACATCGAAGTCGCCCTGAACAGCGCCGACGACCTGCCCAAGGTCCTGGCGCTCATGGACCAGCTGGGCGCACCGAAGGGCTCGGTGGTGCAGCGTGCTGGCGCGCCCGACGAAGCGTTCGGCGTCACCGAAGGCCTGGGCCTGTACCTCAACGGCACCGACCTGCCGGACGAGGTGTACGAACAGTACGACTCCAACGAGCTGTTCGAGAAGATCGTGGCCAGCATCGAAGGCGTGGGCGAAGTGTGCAGCTGGTGGCAGGGTCCGACCGAAACGGCGCTGTACCTGTACGGCAGCAGCTTCGATGTGTTGAACGAACGCATCGCCGAGCTGGTCGCGACCTACCCGCTGTGCCAGGGTGCACGCGTGGTGCGTACGGCCTGAGTTGTCGCGCGCGGCACGATTTGTCCGCGCGCTGACCGTGCAGCGGTCACACAATCAAAATTCGTCGCGGTAACTGTCGTTTTGGCCTATGTGTTTCCCACGGCGAGCGTTACAGGCTTTGCCCCTTCAACCGAAGGGGCTGCCATGTCGAAGCGAAAGAAGCGCAAGCCAAAAGCCGGAAGGAAAAAGAGCGCGGCCTCATGCCTGATCCTGCGTGGCACCTGGCTGCGCGATGTTGGCTTCAGCGAAGGCACGCCGATGGATATCGAGTACCAAGGGCATCGCATCATTCTGACCGCGCAGGGCAACACGGAGCGCATCCCGCCGGGAACGCCCACGTCACTGGAACGCGAACTGCGGCCGGGTAGGGTCGGTCGATAGACGACCGCCGATAGTAGCGATCGCTGCTTTAACGACGGACCTTTGAACGGAGAGGCGGTTCTCCGTTGCAGGTCATGCGTTACCGTGCCGATCACCGTATCGTGTAGAGACGCGCCATGCGCGTCCCCACGTGCACCGTCAACTCCGTGCGCCGCGCACCTGCTCCCAATCCAATCCGAACCGTGCCAGATATTTGCGCAACCGGTCCGCATCATTGGTGCTGGCGCGCTGGGTCCGTGACACCGCAAACAGCTCACGCCCGGCCGCCGACAACGACTTCGCCTGCGCGCACACCCGCACCACTTCTTCCAGCTGCACCCGATCAAACCGGTCGAGCTCCTGCACAGCATCGCCCAGCAATGCATCCAGCGGCGAGGGCATCACACCACCCGCCCACTGCTGCCGCAGCCGCCCGATCTCTTCCTCCACGCCTTCGGTCTGGATACGTCCTGCATTGGCCAGCGTCGCCAGCCGCATCACTGACGCCCCCAGGTCGCGGAAGTTGCCGGCCCACGCTGCGTCTGCGCCGGTCGCGAATGAAAGGTAACGGGCCCGCGCTTCCGCATTGAACCGCACCTGCTGGTGCTGTTCACGCGAGAAGCGCTCCAGCTCAAACGCCAGGTTCGGCTCGATATCCTCGCGCCGTTGCGCCAGCCCAGGCAGCTGGTAGGTCCACAGGTTCAAGCGCGCCAGCAGATCCTCGCGGAACCGCCCGGCACGCACCGCCTCCTGCAGGTCGCGGTTGGTGCCGGCTATCAGTTGGAAGTCGCTCTCCACCTCGCGGTCACTGCCCACCGGAAGGAACCGCTTGTCCTCCAGTGCCCGCAGCAGCATCGCCTGTTCGTCCAGGCCCAGCTCGCCAATCTCGTCCAGGAACAGCAGCCCCTGATGCGCCGACCGCAGCAGGCCGGCACGGTCGCTGGCAGCCCCGGTATACGCGCCCTTGGTGTGCCCGAACAGCGTGCTCATCGCACCATCGCCACGCAGGGTGGCGCAGTTCACCTCCACGAAGCGACCCGGCAGCTGGTGCTTGAGCTTCTTCAGGTCGAACACGCGCCGGGCCAGATGGCTCTTGCCGGCACCGGTGGGGCCGGTCAACAGCATCGGCGCGCGTGACCGCGTGGCGACGATCTCGATCTGCTCGATCATCCGGTTGAATGCCGCGTTGCGGGTGGCAATGCCGCTCTTGAGCAGGTCGCGGTCCTGCAGCTGCTGCTGGGCGAAGCGCTGTGCTATGCGGTCGTAGCGCGAAAGGTCCAGGTCGATCAGTGCATAGGTGCCGGCCTGGTCGCTGTCCTGCTTGCGCGGCGGCGAGGTCTGCAGCAGGCGGCCGGGGAAGTGGCGGCTTTCGGTCAGCAGGAACCAGCAGATCTGGCTCACGTGCGTGCCGGTGGTGATGTGGATGTAGTAATCCTCCTCGTCCGGCGCGAACGGGTACGCGGCCAGGAAGTCATGCAGGCAGGCATAGACCCCCTCGAACTCCCAGGGATCCGCCATGTACACGTCGTGGCGGTGCACCACGGTGTCCGGTGCCATCTGCACCAGGTCCTCGCAGACCTGCGTAGCCAGCTTGCCGAAGCGGCGCTCGTCCAGCAGCAGCTCCACCCGGTCCGGCACGAAGTCCTCGTGCATGCCCAGGGCGACCGTGGGGCGCCACTTTTCCCAGCGTTTGGGACCCGAGCCGGTATCGAGTTGGGTACCGAGCATGCCGAACACCACTTGCCGCTTGTCCATGTATACATCCATATAAATCAGGCGCGAACACTATATACAAAAGCAAGTCTAGAAGACCCGCTTCTGGCCAGTACATCTGTGGAAATTCTATAAAATCATAGAGATAGATTGAATTCGCGAAAGTTGGCACGGCCATTGCTCTATTCCCAGCAAGACACGACGCGGGCTGTTCCCGCCAAGGACGAAGCACATGGCCAACCTTTCCCTCTTCTCACGGATGCGCAGCGCAGTGCTGCCGCCGGCGACCACCGTCAATGAAGCCGGTGGCCTGGCCTATCGCCGCGACCCGCGTGCTGCGCTGGCGCTGTTTGCTGGCACCGGCTGCCTCAACAGCACCTTCTACAGTGACGCCACCAGTCAGCTTGAGCAGGTGCTGGCGCTGAGTGAGCAGGTCGAGCCGGGTTTTGTGGCACGGGTTGCGGTGTATGCACGCCAGAAGGCGCATATGAAGGACATGCCGGTGCTGCTGCTGGCGCTGCTCAGTCTGCGGGATCTGGACGCCTTCTCCCGGGCCTTTCCGAAGGTGGTCGACAACGGCCGCCAGCTGCGCACGTTCGTGCAGATCATGCGCAGCGGCCAGGTCGGTCGGCGCTCGCTGGGCTCGCTGCCGAAGCGGCTGGTGCGGCAGTGGGTGCAGCAGGCTTCAGCGGAAACGCTGGTGCGTGCGGCCATCGGCCAGCAGCCGTCGCTGGCGGACGTGATCCGCATGGTGCACCCGAAGCCGGCCGATGCCGGACGCGAGGCGCTGTATGCGTGGATCGTCGGCCGTCCGTATGAGGCCGCCAAGCTGCCGGCCCTGCTGCAGGCGTATGAAGCCTTCAAGCAGGCACCGGTGGGCACGCCGCCCGACCTGCCGTTCCAGTACTTCAGCACGTTGTCGCTGGATGTGGCGCAGTGGTCGGCGCTGGCCCGCAATGCATCGTGGCAGCAGCTGCGCATGAACCTCAACACCTTCGCACGCCACGGCGTGTTCGGTGACGAGGCGATGGTGCAGGCGGTCGCCGCCAAACTGCGGGATCCGGCCCAGATCCGCCGGGCGCGGGTGCTGCCGTACCAGCTGATGACGGCGTACTACGCCGCCAGCGAGCTGCCGCTGCCGATTCTGGAGGCGTTGCAGGATGCCATGGAAGTGGCGACCGCGTCGGTACCGGTGCTGCAGGGCCGGGTGGTGGTGGCGGTGGACGTGTCGGGCTCGATGCAATCGCCGGTGACCGGCTACCGCAAGGGTGCCACCACCGCAGCCCGCTGCGTGGACGTGGCCGCGCTGATCGCCGCCTGCGTACTGCGCGGCCAGCCGCAGGCCCAGGTGTTGCCGTTCGACACCGAGGTCCGGCCCATCCGGGTCAACCCGCGCGACAGCGTGATGACCCTGGCGCGCCAGCTGGCGATCAACGGCGGTGGCACGGCGGTGAGTTCGCCGCTGAAGTACCTCAACGCCAAGCGCGCGCAGGTGGACCTGCTGGTGCTGGTGTCGGACAACGAGAGCTGGCGCGACACCTGCGGTGGTAACGGTACCGCCACGATGCGCGAGTGGGAGACGCTGAAGCAGCGTTGCCCGCAGGCACGGCTGGTGTGTATCGACCTGCAGCCGTACACCAGCAGCCAGACCGTGCAGCGCGAGGACGTGCTGCACATCGGCGGCTTCAGCGATGCGGTGTTCGACCTGCTCGGGCAGGTCGCCAGCGGATCGGATGACGGGGCAGGCTGGGTGCAGCGCATCCAGGACCTGGCTTTGTAAGGCGACAGGACGTCGCCACGGGAACGCCCGGCTGGCAATGGGGCCAGCCGGGCAAGGCCCAGAAATTTCAGCTTCAACGTCGGCAGTGCGAATGCCGGGGGAACTACAGCCTATTACGCTCCGTGTCGCGGGTTCGACTCCCGCTCGTCGTGGCAGCACGACGGTAGCTCAGTGGTTAGAGCAGGAATGTTCCCTCACCCTTGTCGCATCTCCGGCACCTTTTTTGTTTTGCGGCGAATGCCGGTGGAACTACATCTTTCGTAGAGCCCTTCGGGGTCGGGTTCAAATCCCGGTTGTCTGCGTCGGCATGAGCGGACGTACGTTCCACCTCCCTTGTCACCGCACCTTTTTTGATTTCTGGCAGAAGGAAACACGCCATGTGCAACACCCACACCAACAACTACGACGTCATCCAGCAGCCGGGCGCTGCGCCGATCAAGCTCTGGACCCGCGGCGTGCCGCTGGAAGACGCCGTGCGCGAACAGCTGCAGAACATTGCCAAGCTGCCCTTCATCCATCGCTGGATCGCGGTGATGCCCGACGTGCACCTGGGCAAGGGGGCCACGGTGGGCTCGGTGGTGCCGACCATCGGCGCGATCGTGCCGGCGGCAGTGGGCGTGGATATCGGCTGCGGCATGATCGCCGCGCGCACCACCCTGGTCGCCAGCGACCTGCCCGACAACCTGGCCGAGCTGCGCAGCGCGATCGAGCGCGCGGTGCCGCATGGCCGTACCGTCGGACCGCGTGACAAGGGCGCGTGGAACGCCCCGCCGGAGCTGGCAATTGAAGGCTGGTCGCAGCTGGTGGCCGACTTCGAGCTGATCTGCCAGCGTCACCCGCGCCTGAAGAACACCAACAACCTCAAGCACCTGGGCACCCTGGGTACCGGCAACCACTTCGTCGAAGTGTGCCTGGACCAGGAGGACCGCGTGTGGTTCATGCTGCACTCCGGCTCGCGCGGGGTGGGTAACGCCATCGGCAACCACTTCATCGAGCTGGCCAAGCAGGACATGCGTCGCTGGATGATCAACCTGCCGGACCAGGATCTTGCCTACCTGCCGGAAGGCAGCGAGCACTACGGCGACTATGTGTTCGCGGTGGACTGGGCACAGCGCTACGCCCGCCTCAACCGCGAGATCATGATGCGCCACGTGGTCGAGGCTGCACGCAAGGTGATCAGCAAGCCGTTCGAGGCCGCGGCCGAGGCGGTGAACTGCCACCACAACTACGTCAGCCGTGAGCACCACTTCGGCAAGGACGTGTTCGTGACCCGAAAGGGCGCGGTGAGCGCACGCAAGGGCGAGCTGGGCATCATTCCGGGCAGCATGGGGGCCAAGAGCTTCATCGTGCGAGGCCTAGGCAATGCCGACAGCTTCAACAGCTGCAGCCACGGCGCAGGGCGTGTGATGAGTCGAACCCAGGCGCGCAAGTTGATCACGGTCGACGAGCACGCCAAGGCCACCGCGCACGTGGAATGCCGCAAGGACGCGGAGGTGGTGGACGAGTCGCCGGCCGCCTATAAGCCGATTGAAGCGGTGATGGAGGCCCAGCGCGACCTGGTGGAAATCGTGCACACGCTGCGTCAGGTGGTGTGTGTGAAGGGATGAAGCAACACGTGCGCTGCGTAAACTGCGCCGCGCACGGCAACAGGCAGGAGGAACAACGACATGGAGATGATTGAACTGGACGGCACCGAGGGCGGCGGCCAGCTGTTGCGCTCGGCGCTGACCTTGAGTCTGTGCACTGGCATTGGCTTCAGCATGAGCAACATCCGCGGCCGCCGTCGTCGCCCGGGGCTGATGCGCCAGCATCTGACCGCAGTGAATGCGGCAGCCAGCGTCGGCCAGGCACAGGTGCACGGTGCCGCGCTCGGGGCGACCGGACTGCGCTTCGAGCCCGGCACAGTGCGTGGCGGCGACTACCACTTCGCCACCGGCAGTGCCGGTTCGGCGACGCTTGTGCTGCAGACCGTGCTGCCGGCGTTGTGGCAGGCGACGCTGCCGTCCACGCTGCAACTGGAAGGGGGCACCCACAACCCGCTGGCCCCCAGCGCGGACTTCATTGCCGAAAGCTACCTGCCGGCGCTGGCGCAGATGGGCGTGCAGACCACGTTCGCGCTGCAGCAGCATGGGTTCTACCCGGCCGGCGGTGGCCGCTTCGAGGTGCAGGTGAAGCCCTGTGCTGCGCTGCAGCCGTGCGCGCTGGAAACCCGTGGCATGCCGTTGAGCGTGGAGGCGGGCGTGCTGATGTCGGGCCTGTCCGGCAGCATCGGCCTGCGCGAGCTGCAGGTACTGGCCGACCGCCTGGGCGTGGATGCGCACCCGCGCCACGTGCAGTCGCTGCGCCCGGCCATCGGCCCGGGCAATGTGGCGCAGGTGCGCGTGCGTCATGGCGCGCAGGTGGAAGTGTTCACCGGCCATGGCGAGCGCGGCATCAGTGCCGAGCAGGTCGGAGCACGCCTGGCCGATGAGGTGCAGCAGTACCTGGACGGCGGTGCCTGCGTGGGCGAGCACCTGAGCGACCAGCTGTTGCTGCCGATGGCGCTGGCCGGCGGTGGTGCCTTCACCACGCATGTCATCAGCGACCATCTGACCAGCAACGCCCGCTTGATCGAAAAATTCCTGCCGGTGGAATTTGAATGGGAACAGGCCGACGCCGGTTGGCGCGTCGAGGTCCACGGGTAGCCGGGCGGGAAACCGCCCGGCACGCGGTTCCCTGAACTCATCCCCTAAAACCCCCGCTTCGTCGCATCCCGCTTGAACCCCCCTGGCCGCGCGCCCAGAGTCGGACGCTGTCCGCTGGGAGCGTGCATATGAACAAGGGAATTCCGTATCTGCTGGCTGTGCTGGTCGCGCTGACGCTGTCGGCGGGCTGGGCAGCACCGGTACTGGCCCTGTTCGAACACGTGGCCAGCTGCCTGGGCAGCGGCGGCAGCGTGGACCTGGTGGGTCTGCGCTGCGTGCCCGGCGCACCGATGGCGCTGGGCTGGTCGTTCTGGGCCACGTCGGCCGCCACCACCCTGGTGGTGATGGCGGTCACAAACCGACGCGGCCTGCACCGGCGTTGAGGGTCCGGGCCAGCCAATTGATCCGGCTCAAGGCGGTCCCTGCACACCGGGTGTGCAATGGTGGTCCCCACCTCATTGCACGGAGCCCGCCATGTACAAGCGCATTCTTATTGCCACCGACGGTTCGGAACTGGCGGCCAAAGGCCTGGACAAGGGCCTGGAACTGGCCAAGGACCTGGGTGCCGAAGTGGATATCGTGACCGTATCCGAGCCGTGGGCGGTGGGCATGTACGACGCCATGGGCTGGAGCGTGGGCTACATGAACAGCCCGGAGTACAAGGCCGACCGTGAAAAGAGCGCGCAGGAGATCCTGGACCCCGCCAAGGCGACCGCCACCGCGCAGGGGCTGGCCGTCAACACCGTGCACGTACTCGACAAGTATGCGGCCGACGGCATCATTGATACCGCCACCGAGCGCAGCAGCGACCTGATCGTGATGACCTCGCACGGCCGCCGCGGCGTGACCCGGGTGCTGCTGGGCAGCCAGACCGCCGAGGTGCTGGCGCGCAGCACGATTCCGGTGTTGGTGATCCGGTAACCGCGTTACGGTCGGATCTTCAACGTCTGCGACTCGTCCAGCGTGCCGTCGGCGTTCAACACCACGTACTTGCTGCCGGTGCTGTCATACAGCACCGGAATCGGGTCGCGGAACAGCGGCCGGCGCACGAAGCGCAGCGACCAGCCGAAATGCTCCAGTGTTTCCACTGACTTGAGCTGTTCCGGGGTCAGGCCTTCGCGCAGAAGGGCAGGGTCAAGCGGCTTGCGTCGTTCAGAGGTAGTCATTACGTACTGCGCGCCGCCTTACCAGCTGTAGAGCTTCCAGTACACCGGCGATACGCCGTCGCGGTTGCTGTCCAGCTTGCCGTCGCCATTGCCGTCGTACATGTAATACGGTGCGCCGCGCGCGGGGGTGACCTTGACCATGCGCAGCTGGCCGCTGACCCGGTACTCTTCGATGGTGTCACCGTTGTCCAGGCTGCGCTTGGAGACATCCGCGCCACTGACATCAACCGGGGGCATTCCGGCACCGCCGGTGGAGGCACATCCAGCCAGCGCAAGCACGGCGGCCAGCAGCAGGATCTTCATCGGCACAGGCTCCAGAGGCGGGGAGTCCTGATTATGCCCCATGCCTTGTGACGCCGGTGCCGCGAATGTCACCGGCCGGGTGCGTAGAATCGTCGCATGAGCAGATTAGTCCTGATTGACGGGTCCAGTTACCTGTATCGCGCGTTCCATGCGCTTCCGCCGCTGTCCAATGCTGCCGGTGAGCCCACCGGCGCTCTGTTCGGCGTGGTCAACATGCTGCGTGCCACCCTGAAGGAACGCCCTGAATACGTGGCGTTCGTGGTCGATGCGCCCGGCAAGACCTTCCGCGACGACCTGTATGCCGACTACAAGGCCAACCGCCCGCCGATGCCCGACGACCTGCGCCCGCAGGTCGAGCCGATGTGCCGCATCGTCGAGGCGCTGGGCCTGACCATCCTGCGCGTGCCCGGCGTGGAAGCCGACGATGTCATCGGCACCCTGGCCCTGCAGGGCCAGCAGCAGGGCCTGCAGGTGACCATCTCCACCGGTGACAAGGACTTCGCCCAGCTGGTCCGTCCCGGCATCGAGCTGGTCAACACCATGACCGGCAGCCGGATGGACTCGGATGCGACAGTGATGGACAAGTTCGGCGTGCGCGCCGACCAGATCGTCGACCTGCTGGCGCTGATGGGCGACACCGTGGACAACGTGCCCGGGGTTGAGAAGTGCGGGCCCAAGACCGCCGCCAAGTGGCTGGCCGAGTACCAGACCCTGGATGGGGTGATGGCTGCCGCGCCGACCATGAAGGGCAAGATCGGCGAGAACCTGCGCGCCGCGCTGGAGCGCCTGCCGCTCAATCGCGAGCTGGTCACCATCCGCACCAACGTGGAGCTGGATGCCGGCCCGCAGCAGCTGGGCCTGCGCGAGCCGGATGTGCCGGTGTTGAGCGAGCTGTACCTGCGCTATGGCTTTACCCAGGCGCTGAAGGAGCTGGGCGGAGCCGCACCGGCTCCGGCCGCTGCCAGCGACGCCCCGGTGAGCCTGCGCGGCACCGCCGCCGGCTTTGCCCGCAGCAGCGATGACAGCGCCCCGGCCGCGTTGGACCCGTCACTGGCCGCGCCGGGCGAGTACGAGACCGTGCTGACCACCGAACAGCTGCAGGCCTGGGTGGCCCGGCTGGACGCCGCCGAGCTGATTGCCTTCGATACCGAGACTGACGCCCTGGACGCGATGCAGGCCAACCTGGTCGGCATCAGCGTCGCCGTGGAGCCGGGCAAGGCGGCCTATATTCCGGTCGGCCACAACTACCCCGGCGCGCCGTCCCAGCTGCCCATGCAGCAGGTGCTGGACGCACTCCGCCCGGTGCTGGAGAACCCGGCGAAGAAGAAGCTCGGCCAGCACGGCAAGTACGACCTGCATGTGCTTCGCCGGCACGGCGTGAACGTGCAGGGGTACCACGACGACACCATGCTTGAGAGCTTCGTGCTCAACTCCACCGCCACCCGCCACGACATGGACTCGCTGGCGATGCGCTACCTCGGCTACAACACAATCAAGTTCGAGGACGTGGCCGGCAAGGGAGCCAAGCAGATTCCGTTCTCGCAGGTCGGGCTGGACGAAGCCGCCCGCTACGCCGCCGAAGACGCCGACATCACCCTGCGTCTGCACCGCGTGCTGGGCCCGCAGCTGCTGGCCGTGCCGGCGCTGGACAACGTGTACCGCAACATCGAGATGCCGCTGGTGCCGGTGCTGGCCCGGATCGAGGCCAACGGCGTGTACATCGACGCAGCCGAGCTGCGCCGGCAGAGCCAGGACCTGGGCGCGCGCATGCTGGCTGCCCAGCAGAAGGCCACCGAGCTGGCCGGGCACACCTTCAGCCTGGACTCGCCCAAGCAGCTGCAGGCGGTGCTGTTCGACGAGCTGAAGCTGCCGGCGCTGGTGAAGACCCCCAAGGGCCAGCCCAGCACCAATGAAGAAGCGCTGGAGGCGATTGCCGACCAGCACGAGCTGCCGCGGGTGATCCTGGAGTACCGGGGCCTGGCCAAGCTGCGCAGCACCTACACCGACAAGTTGCCGGAGATGGTCAATCCGGTCACCGGCCGGGTCCATACCAGCTACCACCAGGCCGGCGCGGCCACCGGCCGGCTGTCCTCGTCCGACCCGAACCTGCAGAACATCCCGATCCGCACCGACGACGGCCGTCGCATCCGCCGCGCCTTCGTGGCCCCGCCGGGGCACAAGCTGCTGGCCTGCGACTATTCGCAGATCGAGCTGCGGATCATGGCCCACCTGTCTGAAGACCCCGGCCTGGTGCGGGCCTTCGAGCAGGGCGTGGACGTGCACCGGGCCACCGCGGCCGAGGTGTTCAGCCGCGCGCTGGACGAGGTCACCCCGAACGAGCGCCGCGCCGCCAAGGCGATCAACTTCGGCCTGATGTACGGCATGAGCGCGTTCGGCCTGGCCAAGAACCTCGGCATCGACCGCGGCCAGGCCCAGGATTATGTGGCGCTGTACTTCAGACGCTATCCGGGCGTGCGTGACTTCATGGAGCGCATGCGCCAGCAGGCCCGCGACCAGGGCTATGTGGAAACTCTGGAAGGGCGCCGGCTGTATCTGAACGACATTCACGCCCGCAACCAGGGCCTGCGGGCCGGGGCCGAGCGCGCCGCGATCAACGCGCCGATGCAGGGCACTGCCGCGGACATCATCAAGCGGGCCATGGTGAAGGTGGACGACTGGCTGGCCGGGCAGGGCGGGCGTGCGCGGATGATTCTGCAGGTGCACGACGAACTGGTATTCGAAACCGAAAGCGAGTTTCTGGAAACCTTGCGTTCGCAGGTGGTGGAACTGATGTCGTCTGCGGCGCAGTTGCGGGTGCCTCTGGTGGTGGATGCGGGGGTCGGCGATAACTGGGACGAGGCGCATTGAGACGCATTTGACGTGAAAATGGCTGAATTGGTTCAGTGGAAGGCCAGAATCTGACTCGATGATGAATCTTTCTGAATTTTCCCAAGAATTAATGGGCTTCCTTCACGAACTATCAATGTTCGAGGTGCTTTTATAGACCTCGACAGGCGCAACGCCTGTTGTGGATCTCTCCCATCCCCTGGAGCAGATCTCGGAACGGGGGCTCCTCCCCAAGCGCCCGTTCCCCGGCCCCGCTGACCTCCCCCTGGTCGGCGGGGCTTTTTATTTTGGGCGTCCGGATACCGATGACGCGCTACGTGCGGTCGTACCACGCAGGGCGTGGTACCTACGGATCCGCCCTCATCCCCCCGTCACCCCGCTCCCCCTCATCCTCCCGCCACTCGTATCTGGCGGAGGCCCCCATGACCGACCTGTTCAACCTGGCCATGCCGTGGTGGGAATTCATCCTGCGCGCGGTAGTGGTGTACACCGTGGTGCTGGGCATGGTGCGCCTGTCCGGCAAGCGCGCGCTGGGCCAGATCACCCCGTTCGACGTGCTGCTGATCGTCCTGCTCGGCAACGCGGTGCAGAACGCCCTGCTGGGCCAGGACACCTCGTTGGGCGGCGGCCTGCTGCTGGCAGCCACGCTGATCCTGCTCAACTACGGCGTCGGCTGGTTGACCACGCGCAGCCGGCGGATCGAAACCCTGGTGGAAGGCGAGCCGGTGCTGATCGCCCGCGATGGCCAGTTGCTGCCTTCCGTGCTCAAACGCGAACTGGTCACCCAGGCGGATCTGGAGGCGGCCATGCGCCAACAAGGCTGCTTGCGAATCGAGGACGTCGCGTTGGCCCTGCTGGAGATCAACGGGCATATCACCATCGTGCCGAAGTCTGCGGGCGATGCGGCGAAGACGTGATCGAAATCTGCAAGCGCTGAACACAGAGGGTGGCTGCAATGAGGTATCTGCGGGTGCCTGTTCCAGGCCCTGCGCCGAACAGGATGTCTTTGCTCATGCCCGTCGCTCCCATTGCTGCCCCGATTGACTTGCCTCCCCCATACTGGGAGGCCATCGCCTGCTCTCCGTCAGGCTCGTCCCCTTCATCATTGTCCAGTTCGCCTTCGACCTCCGGTTCGTCGTCTCTTGCGACGTCTCCGCCACGTCTGGGGCTGAGAATCGCGCAGTTGAACAACTACGCGTCACCTCTCCCGCCATCGGGCACGATCTACCCGGAGCGACCCCAAGGAACGCTCAGCCACGGCGACCTGCGCCCACAGCACGGCGCTACCGGCACGCTGCCGCACGCGACCATGCAGGAGTTGAACCGGAAGCTGGCGATGCTTGCCGAAGAGGGTGCGCGCATGGAGGCCGAGCTGGAAGTGGCTGAGCAGACCCTGCACGGCCAGCGAGAACTGCAGGCCGTGCAACAGGACCATGCCTCTGCACCGACCTTGTTCTCAATCAGCGGTGGGCTTCATGTCGACGACAATCCTGTGCCGGAAGCGACCCTGAAGGTTCGCCGTGCCGAGAAGGCACTCGCCAAGCTCCAGAAGCAGAAAGCCGCACTGTTGAAGGAACGGGAGCAGTTGATCAACGCGCATCTCAAGCGCATGCGCAAGCTGGAAGGCAAACTGCAGCAGCTGACGTCCTCGCAGGGCATCAGCGCTGTCTCATCCCGGCATTAACCAGCGCTGCCTAGCCACTCCCGTGGCACCAGGTAATCGGCCAGCGCCGCTTCGGCGCTGCCCGGTTCCGGGGTGAAGCCATACTCCCAGCGCACGCGCGGGGGCAGGCTCATCAGGATGCTCTCGCTGCGGCCGCCGCTCTGCAGGCCGAACAACGTGCCGCGGTCGTACACCAGGTTGAATTCCACATAGCGGCCGCGGCGGTACAGCTGGAATTCGCGCTCGCGCTCGCCGAATGCCGCATCCTTGCGCCGCTCCACGATGGGCAGATAGGCGTCCAGGAAGCCGTCGCCCACCGCGCGCAGGTAAGCGAAGTCGCGCTCGAAGTCGCCGTGCAGGTCATCGAAGAACAACCCGCCCACGCCGCGGGTTTCATTGCGGTGGCGCAGGAAGAAGTACTCGTCGCACCAGCGCTTGTGCGCCGGGTAGCGCTCCGGGCCGAACGGCGCGCACAGGTCAAAGGCGGTCTGGTGCCAGTGCTGCACGTCTTCGTCGAAGGGGTAGAACGGGGTCAGGTCGAAACCGCCACCAAACCACGAGGCCACTTCCACGCCATCGCGCTCGGCGCGAAAGTAGCGCACGTTGGCATGGGTGGTGGGCAGGTAGGGGTTGCGCGGGTGGAACACCAGCGATACCCCGGTGGCGCGCCAGGACGCGCCAGCCAATTCCGGCCGGTTGGCCGAGGCCGAAGGCGGCAGGCGGGTGCCGCAGACGTCGGAGAAGCCGATCCCGGCTTGCTCGAACACCGCGCCATCGCGCAGGATGCGGGTCCGGCCACCGCCGCCCTCGGCGCGCTGCCACAGGTCTTCGGCGAACCGGGCCTGGCCGTCGGCGGCCTCGATGGCCGCACAGATACGGTCCTGCAGGTCGGTGAGGTACTGACGGACGCGCTCGAATTCGTTCATGCCGACATTCTAGTAGAGCCGGGCGCTGCCCGGCTGCGTCACGCCTTCGCGAACCAGCGCTTCACATCCGGCCGGCCCAGCCGCACCAGCAGCCAGCCGTGCAGCACCGCGAACGCCAGCGCGGTTGCCAGTGCCATGCCGGTGTACAGGAAACGCTGCACCTGCAGTTCCCGGCGCAGCTCGCCCTGGTCCATGTCGTCCACCGCCGCCGGCAGGTGCAGGACCAGCTGGCGGAAGATGTCATCCACCACCCAGGCACCGTAGAAGTTCAGCAGCGCGGTCAGCACCAGCAGCACGATGAACAGCTGCAGCGCCCATTTCAACCGGCGCAGCATGCCCCAGCAGGCGACCGCACCGGCCACGCAGACCGCCAGCATGGCCAGGTTGATGGCCACCGCGTGCCGCCCGAACCAGCGCAGGGATGGTGGCATCCATGACAGGTCTGTTTCGGCGACGAACCTCTGCAGGTCGTCCCACTGATGCAGGAACAGGGCCACCAGTGCGCCGCCGGCCCAGCAGACCGCCGAGATGATGCACACCACCAGGATCGACTTGGCCAGCGGCGAAAGGAATTTGGGAGCCCCATCGGGGGTATGCGTGGCGCGCGGGGCCACCTTGGGCTGCAGCGGGGGCGGAACAGTCGACATCCGGTGTCCTGGGGTGAGCGGGGAAGGGCAGGCCCAAAAAGCCTGCGGCCGCACAAGGCGGCCGCAGACAGCATAGGGGCAATCGACCCAGGATCGTAGTGACACGCCATGCGTGTCAAAGCCATGATCCTGCGCCCGCAATTATTTCAGCGTGGTCTCGAACAGCTTCAGAATGCGCTTGTACTGGTCCAGCCAGGAATCGGCACGCACGTAGCCGTGACGTTCCAGCGGGTACGGCGCGATGCTCCAGTTGTCCTTGTGCAGCTCGATCAGCTTCTGGGTCAGGTTCACCGAGTCCTGGAAGAACACGTTGTCATCCATCATCCCGTGGGCGATCAGCAGGTTGTCCTGCAGGCCCTCGGCGTACTCAATCGGCGACGACTTGCGGTACGCCTCCGGGTCGATGTCCGGGGTGTTGAGGATGTTGGACGTGTAGCCGTGGTTGTACTGGTGCCAGTCCACCACCGGGCGCAGCGCGGCACCGGCCTTGAACGTGCCCGGGGCACGGAACAGCGCCATGAAGGTCATGAAGCCGCCGTACGAGCCGCCGTAGATGCCGGCATGGTCACGGTCGCCCTGCTGGTTGGCCACCAGCCATTCCAGGCCGTCCTGGTAATCCTCCAGCTCCGGGTGGCCCATGTTGCGGTAGATCGCGGTACGCCAGTCGCGGCCATAGCCCTCGCTGCCGCGGTAGTCCATGTCCAGCACCACGTAGCCCTTCTGCACCAGCAGGTTGTGGAACATCTGCTCGCGGAAGTAGGCCGGGTAACGCTGGTGCACGTTCTGCAGGTAGCCGGCACCGTGCACGAACATGGCGATCGGGTACTTCTTGCCCGGCTCCAGCTTCTCCGGGCCGTAGTACTTGGCCCAGACCACGCCAGCACCGTGCTTCGACGGTACCTGCACCAGCTTGGGCTGGATCCACTCACGCGCCTTGAACTCGGCGCTGCGGGTGTCGGTCAGCACCTTGGCCTGGCCACCGGCGGTCGGCACCACCGCCAGCTGCGCCGGCAGGTAGGCACCGGAGTAGCGGACCAGCAGCTGGCTGCCGTCCGGCGACAGCGAGAAGTCTTCCACGCCGTTGAGGCTGGTCAGCTCGCGCACCTGGCGGCTGGCGGTGTCCACCGCGCACACCTCGTAATCACCCGGGCTCTGCTGGTTGCACAGCACGTAGAAGCCACGGCCGTCGGCGCTGGGCACCGGCATCGAGGTCTCCCACTTGCCGCTGGTCAGCGCCTGCGGCTTGGCCGTGCCCTGCTGGGTGTACAGGTGCGAATAGCCGGACTCTTCCGACAGCAGCCACAGGGTCTTGTTGTCGCTGGTCCAGCCGAAGTCGTTGAAGCCCCAGTTGATCCAGGCCGCGTCGGTCAGGCGGTGGCGGTTCTCCAGCTTGCCGCTGGCCGGGTTCAGGCTGGCAATCCAGCGGTCCTTGTTGTCATTGGCACGCAGCATGATCGCGGCCTGCTGGCCGTCGGCGCTCCAGCGCACGCCCGGCGCGCCGGGGCCACCCAGCACCTGCAGCGAACGGTTGCCCTTCAGTGCGTCCTTGCCGGCGGCCTTGCGCAGCGCGGCCAGCGGGTCGGTGCCGATGCCCGGCAGGCCGTCCAGCGAGAGCGGCTTGACCGTGCCGGCCACGGTGTCGACCAGCCACAGGCTGTTCGGCTCGGGATCGTTGCGGCCCACCCGGGTGCGGGTGTCCTCGAACTCCTCGTAGCCCGATTCGGTCACGTACTTGGGCATCTTGCCGCCGCGGCCTTCGTCGAAGCTCTTCGGCTTGGTCACCACCACCAGGCTGCGCAGGTCCGGCGACAGTGCGCTGTCGACGATCTCCACGTCCGCGCCCAGATACACCGGGCCCGGCGCGCGGGTGTTGTCGGCCTTGCGCCAGCTGGCTTCCTGGGCCTTCAGCGCGTCGCGCTGGGCGCGGTCGTTGCGCAGCGTGGCCAGGGTGCGCAGCTGCTGCTCGCGCAGCACGTCGGCCTTGGGTGCGTCGTCGGGGTTCTTGTCGGCCTTCAGGCTGGCTACCTGCTGCACGCCGGCGGCGGCGGTCCAGTGGAACCAGTTCTGGCCGGTGCGCCAGATCACTCCGCCGTCGCGGGCGAAGCCGACGTTGCTCGACTTTTCGGTGCTGCGGGTG
The DNA here is from genome assembly GCF_031834595.1 of Stenotrophomonas oahuensis. Taxonomy (NCBI): domain Bacteria; kingdom Pseudomonadati; phylum Pseudomonadota; class Gammaproteobacteria; order Lysobacterales; family Lysobacteraceae; genus Stenotrophomonas; species Stenotrophomonas oahuensis. The sequence goes on along the minus strand of NZ_CP115541.1, from coordinate 1,472,681 downwards.
AGCTGGGTCAGCGCGCCACTGCGCAGGTCGCGCAGGAACACGTCGCCATTGCGCACGAAGGCACTGCGCTGGCGGCTGCTGTCATAGACCGGGGTGTCTACGTCCAGGGTGCCGCGCTGGTCGTCGGCCACCTGCACCGCCGCGCCGCCGGCCACCGGCTGGCGGAAGGTATCGCGCACCGGGCTGCCATTGCGCTTCAGGGTGTACTCCACCTGCTGGCTGTTCCACGACCACCAGGCGCTGTCCACCGGCGGACCGATCCAGTCCGGGTCGGCCATGGCCTGTTCAATGGTGATCGGCGTCGGTGCCGCGTGGGCCGTACCGCCAAGGGCGGCGAGCAGCAGCAGGGACAAGGGCAGCGTTCTGGGCATTGCGGGCAGCACCGTGAAGGAAAAAAACCCGCCAAGGGTAGCAGCCACAAGGGCTGCGAGCGGGGGGCAAAGGTCATGGCCACGGCGGGTATCGACCAACGGTCGATACCTACCCATTGCAGCGAACCCGGTAGGTATCGACCGTTGGTCGATACCCGCCTGCGACCGTTTGATGCAGCGCGTCACCGGGTCGCATGTCGCTTTCACGGAACTCCACCCAAACTGGTCTGGATTCCCCACCACCCCCGCCGGAGGCGTCCCGTGGACGCGTTGTTGTTGTCGCGGATCCAGTTCGGATTCGTCATCAGTTTCCATGTGCTGTTCCCCGCCTTCACCATCGGCACCGCCAGCTGGCTGGCGTTCGTCGAGGGCCAATGGCTGCGCACCGGCAAGCCGGTCTGGCGCGAGCTGTACTTCTTCTGGCAGAAGATCTTCGCGGTGTCGTTCGGCATGGGCGTGGTCAGCGGCATCGTCATGGCCTTCCAGTTCGGCACCAACTGGCCGCGCCTCAGCGAAGTGGCCGGCAGCGTGATCGGCCCACTGCTCACCTACGAGGTGCTGACCGCGTTCTTCCTGGAAGCCAGCTTCCTTGGCGTGATGATGTTCGGCTGGGGCAAGGTCTCGCCCAGGCTGCATTTCTTCTCCACCTGCATGGTGGCGCTGGGCACGCTGTTCTCCACCTTCTGGATCCTGTCGTCCAACAGCTGGCTGCAGACCCCGTCCGGTTTCGAGCTTGTGGACGGCATCGTGCACCCGCTGAACTGGTGGCAGGTGGTATTCAACCCGTCCTTCCCGTACCGCCTGGCGCACATGGCGCTGGGCTCGTTCATCACCACCTGCTTCGTGATCGGCGGCATCGGCGCGTGGTACCTGCGCCGCGGCACCCATGTGGAAGCCGGGCGCACCATGCTGCTGGCGGCGGTGGCGTTTGCCGCGCTGACCGTGCCGGTGCAGATCTTCGTCGGCGACATGCATGGCCTGAACACGCTCAAGCATCAGCCGATGAAGATCGCGGCGGTGGAAGCGCACTGGCATGCAGAAGGCGAAGGCGAGGGCGTGCCGCTGGTGGTGTTCGCGGTGCCCAACCAGAAGGAAGAGCGCAACGACTTCGAGATCGCCATTCCGCGCCTGGGCAGCCTGATCCTGACCCACTCGCTGGACGGCACGTTTGATCCGCTGACCTCGGTCCCGGTTAGCGAGCGGCCGCCGGTGCTGCCGGTGTTCTTCGCGTTCCGCATCATGGTCGGGCTGGGCACGCTGATGCTGCTGCTGGCCTGGGTTTCGGCCTTCCAGTGGTGGCGCGGCAGGCTGCTGACGTCACCGTGGCTGCTGCGTGGCTGGAACTGGATGCTGCCCGGCGGCTTCATCGCCCTCGTGTCCGGCTGGTTCGTCACCGAGATGGGCCGCCAGCCCTGGGTGGTGTACGGGGTGCTGCGCACCGCCGACGCGGTCGGGCCGCAGAGCGCGTGGATGACCGCGTTGTCGCTGGGCATCTACATTGTCGGCTACGCCTTCGTGTTCGGCTGGGGCATCTGGTACCTGGTCAAGATCATCCGCACCGGACCGAAGCCGCACGACCACCAGCCGCCCATCGAGGACGGCAGCCACACCCCGGCGCGTCCGCTGTCGGGCACCGATGAACCGCTGGAGGGTCGCTGAGATGGAGATGACAACCTGGCTGCCGGTGGCGTGGTTCGCGGTGATCGGCTTTGGTGTGCTGATGTACGTGGTGCTGGACGGCTTCGTGCTGGGCATCGGCATCCTTGCGCCGATGGCCGAAAGCGAGGAACAGCTGGATGTGATGATGAACACCGCCGCACCTATCTGGGACGGCAATGAAACCTGGCTGGTGCTCGGCGGAGCCGGGCTGATGGCCGCATTCCCGAAGGCGTACGCGGCGCTGCTGTCGGCGCTGTATCTGCCGGTGCTGCTGCTGGTGGTGGCGCTGGTGTTCCGTGGAGTGGCATTTGAATTCCGCTTCAAGGCGCACCGTTCGCGGCGGCTGTGGAGCGTGGCGTTCGGGCTGGGTTCGCTGCTGGCGGCGTTTGCGCAGGGCGTGATCCTGGGCGCGCTGGTGCAGGGGTTGGACCTGGTCGACGGTCGCTATGTGGGCGGGGCGTTCGGCTGGTTCAGCCCGTTCTCGATGCTGACCGGCGTGGCGGTGGTATTCGGCTATGCGCTGCTGGGCAGCACCTGGTTGATTCTGAAGACCGAGGGGCGCGAGCAGGCAGTGGCGCGCACGCTGACCCGCCCGCTGGTGGTGGCGGTGGTCGCGTTCATGGGGCTGGTCAGCACCTGGCTGCCGTTCCTGCAGTCGCGGGTGATGGAGCGCTGGTTTGCCGACGGCAATTTCTGGTGGTTGTCACCGGTGCCGCTGCTGACCCTGGCGGTCGCGGTGGCACTGTGGCGCAGCGCGGTCCATCCGCGTCGTGACCTGCCGCCGTTCCTGCTGACACTGGCCTTGTTCGTGCTGGGCTTCGTCGGCCTGGTGCTGGGCATGTGGCCGTACCTGCTGCCACCCAGCCTGACCCTGTGGCAGGCCGCCGCGCCGGCGTCCTCACTGGGCTTCAGCCTGGTCGGGCTGGTGGTGCTGCTGCCGGTGATCCTGGGCTATACGGCGTGGTCGTACCGGGTGTTCCGGGGAAAAGTCACCGCCGGTACTGGATATCATTGATGACGACCAACGGTCGTCATCTACCGTCGTCGGTCGCGCGATGTCATCGGGAATCCGGTAGGTGACGACCGTTGGTCGTCACACGGTGTCAGCCGTGCATGCCTTCGATCTCGACCAGCAGCTCGGCCCGGCAGACCTCGGCGTGCAGCACCACATGCGGCGGTGATCCCGGCAGCTGCGCCATCCGCGCGGCCACTGCCGCCAGGTTGACCGCGTCGCGCACATAGACCTTGAGCACCGATCCCGCACCCAGCTGCGCCGGCAGGTCCGGACGCTGCACCCGCGCGGTGTCCACCAGGCTCTGCAGGTTGGTCAGCGTCTCTTCCAGCTGTTCCTGCCAGGACCCGGTGTGCTGCGAGACATGCCCGACAATCGCCGCGGTGCCCGACTGCAGCAGCGGCAGGCCGGTCGCGGCCGGCGGCAGCAGCGCCCGCGAGAAGCTGGGCGACTGCGGGCCGTACTGGCGCGGGTAACGGAAGGCGCTGACCTGGCGCGGGTTCTCCAGCGGGGTGCCGGCCTCGCGCGCGCTCAGCCAGTACACCTGCAGGCGGCGCACGCCGTCGAAACGGCCAATGCAGGTCGCCGCCGGCAACGCGGCTTCGTCCAGCGACTGCAGCCCGCGCACGCGGCCCACGCAGAAGCGCCGGTAGCGCTCGGCATCGCCCTCGCCCTCGGTCACCGCATCCAGGTAGTTCCACATCCGCAGCAGGTGCGGGAAGCCGCACTTTGTAAGGAATGTACTCAACGTGGCGTAGGCATCTGCCGCGGCCGCTTCAATATCGGAACCGGGTTCTTCTATTTCGATCGCACCAAACAGCACACTGCCGTCATGCGACCAGCGCACCGTGCCGTCCACCCCGGTTTGAACCGGGGCCGCCCCCTGCCAGATCTCGATCTGCGCGGGGCCGTGCTCGTCCAGCGGCACCTGCAGCCAGCGCGGGTCAGCGCAGGTGGTGTGAGCGGTGCCGAAGCCAAACACCGCCAGCGTCTGCGGGTCGGCAAACGCGGCATCGCGTTCATGGGCAGGGGCATAGCGGGCACGGAACGACGCGGGGGCCGGCGATGAGATCAAGGCCGGTGCGGCCGCTGCGCTGTGGATCGTGCTGCTCATTTCAGATTGTGAAAGCTGCCAGTGCTGAAGGTGTCATGATAGCGTGCGCTCCTTTGGCGGCGTGCGTTGCGCGCCGCACGATGTCGGATGACAGGTACGGATCGGCTGGAATGGGGGAGCCGACCCGTATCGCCCGTGTGGCTCGTGCTTCCAGGTGCCCATCACGAGTGTTGCTGTGAATGATTGAGTTTTCTGTTGTGGATTGGTCGGCCTGGGCACCGGGCCTGACCACGAAATCGGACTGGCAGCAGTGGGCCGCCGCGCCGCACCTGCCGGTCGGTGACGACACCCCGGCGCTGCCGGAAGTGCCGCCCATGCAGCGCCGCCGTATCGAACGGCTGGGGCGCATGGCGATCCAGGCCGCCTGCTGGTGCGAGCAGCCCGACGACGGCGGCCAGGTGCCGCTGGTGTTCGCCTCGCGCCATGGCGACGTGGCCCGTTCCATGGAACTGCTCGACACCCTGCGCCAGGACGCGGCGATGTCGCCCACGGCGTTTGGCCTGTCGGTGCACAACGCGGTGGCCGCGCTGTACTCCATCGCCCGTGGCCAGCGCGGCAACTACCTGGCCCTGGCCGGTGGTCGCGCGACGGTCGAGGCTGCCTGCGTGGAGGCCTTCGGGCTGCTCGCCGACGGAGCCGAGGAAGTGCGCGTGGTGACCTATGAGTCGCCGCTGCCGGCGGTATATGCCAGCTTCGCCGACGAACCCGACCCGTACTTCGCCTGGTGCTGGCGGCTGGCCCGTGCCGATCGCCCGGGGACCCGGCTGTCGCTGGGCTGGAGCGGTGCCGGTGCGGTTCCCGACTCCCCGGCCGGCGCGTTGCCGCACAGCCTGGAGCTGATGCGCTTCCTGCTGGCCGGCGACCCGGCGCTGGTGTTCCAGGCCGATGGCCAGCCGTGGATCTGGCAGCGCCATGGCTGAGCCGTTGGCTGCCCGCCTCAACCACGCCTGGCGCGTGGTCGGCACCGGTATCAGCTTCGCCGCCTTCGGGATCGGCGGGCTGCTGCTGGGCGGCCTGCTGTTCCCGCTGCTGTTCCTGATCCGCCACCACCAGCGCCGGCGCGCCCTGGCCCGACGGCTGGTGCAGTTCAGCTTTGCCAGTCACGTCAACCTGATGCGCTGGCTGGGCGTGATGACCTATGAAATTCACGGACATGAACGTCTTAAGCGTGACGGCCTGCTGATCCTGGCCAACCACCCCACGCTGATTGATGTGGTGCTGCTGATCTCGCAGCTGCCCAATGCTGACTGCGTGGTCAAACACGCGGTCGCCTGCAACCCGTTCATGCGCGGCCCGGTCCGTGCCGCCGGCTATGTGGCCAACAGCGACGGGGCGGGGCTGGTCGATGACTGCATCGCGGCGGTGCGCCGGGGCGGCAACCTGGTGATCTTCCCGGAGGGCACCCGGACCGTGCCGGGCCAGCCGCTGAAGCTGCAGAGGGGGGCGGCCAACATCGCCGTGCGGGGTCAGCTGGACATCACCCCGGTGCGGATTACCTGTACCCCGCCTACACTGACCAAGGGCCAGAAATGGTATCGTGTGCCATCACGTCGTTTTCACGTTCAGCTGGAAGTCGGGGAAGATATTTCGATCGCTCCCTTCCTGACCGAGGCCGGCGATTCGTCCAGGGGGGATGCCTTGGCGGCCCGGCGCGTGACCGATCACCTTGCCCATTACTTTGACTTCGCTGGAGAAACAAGCCGTGCAGGCACTTGAGCACGAGATCAAGGAATTGATCATTTCATCGCTTTCATTGGAAGACATCGCTCCGGAAGACATCGATTCCCAGGCCCCCCTGTTTGTGGAAGGGCTGGGGTTGGACTCCATCGATGCGCTTGAACTGGGTCTTGCCCTGCAGAAGAAGTATGGCGTCAGCCTGTCTGCGGATTCGGAAGAAACCCGTCGTCATTTTTCCAGCGTGCGCGCGTTGAGCGAGTTTGTCGCCGCACGCCAGCCGTCGTAATGGTGCGTCAGGATTTGCCATGACCAAGAACGAACTTTTCGACCGTATCGTCAAGATCCTCAAGGACAGCTTTGAGATCGAACCGGTGCGCATCACGCCCGAAGCCCGCCTGTACGACGACCTCGACATCGACAGCATCGATGCCGTGGACCTGATCGTGCAGCTCAAGCCGCTGCTCGGCCGTAACCTGCAGCCGGAAGCCTTCAAGTCGGTGCGTACCGTGCAGGACATCGTTGATGTGGTGCACGGGCTGATGCCCGGACAAGCGGCCGCCTGACGGTCGTCGCAGAGGTCCGGCCATGGTTCGGCTGCGTGTTGCAGCGTTTGCAGTGCTGTCGCTGGCGTACCCGCTGGTGGTGTACTTCGCGCTGGGCCGCTTCGAGCCACGCTGGATGGCGTTACTGCTGTTCGCGCTGGCCGCGCTGCGCGCGCTGACCACCCGCCAGCCGGTGTGGTGGGTGGCCGCCGCTGGCGCGGGGCTGCTGGCCCTGCTGGCCACTGCCTTCAACCAGGCCCTGCCGCTGAAGCTGTACCCGGCGCTGGTCAATGCCGTGATGCTGGTGATCTTCGCCACCAGCCTGCGTTTCCCCCCTACCGCCGTGGAACGGCTGGCACGGCTCACCGAGCCGGAACTGCCGCCGTTCGCCGTGGTCTATACCCGCCGCGTCACCCAGGTGTGGTGCGGCTTTTTTGTCTTGAACGGGGCGCTGGCCCTGATGACCGCGTTCTGGGCCTCCAACCAGGTCTGGGCGCTCTACAACGGATTGTTGGCGTACGTGATGATGGGTGTCCTGTTTGGCAGTGAGTGGCTGGTGCGGCGGCGGGTGAAGGCGGCGCACGCGCATGGCTGAGTGGATCGCTTTGTCGCAGCTGGTGCTGCAGCCGCGCCCGGAGCGCATCGTCGGTATTGCCGCCGATGGCACGCCGGTGACCCACCCGCAGTTCCGCCAGCAGGTGCTGCGCTGGCAGCAGGCGTTCGCGCGTGCCCCCGGCCAGGACTGGGCGCTGTATTTCGATGACACCCTGGCCTTTGCCGCGGCGCTGCTCGGGGCCTGGCACGCCGGCAAGCGGGTGGTCCTGGGCGGCGACAACCTGCCTGCCACGCTCGACGCGCTGCGCCCGCAGGTGCAGGGCTTCGCCGGTGACCTGCCCGCCGGCGAAGCCCCGTTGCAGGCCGACGCCGAGATCGCGGCCGACCTCACGCTGCAGCCTCTGGATGTCGCTGAGCTGGAGCTGGTGGTGTTCACCTCCGGCAGCACCGGCGCACCCACCGCGATCCACAAGCGCCTGCAGCAGCTTACCGCTGAAGTCGACGCGCTGCAGGCCGCCTTTGGCGCACGGCTGGACGGCGCGCAGGTGCATGGCACGGTCTCGCACCAGCACATCTATGGCCTGCTGTTCCGCGTGCTGTGGCCGCTGTCGGCAGGCCGCGTGATCCAGCCGCGCCGCTTCTTCCATGAAGACCTGGTCACCGCGCTGGCGCAGCACGACGCGCTGCTGGTGGCGACGCCGGCGCACCTCAAGCGCCTGCCGGAACAGCTGGACTGGCAGGCCCTGGGTGGTCGCCTGCGCGCGGTGTTTTCGTCCGGCGGTCCGCTGCCCAGCGATGCTGCCCTGCAGGTGCGCGCGCTGCTCGGCGTGGCCCCGACCGAGGTGTTCGGCAGCAGCGAGACCGGCGGCATTGCCTGGCGCCAGTGGAGCGCCGAGCAGCCGCAATGGCATCCGCTGCCGGGCGTGGAATGGCAGATCCAGGACGGCGCGCTGGCCGTGCGTTCGCCGCATCTGGCCGATAGCGACTGGTGGCAGACCCAGGACCGGGTCCAGGCCGACACCGGCAACAGCTTCCGCCTGCAGGGACGCGCCGACCGCATCGTCAAGATCGAAGAGCGCCGGGTGTCTCTGGACGCGCTGGAACAACAGCTGCGTGCCCACCCCGACGTGCAGGACGTGCGCGTGCTGGTGCTGCCGGGTGCACGCGAGCAGCTCGCTGCCGTGGTGGTGCCTAATCCGCCCGGTGCCGCGCACTGGACCGACACCCAGCGGCGTCAGCAGGCACAGCGGCTCAGTATCCATCTGGCGAGCAGCCATGATGCGGTAACCCGTCCGCGCCGTTGGCGGTTCGTCGACGAACTGCCGTTCAACGCACAGGGCAAGACCACCGCCGCCGCGCTGGCCGCGTTGTTCCGCCCGCTGATGCCGGTGGCGCAGTGGCAGCAGCGTGATGCGCAGGCGGCAACGCTGCACCTGCCGCTGGACGCCGATCTGATCGCCTTCGATGGACATTTCCCGCAGGCGAAGATTCTGCCCGGCGTGGTTCAGCTGGACTGGGCCATCCATTACGGGCGTGAAGTATTTGCCATGCCGCCGCGCTTCGCGCGCATGGACGCGCTGAAGTTCCAGCATGTGGCCCGCCCCGGCGATGTGCTGCAGCTCACCCTGGGCTGGGATGCCGAGAAGTCGGTGATGAGCTTCCGTTATGTCTCCGATCATGGCGTGCATGCCAGCGGTCGGGTGGTGTTCGCGGATGCGTGAGGTCGCATTTTCGCCGGTGGTGGTGATTCCGGTGTACGACCACGAGCACGCCATCGGCGCGGTGGTGCAGGGCGTGTTGGCCAGCGGCCTGCCGTGTCTGCTGGTCGATGACGGGTCGCACGACGGCTGCGCGCAGGCGCTTCGTGCGCTGGCCGCGCAACATCCAGGCCAGGTCGCGTTGCACCGGCTGGAGATCAACCAGGGCAAAGGCGGGGCAATGCTGGCCGGCTTTGCACAGGCCGCCCAACGCGGTTACTCGCACGTCCTGCAGATCGATGCCGACGGCCAGCACACCACCGGCGACATTCCGGTATTCGTGGCCTTGGCCCAGGCGCATCCAGACGCGGTCATCTGCGGCATTCCCGCCTATGACGCCAGCGTGCCGAGGGCGCGCCTGTATGGCCGTTACGCCACCCATATCTGGGTCTGGATCAACACCCTGTCACTGCAGATCCGGGATTCCATGTGCGGGTTCCGGGTCTATCCGTTGGCACCGGTCAACCGGCTGGCCGCGGAGGAAACCATCGGCCGGCGCATGGATTTCGATACCGAAGTCCTGGTCCGGCTGTTCTGGCGCGGCGTGCAGGTGATCAGCCAACCCACCCGCGTCACCTATCCCAGCGACGGCGTGTCCCACTTCGATGTGTGGCGTGACAACGTCCGCATCAGCTGCATGCACACCCGCCTGTTCTTCGGCATGCTGCCGCGCGCGCCGCGCCTGCTGTGGCGGCGGTTGGCCGGACGCCCGGCATGAACGCGCCCGCCGACCGCGCTGCGCCGCACTGGGCCGAGCTGGGTGAAACCACCTCGGCTGCTGGCGTGCTGTTCCTGTGCGGCGTGCACCGCTGGTTCGGGCGCTGGCCGTTCCGGCTGTGCGTGTACCCGGTGGTGCTGTGCCACTGGTTGTCCAATGCGGTGGCGCGGCGTTCCTCGCTGCAGTACTTGCAGCGCCTGCAGGCGCACGCCGGCGTGCTCGGCCGTGCGCCCGGCCGCTGGCACAGCCTGAAGCACTTCGCCAGCTTCGCCGACACCCTGCTGGACAAGCTGCTGGGCCTTGGTGGCCGTTACCCGCCCGAGCGCATCCACCTGCAACGCGACCTGATGCTGGAGAAGATCGCGCGCCGCGAAGGGGGGCTGATTCTCACCGCGCATATCGGCTGCCTCGAACTGTGCCAGGTCCTGGCCGAGCAGGTGCCGGGCTTCCACATCACCGTGCTGGTGCACACCGCGCACGCGCAGCGTTTCAATCGCCTGATGCAGCGCCTGGACCCGCTGGCCCAGGTCGAGCTGATGCAGGTCACCGACATGGGTCCGGCCACCGCAGTGGAGCTGCAGCGCCGCGTGGAAGCCGGCGGCTTCGTGGCCATCGTCGGCGACCGTGTGCCCCTGCGTGGCGGCCGCACCGTGCCGGCGTCGTTCCTCGGCCATACCGCGCAGTTCCCGATCGGGGCCTACGTGCTGGCCGCCGCGCTGGCCTGCCCGGTGTACACCATGGCCTGCCTGCACGAAGGCGAAGGCTACCGGGTGCGCTTCGAGCACTTCAGTGACCGTATCGTGCTGCCGCGCGGTTCGCGCGATGCCGCACTGACCGCCCAGGCCGAACAGTTCGCCGCATGGCTGGAGACCCAGGTCATCCAGGCTCCTCTTGATTGGTTCAACTTCTTCCCCTTCTGGGATCAGGCATCGCATGGAAAGTAACGCCCAGCTCGACCATTCCCGCCGCAGCGCGGACCGCCCGACCCTGCGCTTCGGCGATGCGCCGCTGTGCATTGAAGACGTGGTGGCGCTGTCGCGCCGCCAGGCCGATGCGATGGTCAGCGACACGCCCGAGTTCGTGGACCGCATCCAGCGCGGCGCGGATTTCCTCGACCGCCTGCTGCGCGAGGACGGCGTCATCTACGGCGTCACCACCGGCTACGGCGACTCGTGCACGGTGAACATTCCGCCGGCGCTGGTGGCCGAGCTGCCGCACCACCTGTTCACCTACCATGGCTGTGGCCTGGGCCGGTATCTGGACGAAACCGAAACCCGCGCCGTGGTTGCGGCACGCCTGGCCTCGCTGGTGCGTGGCATGTCGGGCGTCAGCCATCCGCTGCTGCAGGGGTTGGCCACGCTGCTGCGCCATGACGTGCTGCCGCTGATTCCGGCCGAAGGCTCGGTCGGGGCCAGCGGTGACCTCACGCCGCTGTCCTACGTGGCCGCCGTGCTGTGCGGCGAGCGCGAGGTGATGTACCAGGGGGCGCGCCGACCGGCGGCCGAGGTACTGGCCGAGATCGGCATGACGCCGCTGCGGCTGCGTCCCAAGGAAGGACTGGCAATCATGAACGGCACCGCGGTGATGACCGCGCTCGCCTGCCTGGCGTACGACCGCGCCGACTACCTGACCAGGCTGGCCACGCGCCTGACCGCGTTCAACGTGCTGGCCAGCGACGGCAACGCGCACCACTTCGATGAAATGCTGTTCGCCGCCAAACCGCACCCGGGCCAGATGCAGATCGCCGCGCGCTTGCGCCAGGACCTGCACAGCGACCGTCCGCCGCGCAACGAGCAGCGCCTGCAGGACCGTTACTCGCTGCGCTGCGCGCCGCACGTCATCGGCGTGGTCCAGGACGCGCTGCCGTTCCTGCGCCAGCTGATCGAAACCGAACTCAACAGCGCCAACGACAACCCGCTGATCGATGCCGACGGCGAGCGCATCCTGCATGGCGGCCACTTCTACGGCGGCCACATCGCCTTTGCGATGGACGCGCTGAAGAACACCATCGCCAACCTGGCCGACCTGCTCGACCGTCAGCTGGCGCTGGTGGTGGATGCCCGTTACAACCACGGCCTGCCGGCCAACCTGTCCGGCAGCACCGGTGAGCGCGCGCCGATCAACCATGGCCTGAAGGCCCTGCAGATCAGCGTCTCGGCGTGGACCGCCGAAGCGCTCAAGCAGACCATGCCGGCCTCGGTGTTCTCGCGTTCCACCGAATGCCACAACCAGGACAAGGTCAGCATGGGCACCATCGCCGCGCGCGACTGCCTGCGCGTGATCGAGCTGACCGAACAGGTTGTGGCCGGCATGCTGATTGCCGCCCGCCAGGGCATCGCCCTGCGCCAGCGCAAGGGCATGAACGCCACGCTGCATGGCGAGCTGGAAACGATGTATCAGGATCTTGCCGCACGTATCGCGCTGGTCGAGGAAGACCGTGCGCTGGATGGAGAACTGCGTGGCCTGCTGGAGGACATCCGCGGCCAACGCTGGAGCCTGTATGACCCTGCCTGATCTGAGCTTTGACGTCGCCCTGTCACCCACCTTCCACGACTGCGATCCCATGCACGTGGTGTGGCACGGCAACTACTTCAAGTATTTCGAAGTCGCGCGCTGCGCCCTGCTGCAGCGCTACGACTACGACTACCCGCAGATGCGTGAGTCCGGCTACCTGTGGCCGGTGGTCGATGCGCGGGTGAAGTACATCCGGCCGCTGCTGTACGGCCAGCAGCTGGTGGTGCGCGCCACCATCACCGAATGGGAAAACCGGCTGAAGATCGTCTATGAGATCCGCGACGCCGGCAGCGACCAGGTGCTGACCCGCGCCCACACCATCCAGGTCGCGGTCGACGCGGCCACCAACGAAATGCTGTACCTGTGCCCGTCCGTGCTGTGGGACCGTCTGGGAGTGGAAGTGCAATGAGCCGTCTGTGGCGCACGCTGGGCGTGCTGATCCTGCTGTCCGTGTTCGCACCCGTGGCGGCTGCGGCCGATGTCGATCTGGTCAAGCAGCGCGTGGCCAAGGTCGGCGTGCTGCGCGGTGACTTCACCCAGGAAAAGCAGGTCACCGGTTTCAAGAACCCGCTGCGTTCGCAGGGTCGTTTCGTGCTGGCCCAGGACCACGGTGTGATCTGGACCACGCTCAAGCCGTTCCCGTCGGAAGTGGTGGTCACCCGTGATCGCATCCTGAGCCGCCAGAGCGACGGCAGCACCCGTGTCGAACTCGACGCCAAGCAGCAGCCGGCGATGCGATCGGTCAACGCGATCATGTTCGCGCTGATGAGCGGTGACGCGCAGGCACTGTCGGCCCAGTTCACGGTGAAAGTGGACGCACTGCCCAACAACGGCTGGAAAATGCAGCTGAGCCCGCGCTCGGCGATGCTGGGCAAGGTGTTCACCGGCCTGAAGCTCAGTGGCGACCGCTACGTGCGCGAGGTGGAGATCACCGAAGCCAACCAGGACGTCACCCGCATCCACTTCGCCAGCATGAGCGAAACCCCTGCGGCGTTGAGCGCGGAAGAGGGCGGCAAGTTTGAATGAGTCGTTGAAGGACGCGTTCCACGCCGGTGGCCGCCTGCAGCGCCTGTGGCGCTGGCTGGCGATTGCCTGGCTGCTGGTGCTGGTCGGGCTGGCCGTGCAGCAGTGGCAGCTGTGGAAGAGCGAATCGCGGATTGATACCGACATCCTCGCGCTGTTGCCGCAGGACGCGCACGACCGTCTGCTGTCCGATGTCACCCGGCGTATCGCCGACGTCAACGCGCGCCAGATCGTGGTGCTGCTGGGCAGCAGCGATGCGGCGCAGACCAAGGCCGCCGAGGCCGCGTTCCGCAGCACCATCACGCCGGATGGTGACGCGGCCAACGTAGAGCGGGGCTCTGCCCCGCTGAAGGAAGCCGGCACCATCGAAGGCTGGTTCGACCAGGCCCGCGCGTTCTACGCCCCGTACCGCGACCGTCTGCTCACCACTGAACAGCGCCAGCGCCTGCAGTCCGAACCCGCCGACACCCTGGCGCAGTCCGCACTGGCCGCGCTGTACGGTCCGATGGGCGCACCGCGTCTCACCGACTGGGGCCAGGACCCGCTGTCGCTGTGGCCGCAGTGGTGGCAGGAACGTGCACAGGGGGCCGGCCTGCAAATGGGCGACGACGGCCTGCTCGAGGCCGACGGCAAGCACTGGGCCATCCTGCAGTTCGAAACCACCGGCTCGGCGTTCCAGCTCGACGGCGAACGTCATATCGACCTGCTGCTGGACCAGGCCGCCGCCGCAGCGACCCAGAAGGCCCCCGGCCTGGAGGTGCTGCGCGCCGGCGTGCCGCTGCATGCCGAAGCCGCTGCGGTACAGGCCAACTGGGAAATCAACACCATCGGCTGGGGCTCGCTGGCCGCGGTGCTGCTGCTGGTGTGGCTGGCGTTCCGCTCGCTGCGCCCGATCCTGCTGGTCGGCGCATCGCTGCTGATCGGCTGTGGCGTGGCGCTGGCGGTCACCGTGCTGGTGTTCGGCAAGGTGCACGTGCTTACCCTGGTGTTCGGTGCCTCGCTGGTCGGCGTGGCCGAGGACTACGGCATCCACTGGTTCGCCTCGCGCCAGGCCGAACCGGCTGACCGGCGCTGGAAGCTGCTGCGCCACCTGCTGCCCGGCCTGTGGCTGGCGCTGCTGACCAGTGCGCTGGCCTATCTCGCACTGGGCCTCGCTCCGTTCCCGGGGCTGCGCCAGATGGCGCTGTTCTCGGTGGTCGGGCTGGCCGCGGCCTTCCTGACCGTCATCTTCTGGTTCCCGTGGCTGGACGGCGGCGAGATCCGCACCACGCGCTTTGCCCGTTGGCTGGGGTCCACCCTGGAGCGTTGGCCGCGCCTGCAGGGCCGCCGCCCGGTCGGCCTGTTCCTGGGTGCGGTGGCGTTCATCGCCGCGGTCGGCATGCTGCGCCTGCAGCCCAACGACGACCTGCGCAGCCTGCAGTCCTCGCCGATGGACCTGATCAACCAGCAGATCCGCATCAGCCAGATGCTCGGGCTGCCCAGCCCGGCGCAGTTCTACCTGGTGCAGGGCGACAGCGCCGAACAGGTGCTGCAACGCGAAGAAGCCCTGGTGGATCGCCTGCGCGTGCTGGCCGCGAACAAGCAGATCGGCGGCTACCGCGCGATCAGCGAGTGGCTGCCGTCGGTGCAGCGTCAGCAGGCCGATGCCGCGCTCACCGGCGCGATCGAGCCACGGGTGCTGGCCCAGGTCGGCGACGCGGTCGGCGAAACCCTGCCGCGTCCGGATTACGCCGCGCAGGACCTGCAGGCCCAAGCCTTCCTCGACTCGCCGGTGGCAATGCCGTTCCGCCATCTGTGGCTGGGCACGGTGGGGCAGGGCATGGCCTCGGTGGTGATGGTGGATGACCTGTCGCGTGCCGATGCGCTGACCCTGCTGGAAGCGCAGACCCAGGGCATCGACGGCGTGCGCTGGGTCGACCGCACCGCCGATTTCTCCAAGCTGCTCAAGCACTACCGCAAGCTGATGAGCGTGCTGCTGCTGGTCGGCATCGTGCTGGTGTTCGCGGTGCTGTACTGGCGCTACCGCGCGCAGGCCTGGCGGGTGTTCGCCCCGACCCTGGTCGCCGGCGCGCTGACGCTGGGCCTGCTTGGCCTGTTCGGGCAGCCGCTGCAGTTGTTCAACGTGCTGGCCTTGATGCTGCTGCTGGGCATGGGGATTGACTACGGCATCTTCCTGATCGAACACCGCGGCGATGCCAGTGCCTGGCTGGCGGTGTGTGTCGGCGCGGCCAGCACTTGGCTGTCGTTCGGCCTGCTCGGCCTGTCGGCGACGCCGGCGCTGCGCGCGTTCGGGCTCACCCTGCTGTTCGGCATCGGCCTGGTCTGGCTGATCTCACCGCTGTTCAGACCGCCGCCGCATGACGCTCCACACTAAGCACACACCCTCTCCTCCACGCTGCTGATCCAAGGATGTATCGATGAACGCTGCTGTGAATGACGCACCTGTTGAATCCACCGATACGGTGGAACGTACTGAAATCCTGATCATCGGGGCCGGTCCGGCCGGTTCGGTCGCCGCCGCGATGCTGCGCAAGCAGGGCCGCCAGGTGCTGATGCTCGAGCGTCAGCAGTTCCCGCGCTTCTCCATCGGCGAAAGCCTGCTGCCGCAGAGCATGGAATACATCGAGCAGGCCGGGCTGCTGCAGGACGTGGTCCAGGCTGGCTTCCAGTACAAGAACGGCGCGGCCTTCGTGCGCGGCGAGCGCAGCACCGAGTTCGACTTCCGCGAGAAGTTCTCGCCCGGCTGGGGCACCACCTACCAGGTGCAGCGTGCCGACTTCGACAACGTGCTGGCGCGCGGTGCCGAGCGCATGGGCACGACACTGCGCTTCGGCGATGAAGTGCTGTCCGTGCAGCCCGGTCGCCCGGCGCGCGTGCAGGTGCGCCGCCCGGATGGCAGCGAATACACCATCGAAGCCGGCTTCATCCTCGACGCCAGCGGTTTCGCCCGTCTGCTGCCGCGCCTGCTGAACCTGGAATCGCCGTCGAACTTCCCGGTGCGTGGCGCGATCTTCTGCCACGTGCGCGACCACATTCCGGCCGATGCCGGCTTTGACCGTAACAAGATCCTGATCACCACCCATCCCGAACACGTGGACGTGTGGTACTGGACCATTCCCTTCTCCAACGGCTGCTGCTCGCTGGGCGTGGTGGCCGAACCGAGCTTCTTCGAAAAGTATTCCGGTACCGACCTGTATAAGCTGCAGGCCATCGTCGGCGAAGATCCCAACCTCACCCGCCTGTTGAGGAACGCCGAATGGGCGGTGCTGCCGGTGCGCACCATTACCGGCTATTCGGCCAATGTCAGCTCGCTGTGGGGCGAAGGCTACGCGCTGCTCGGCAACGCGGGTGAATTCCTCGACCCGGTGTTCTCCTCGGGCGTCACCATCGCGTTCAAGTCGGCGCAGCTGGCCAGCGACTGCCTGGCGCGCGAACACGCCGGTGAGACGGTGGACTGGGAAGCCAACTTCGCGATCCCGCTGCGCGCGGGTGTGAAGACCTTCCGCCGCTTCGTCGAAGCCTGGTATGCCGGTGGCTTCCAGAAGATCATCTACCACCCCGAACAGCAGCCCGACGTACGCCGCATGATCTCCTCGATCCTGGCCGGCTACGCCTGGGATACCAAGAACCCGTATGTGGCCGATGACAGCGGCCGCCGCCTGCGTGTGCTGGAGGAACTGTGCACCGGCTGATCCTGGCCCTGTTGCTGTGCGTGGGGCTGGCCGCCTGTGCCAGCACCCGCATGCCTGCGCCCAAGGTGCAGTTGCCCACCCTGCAGCTGGCCCCGTCGGCGCTGCCGGCACCGCTGCAGCTGCAGCAGCGCCTGCAGTTCCGCTTCGGCAGCCATGAGCGCACCCTCGATGCACTGCTTGAAGCCGACCACGACGAAGTCCGTCTGGCGGTGCAGGCCATGGGTCAGACCGGCGTGCGTATGGTCTGGGATGGCAGGCAGCTGCAGCAGACCCGTGCGCCGTGGCTGCCGCCACTGGTGCGCGGCGAGCGCGTGCTGGACGACCTTCAGTTTTCATTGTGGCCGGCCGATGCCATCCGGGCAGTACTGCCGGCCGGGTGGATGCTGGATGAGACAGATGGCATCCGCCGTCTGCAGCAGAACGGCGAAACCTGGCTGGAGCGCGACACCCTGCCGGATGGCCGGGTACGCCTGCGCAACCTCGCCGAAGGCTATGAACTGGTGATCGAATCGTTGGATATGGGGCAGGCAGCATTGTGAGCAGCGCGGTATTCCTGAATGAACTCGGCGTGGTCAGTGCGCTCGGCTCCGGCCATGCGCAGACCCGCGCCGGCCTGTTCGCCGACCAGCCCGGCGGCCTGCACGAGAACGACACCCTGATCGCTGGCCGCACGCTGGCGCTGGGCGAAGTGCACACGCCGTTGCCGGACCTGTCGGCGCTGCCGGTGGAACTGCGCGGACGCAACAACGGGCTGCTCGCTGCCGCGCTGGAGCAGATCCGCCCGGCGGTCGATGCCGCGGTGGCGCGCTACGGCGCCGAACGCGTGGCCGTCATCGTCGGCACCAGCACCTCGGGCATCGGCGAGTCGGAAAACGCCCTGCGCATGCAGGCCGACGAAGGCCGCTGGCCGGATGACTTCCACTACGCGCAGCAGGAAATGGGCACCAGCGCCCGCTTCGTGCGTGAACAGATCGACAGCCGTGGCCCGGCCTGGACGATCTCCACCGCGTGTTCCTCCAGCGCCAAGGCGCTGATGTCGGCCGCGCGCCTGCTGCGCGCCGGGGTGGTGGATGCGGTGGTGGCCGGCGGTGCCGATTCGCTGTGCCGTTTCACCGTGGCCGGGTTCAGTGCGCTGGAATCGGTCTCGGCGGCGCGCTGCAACCCGTTCTCGCGCCACCGCAACGGCATCAACATCGGCGAGGGCGCGGCCCTGTTCCTGATGACCCGCGAGCCCGGCCCGGTGCGCCTGTCCGGCTGGGGTGAATCCTCCGACGCGCACCACATGTCGGCACCCGACCCGCAGGCCAAGGGGGCCATCGACGCCATGCAGCAGGCGCTGCAGCGTGCCGGGCTGGCCCCGGAACAGATCGACTACGTGAACCTCCACGGCACCGCCACCGGTCACAACGACGCCATGGAAAGCCTGGCCGTGGCCACCGTGCTGGGCGGGCAGGTGCCCGCCAGTTCCACCAAGCCGCTGACCGGCCATACGCTGGGCGCATCGGGGGCGATCGAGGCCGCGCTGTGCTGGCTGACCCTGGCGGAGAACCCGGAACAGTGCCTGCCGGCGCACTTCTGGGACGGCCAGGCCGATGAGGCGCTGCCGCCGCTGGCCCTGGTCAGCCCGGGTTCGCGGGCGCAGCGCCCGCTGCAGCACGTGCTCAGCCATTCGTTCGCCTTCGGCGGCAGCAATGCCGTGCTGGCCCTGGCGCGGAGTTGAGCATGTGGCTGCCTGACGACATCGACAGCGTGCTGCCGCACAAGGACAGCATGCGCCTGATCGACCGCGTGGTTGCCTGGGGACCGGAATCGATCACGGTGGAAGTGGACGTGCCGGTCAGTGGGCTGTTCTCGACGCCTGACGGCGTGCCGGCCTGGGTGGGGGTGGAATACATGGCGCAGGCCATTGCCGCCTGGGCCGGGTGCCGTGCCCGCCAGGAAGGGCGGGAGCCGTCCATCGGCTTTCTGCTCGGCACCCGCCGTTACACCGCGCATCGGCCGGCCTTCCCGGCCGGCGTTTGCCTGCGGGTAGAGGCAAATTGCGAGCTGATGGGCGAAAATGGGCTCGGAATGTTCGCCTGCCGGATTCTGGCCGGCGATGAAGAATTGGCCGTTGCCAACGTATCGGTGTACGAACCCCTCGATGCGATGGCCTATCTGGAGAGTGGAGAGGTATGACAGGGAATTTGACCGTGCTGGTCACCGGTGCCAGCCGGGGTATCGGCCGTGCCGTGGCGCTGCGCATCGCGCGCGACGGCTTCGACGTGGTGGTGCATTGCCGCAGCCGCATTGAAGAGGCGCAGGCCGTGGCCGCTGAGATCCAGGCGCTGGGCCGGAAGGCCCGCGTGCTGGCCTTCGACGTGGCCGACCGCGACACCGCGCGCGCCACGCTGGAAGCCGACATCGAAGCGCATGGCGCTTACTACGGGGTGGTCTGCAATGCCGGCATCGCCCGCGATGGCGCGTTCCCGGCGATGACCGCCGAGGACTGGGATGCGGTGGTGCACACCAACCTGGACAGCTTCTACAACGTGCTGCACCCGGTGGTGATGCCGATGGTGCGCCGGCGCAAGCCCGGCCGCATTGTCACCCTGTCGTCGGTGTCCGGTCTGGTCGGCAACCGCGGCCAGACCAACTACAGCGCGGCCAAGGCCGGCATCATCGGCGCGACCAAGGCGCTGGCGCTGGAACTGGCCAGCCGTGCCATCACGGTCAACTGCGTTGCCCCCGGCCTGATCGAGACCGACATGATCAACGAGGAAATCGTCGACCACGCGCTGAAGCTGATTCCCGCCGGCCGCCTCGGCCAGCCCGAGGAAGTGGCGGCCACCGTGGCCTTCCTGCTCTCCGAACCGGCCGGTTACATCACCCGCCAGGTCATTTCGGTCAACGGAGGCATGGTCTGATGAGCCGGATTGAACGCCGCGTGGTGGTGACCGGTGCTGCCGCCATCAGCCCGCTGGGGCATGACTGGCCCAGCATCCGTGCCCGCCTGCACGCCCGCGAGAACGCGGTGCAGTACATCCCCGGCTGGGAGGTCTACGACGGCCTCAACACCCGCCTGGCCGCGCCGGCCGAAGACTATGAGCTGCCGCCGCATTACAACCGCAAGACCACCCGCAGCATGGGCAAGGTCGCGGTGATGTCGGTGCGTGCCACCGAACTGGCGCTGGAAGCGGCCGGCCTGCTCGGCCATCCGATCCTGCGCAGCGGGCGCACCGGCGTGGCCTACGGCTCGTCTTCGGGTAGCCACGAGGCCACCGCCGAATTCGGGCGCATGCTCAACGAGAACACCACCGAAGGCATCAGCGCCACCACCTACCTGAAGATGATGAGCCACACCTCGCCGGTGAACATCGGCGTGTTCTTCGGGCTCACCGGGCGGGTGTACACCACGTCCAGCGCCTGTACCTCGGGCAGCCAGGGCGTCGGTGCCGGCTATGAGGCGATCCGCAGCGGCAAGCAGACGGTGATGGTCAGCGGCGGTGCCGAACAGCTCGACGCCACCGCAGCGGCGGTGTTCGACACCTTGTTCGCCACCAGCGTGAAGAACGACGCCCCCAAGACCGCGCCCAGCCCGTTCGCCGCTGACCGCGATGGCCTGGTGCTGGGCGAAGGTGCCGGCACGCTGATCCTGGAAGACCTGGAGCACGCGCTCGAGCGCGGTGCGCCGATCCTCGCCGAACTGGTCGGCTACGGCACCAACAGCGACGGCCAGCACGTCACCCAGCCAACCAGCGAGACCATGGCCCAGGCCATGCGCCTGGCGCTGGAAGATGCCGGCCTCCAGCCCGAACAGATCGGTTACGTGAATGCCCACGGCACCGCTACCGACCACGGCGACATCGCCGAAACCCAGGCCACCACCCAGGTGTTCGGGCCGAACATGCCGATCAGCTCGCTGAAGAGCTACGTCGGCCACATGCTCGGGGCCTGCGGTGCGTTTGAAGCCTGGGTCACCATCGAGATGATGCGCGAAGGCTGGTTTGCCCCGACCCTCAACCTGGACCAGGTCGACCCGCGCTGCGGCGAGCTCGATTACATCCGTGGCGAAGGGCGCGTGCTGCACCCCGAGTACGTGATGAGCAACAACTTCGCCTTCGGCGGCATCAACACCTCGTTGATCTTCCGTCGCTGGCCCAACTGAAGCGTTCCCCCCAACAACAAGGAGAAAGTTGTATGCGTCGTTTTGCTTTGATCGCCGGTGTTGCCCTGTTCGCCCTTGCCAGCACCGCACAGGCCCGTGACACCCCGGTGCACCAGTCGCTGCAGGAGCTGGTGGATTCCCAGACTGCCCGCGACGCCGGCATCGACGGCAGCGTGAAGTTCTACCTGGCCGGCCAGAAGGTCAACGTCCTGCAGCGCCTGGGCGAAGATGTCACCAACAAGAAGACCAACGCTGCCAACAAGAGCGACGAAGAAGCCTGCCGCTGGGTTGCCCTGTCGGCGCTGAAGGCTCTGCAGGATGGTGCCAAGTCGCGCGGTGCCAACGCCGTGGTCGACATCGTCAGCTACTACAAGAAGAACGAATTCAAGAGCACCACCGACTACGAATGCTACGCCGGTGCCATTCTGGCCGGTGTTGCCCTGAAGGGCACCTACGCCAAGGTGGGCGCAGCTGCCAAGCCGGCCGCCGAACCCAAGCGTCGCGCCCGTTGACGTAGGGCCGGGCTCGCCCGGCTCCATTACGCGGCACCTGAACACCGCCGCGACATTGATGAACCTGAATCTGACGCAGGGCGAAATTCCGGCACGCAATCACGGCGGCCGGCTTTCGCCCTTGCGTGCTTTACTCCACAATCATCGAACTATTTCCCAGGGCCACGCCCCGCGGGCATGCAAGCCTACGTCTACAAAAGCCAACGCAAGCAGGACACGTACGTCTACCTCGCCGTCCGCGATGACTTCAGCGCCGTTCCCGACGCGCTGATGGCCACGCTGGGCCCGCTGTCATTCGTGCTTGAAGTCGCCTTGACCCCCGAACGCCGTCTGGCCCTGGCCGACGTCGATGCCGTGCGCGCCAATCTGGCCGAGCGCGGCTTCCACCTGCAGATGCCACCGCCGCCGGTTGCGCCGGTGAAGGTTCCCCGGCGGCGTGATGACTGATCCGCGCTACCGCCGTGCCATTGCCGCCGCCTTTGCCGCAGGTGGCGTGCTGTCGCTGGGCGCGGTCTTTGGCGGCGTTGTCGCCGCGATTGCCGCCACCCTGGCGCAGCCGGCGTTTGCGCTGGGCATCTCCTGGTGGCGACGCAGCCGCACCCTGCCCAAGCCTGCCGTGCTCTGGAAGCAGGACGTGCCTGCCTTGGCCGCCCTGTGGGGCGTCGGTGCCGTGGCACTGGCACTGCTGGTGGCCTGGCCGTTGGGTGCCCTGCACGACAGCGGCAGCCTGGCGGCGGTGCTCGGCCTGAGCGTGGCGGTCAGCGCCGCACTGCTGGGCGTGTGGCGCACCTGGCCGTTGTGGAACGAGATCGAGCGCAGCGACGGCAGCCTGTCGCGGCATTGGCGCAGCCTGGCCGGGCGCGACCTCAGCGCATGGCGTGGCCTGCTGGTGGCCGGGCTGGTGGTGGCGCTGTGCGCCCTGATCGTGCTGCCGGCATGGCCGGGCCTGGTTTCCGATGGCCTGCGCTGGCTACTGGTGGCGCTGCTGCTGGTCGGCTCCCCGCTGGCGCACTTCGCGCTGCAGCGGGTGACTCCGGCTGAAACGCTGTCCGCAGTGGCCACGCCGGTGCCGGCCCGCGACCTGTTCGAAGCGGCGGCCGTGCAGGACAGCCAGCCGCTGGAACCGATGGCCCAGCACGAAACTCTGCCGGCGCTGTTCGAGGCCGCGCGCAGCGGCCGTGTTGACCGCGCGCTGCAACTGCTGGCCGCCGGGGCCGACCCGCGCGCGTTGCCCGATCCCAGCTGGCGCGACCAGCGCAGCCTGGTGGTGCTGGCCGCTGTGTTACCCGACCTGCGCCTGCTGCGCGAGTTGATCGCGCGCGGTGCCGACCTCAATACGCCGCATAAGGGCATGACCCCGCTGCTGGCCGCCACCCGTGACAGCTGGCACGGCCGCCCCGAAGCGGTGATGACCCTGCTCGCCAACGGGGCCGATTCGCGCGCTGCCGATGCCGAAGGCAACACCCCGCTGCATCATGCCGCGCGCAGTTCCGACCCGGGCGTGGCCGCGCTGCTGCGCGACGCCGCCGCCGAAGTGGATGCGCTGAACCAGGAAGGCTGGTCGCCGCTGGCGGTGGCCTGCCAGGTCGGTAACTGGCGACTCGCTCGTTTCCTGCTGGAACGCGGGGCGCGCACCGAACCGGCAGACGGCACCCCGGTGCTGCTGGCTGCCGCCGGTACCGAAGAAGACGACCCCGCCGGCGTGCAGCTGCTGCTGAAGCACAAGGCCCGCGCCGACGCGCGCGACCGCCAGCGTCGCAGTGCGCTGCACGAGGCCGCACTGGCTGGCCACGTCGACATCATCGATGTGCTGCTTACCGCCGGCGCCAATCTGGAAGCGCGCGACGCGCTGTCGCGCACCCCGTGGCTGGAAGCCGCGCGTGCTGGCCGCGCCGGTGTGATTGAGCACCTGCTGCCGCACAAACCCGATCTGCATGCGGTCGATGTGGAAGGCCGCAATGCGGTGCTGCTGGCCTGCATGGCCGAAGGCGCATCGCCGCTGCTGGTGCGCCGCCTGCTGGAACTGGGCATCGCCGCCGACGTCACCGACCCGCAGGGTCGCCGCGCGGTCGACATTGCCGCGGCGGCCGGGCGCTGGGCGATCGTCTCGCTGCTCGACCGCAGCTATCCGTTGCCGGCCGCGGTGAGCGATGGCCTGGGCTCCGCTGCGGCTGACGCCGAAACCCCCGATGCGCCGCTGCTGCCCGACCGCCCGCCGCTGGACCTGCTGCGCGAAGCGCTGGGCTTTGGCAACTACGACGGCATGACCGCACTGGCACGGCTATGCAGTGCCGATGAACTCGGCGGACTGCTGCACGAGCCCGAGCTGGCGCTGGATCCGCAGTCGGTGGAATGGCTGCTGGCCCAAGGGGCTACGCCGGATGTGCTCGACGCCTGCGGCGACACCCCGATGTTCGCCCTGCTGTCGCGTGGCACCGACGCTGTGCCGTCGCTGCAGGCGCTGTTGCGCCGCGGTGTGTCGCCCGCGGGAGCCGGTGGACTGTCACGCCTGCTGGCCGCCTGCGCGCAGCACGACCACGCCTCGCGCGGGTTGGAACAGCTGGCCCTGGAACTGCTGGAACGCGGGGCGGATCCGTTCGCGCCGTCGCCAGCCGGTGACCCGCCGTTGTCGCTGGCGGTGCGGCTGGGCTGGCTGCGCCTGCAGCAGGCCCTGCTCACGCTGGGCGTGGATCGCGAGGCACGCGACAGCCACGGCATGACCGCGCTGCACCTGGCCACCGCACTGGCCCGCGAAGGCTCCTTGAAGCTGCTAGTGCAACACGGTGCCTCGCCGGAAGCACGTGCTGCCGATGGCCAGACTCCGTTGGGCGTGGCGCTGTCGATCGGCCGCCGCGACCTCGCCGATTGGCTGGACTGGCGCGTGTGGCAGCTGCCACGCCGTGCGCTGCGCGACGCCGACCTGCCGTCGGCGGCCATGGTCGGAGATGCCGATGCCGTACGCCGCCTGATCGATCTCGGTTTCGCCGTGGACGTGGTGGACGCACAAGGCTGCACCGCGCTTCTGCGCGCGGCCGGCGGTGGACACCTGGCCGTGGTCGACCTGCTGCTGGCGCGCGGAGCGAATCCGCAGCATGCCGCTGCCAGTGGGGCCACGCCGCTGTCTGCTGCGGTCAGCATGCGCCAGACCGACATCGTTTCGGCGCTGCTGGATGCCGGGGCCGAACTGGAATATCGCCTGCCGGGCGGTGTCACCGTGCTGATGCTCGCCTCGGCGCTGGGGCTGCCGGACATTGCCGCGCGCCTGCTCACCGCCGGTGCCAACGTGCACGCCGGCGACGCGCAGCAGCTCGGCCCGCTGCACTGCGCCGCGCTGTACGGCTTCAGCGCCCGCGACCGTTCGCGCCTGCTCGCCCTGCTGGACACGTTGTTGCTGTCTGGTGCCGAGCCGGACCAGCCGGCGGCGGGTTCGGTGACGCCGTTGCTGTTGCTGCTCGGCGCACGCGCCGAACCCGGTACCGCATGCGACGAGCAGGTGGTGTTGGCGGCGGTAGAGCGCCTTCTCGATGAAGACGTGTCGCTGGAGGCGCGCGACCCGCGCGGTTTCGGGCCGCTGCACCTGGCTGCGCTGCACGGCCTGCCGCTGCTGGTGCAGCGTCTGCTGCGCGCCGGGGCTGACCCGGACGTGCGCGACGCGCTGAACCGCAGCCCGCGCGAGATCGCGGTGATGCGTGGCTTCATCGACGTCGCCGGTGAGTTCGAACCGCGCGTCCCGGGCGTTTCGTCGATGGCCCGGTTCCTGCGCGATAACGGTTGATTGAACATGACCGCGTAAACGGCTGATTGAACATGACCGCGTAGGGACGGGCCATGCCCGTCCGCACTTCGTTCTGTGTGCATGAACGCCTGATACATGTCTTCGGCCAACTCCAAACGTTGGTCAATGGTTCGCAATACCGTGGATGCAGGCTTCGGATGCTTGTGCCGCGCTTTGCGCGGTTGACGCGCATGGCGCGTCACTACGAATTGCTACGTGCGCAGGACGATGGCGTTGTTGATTCTGCGAAGCGCAGCATCGGTGCCAGCGTGAGGCGCTCTGGATGCTTGCGTGCAAACACCGCCGGATTGGTGAGCAGATGGAGAATATCCTCCGCATGCTTGGCTTGCACATTTGCTTCAAGCCACGGCCTGAACAAGTCCGCGTTTCCGTCATGCATCGCACCCGGATGAACATCCAGCGCCGGAATCTGACGATGCTCGCACAGCGCCGCGCGCTGCAGGTCCGAACCGGGCGGAGCGGTGGCTGCCACCACCATCAGCAACAGCGCATACAGATCAAGCGCATTCGCCGCCGCGCTACGCCCTGCGCCAGGGCCTGCGTACAGGTCCTGCATCAACGCATTGGTCTGGCATTCGCGCGTGCCGCGCGCGTGCTCGGGTCTCAGTTGCAGCAGCTCATCACCAAACAGCACGTCGTCCTCGAAGTCGATCAGACGCGCGGACGGCAGCGGACCTGAAGGCAACGGCTCACCGGCCGGCAGCCGTATGCAGGTGTTCTCCAGTTTGATATCGCGCACGAATGCACCGCCGCGCACGTCCAGTGCATGCAGGCGATCCACGTCCTGCACCAGTGCCTGGAACACGATCATCGGCAGCTGGCCTCCTTTGGCAAGATAGTCGAACAGAGTGGTGCCGGCGTTGCGCGCGATGATCAGCTTTTCATTGATGACCGCGCTGAACACCAGCGAGGCGGTGGCGCGCAACGGATCAAGCCGCTTCTCGTCGCGATGCATGAAGGTGCCATCAGCCACCGGGCGCAGTGCGACATATTTGTCGTCGAGGGTCTGCAGGTCCTTGAATCGACCTTGCACGGTGACGGCTTTCTCGCTCTCCACAGGCATTTCAACGATCGGGTAGCGCAGGGTCGGACGCTTGGCGATCGAGCAGAAGAACACCCATTTGTCCTGTTCCAACTTGCGGAGGGGATAGACGTCCGTATTCTCGGGTTCATAGGCCAGTGTCCGGTAATCCTCGTGGGTGCTGCGGTACTCCTCGAAATGCCTCTCCTGGTTGGTGTTGGCCACGTGCTTCAGGTGGTCCTTCCATGCGCTTTTGATGGAGTCTGCGGCGCGCTTGGCGCGTTTGGGTGGAAACGATTCGAGGAAGTCGTCTCTGACAACGCCGTTACCGACCGTATCTGGTGCGCGGCGGCGGAGGTTGTTGTTCTCGTCGTGTGACGCGTTCTGTGGCGACGGTGTGGTTGAGCGCACTGCGGGTGCTGGTTTGGGTCCGACGCTACGGAACATGTATGGGGGTCTCCGGGGGATGGGTCATGGGATTGGTGGGGTCAATGCGTTAAAGGGGCGATCATTGAGGTCTGCAGTCGTCTTGCGACCGACTCTACCCCCGGCGAAGCCGGCAGGGCCGATGGAGCGGCGCCATCGGCACCGGCCCACCGCCGCGTTGCGTGGGGTTACCACGGGACGATTTCGCTTCCGGGCACAGGTTTCACCAGAACCGACGACTCGCCTTCCGCAACGCGTAGCGGGATATAGCCGCCTCCGGGCGGGCCCACTGTCCAGACGTCGCTGTGCGTACCGGTGTATCGGGTCACCACGGTGTCGAACGAGAAGTGCTCTGTTTTCATCTCGATCGCACACTCGAGCTTGTCGCTCCTGGACCCATGCGAACTCCTGCCGAACAGCCGGGGCTCCAGTTGCGTGCGACCCAGTTCGGGTACCAGTGGGGTGACGTATACGATCCGCGGTGCCGGGCCCTTGCCGGCTTTCCCCATGGGATCCACATCGCTGGGGTTGATGCCGCCGTCGCTCATGATCTTGTTGTAGTTCGCCCGCGTCGTGTAGTGGAAAAGCGACGGTGGCCATTGGTCGCGAGGCACCACTTCGAACCGGAAATCGGAGGGAGGCGGCACCGAGCCGCCGGCGTCCTGCAGTGGCTGCGACAGACGCGGCTTCTTCGGTGATCCGCTCCCCGTTCCGTCTGAAAGCTTCTTGGTCGGGCTGGTGAGGCTGCTGCCCGGAGCCGGTCCGGGTGCAGGCTGCACCGCCGTTGAGGACCCCGCCCGGCCGCCCTCCACCAGTGCAATCGCGCGCCCGTGCATCGCGCGGAAGGGGAGGCTGGCCTTCTGAACGCCTACCGTACTCAAGCTGCGCAGCATGCTGCTGACCGCGCTCGCTTCGCGCTGGCTGAGCAGATACGCCACGTACTGCGAGCGCTCGGCATCGTTCAGACCCGACAGCTCCGGCACGCGGTCCATGTAGGGCCACCAGGTTTCGCGGTGGCTGTTGATGTCGAACTCGTACGGGCCGCTGTAGGCACCCTTCAGCGCAGTCAGCTCTTCCTTCAGGCGGTCCAGTTCGCGCACTTCCCTGCGTCGCAGTTCGCGCTCGTCGGGAAGACTCAGTTGCCGCGCCGGGGGGTGCACCAGCGTGCGGCTGCGATCCTGCAGTTGGTCCAGTTGTGCCCAGTTCGGAGCGCTGGCGGGGGGGCCGGGTGGGCCGGCCAGCACGCCAATGCGGCCGTCGTTCAACTTCACGATGCGCGAGAATGGCGACTTGCGCCCGGTGATGTCCTTGCCGCGCTGCAGGCTCTGCCCCGCTTTGATCGTGGAGGTACCTGCATCGAACCAGCGCCCCGGCTTCAGCAGCAGCTTCAGCTTGCCCAGCAGCTTGCCCAGTGGCAGTGGGCTGGTCACATCGTCAAGCGTCAACGCAACATCGAAGCTGGACGACAGTGCTGCCGACCAGTCGACCTCGGCGGTGGTGGTTGACGCTGACGCGCCGTCACGGATCATGGTGTGCGCCATGTACTCGAACGCTTCGTGCAGGAAGTCGCCGTGGATGCGCTCCAGCTGCACCTTCTCTGCGGTGAAGCGGCCGGGGTGTCGTGGCATGCGGCTCTTTACCGGGTCGTCGCCGAAGGCCAGTCCGTCCGCGCGCACCTGGTCTTCGTGCGACATGCGTTCCTTCAGATAGCCATAGCCGGCATCGGTGCGCCAGTACGGATCGGACTTCGCGGCCTGCATGTCGTCGTACACCCGGATGATCTTCCCGTCCGGAGCGCCTGGCGTGACCACCACGACGGAGGTGACCCCGCGATCCGGCGCATCCATCTCCACCACCCACACCCCATTGACCCGGCAGGCACCGGTACCGCCCAGCAGCGTGCCCAACGCTGAATCGGCGTAGCCGATCTTGAGCGCGTGCACGTAGGGCGTGTACGTCTCCAGTTCCGGCCGCGTGCGCTCGTCCGGATGTTGCAGCACATGCTCGAGCATGCGCGACGCCAGATCGTGCCCGCTGATCGGGTCAAGATAGGTGTAGTAGTCCTTTGGGAATGTGGAGCCCTGCAGCCGCGCCGCCTGCAGGGCTGCTTCCAGCAGCAGCCCGTTGCTGTGCACCCAGGCCTGGCGCAACGGGCCTGCCAGCGGCGACAGCGGCCACAGCAGGATGTCACGCAGGTAGTCCGGGTAGGTGCTGCCCACATCCAGCCTACGAACGAGGTCAACTACAGCTGTGACCTCCTTCTCGCTCAGCGCTCGCGTGCTGCCGTTGATATGACGTTCCATCGACACGTCGTGGTCCGGGCCCAGCAGCCAGCGCTGTGCGATGTTGCCGATCGCGAACTCGACCAGCGACACCGTGCGCTCGGTCAGCACCGGCTCGATGCCGCCCGGCGGGACTGGCCATACCACCGGGGCATCCAGGAAGGCACCGGGAAACTCCGGGTCTGGCCAGCGGCGTTCGGTGACCGTCACATTCACGGTAGCGGGGTCGAAGCCCTGGCCGGAACCGGTGGCGTTCAAAGCCTTGGCCAGCGCGTCGTGGGTATAGGTCTCCAGCGAGTCCACCCCGGAAATCAGCGTAATCCATACGTCTTCCCACGCACCGTGCAGATCGCTCAGCGTCTGCAGGTAGTTGCGCTCGCCCAGCGGTGCATCCTTCAGCCACTGCGGAAGCTGGGTTTCGATCCTTTCGATTTCCTTGTTGATCATCTGCTCGTCCGCGCTGGGCGGCGGCGTGGTGCTGTTAACCGCCGGTGCCAGCGGTTGCAGCGGCGCAGCGTCCACACCCGACGCACGCGGCGTGGACAACCCCTGCATCGACGGGCGCGCGCCCAGTGGGGTCAGCCGCCCGGGTGAGTGCAGATCGTCCGGCACTGCGAACAGCTCCGATGCATCGGCATTCGATGCGTTACCGGTGCTGTTGCGTTGCACCGGTGGCGCGGAG
Source organism: Stenotrophomonas oahuensis (assembly GCF_031834595.1). Taxonomy (NCBI): domain Bacteria; kingdom Pseudomonadati; phylum Pseudomonadota; class Gammaproteobacteria; order Lysobacterales; family Lysobacteraceae; genus Stenotrophomonas; species Stenotrophomonas oahuensis. The sequence continues at coordinate 1,443,181 of NZ_CP115541.1, read as the reverse complement.
GCGGGCCGCCGCGCGGTGGAGGCCGGCGCAGACACCTCCGTGGGCCTGGAAAGCTGCCAAGCCACCATCTGCTGCATCTGGCCCGTGTAGTAGTCCTTGCGCAGCGCCTGCTCCTGCAGGCGCTGGTCCAGGTCCCTCAGGCGCATGGAGACCAGTCCGCGCGGCGTGGTTGCCGCTGATACCAGCGGCAGCCCCGTACGCTGCTGCACAACGGGGCCGTGAGGTGCGAAGTTCGGCAACCAGGTGCCCCCCGACAGCCGCGCTCCGAATGACAGAGTGCGGTCGGCGGCTGCCAGCGGATTTTCCCCGAGCAACAGGTTCAACAACCCGACCACGGCGTCGGCCACGCTGCCCGGCGCGGCTGCGGGTGGCCGATCCCGCTTGCGTTCGGCTTCCAGTGCCTGCAGTACGTCGGCAGCCGGGCGCGCAGGCAACTTTTCCTGCAGATCGCGCGCACGTAGCGCAGCATCGGCCAGCGACCAGCCCGTGCGGTCGTCGCGCCACAGCGCATACACTTCGCGCTGCTGCTTGCCGGACCACTTCGGCAGCAAGGTGTGCAGCAGTGCCAGCGCGGCCTGCCCCTCGTTCATTCTCGCCGCGGGCAGCATCTCGTCCAGCTGCGACGTGATGGCATCCAGATCACCGGCGTCGTCCACTGCACGCAGCTTCAGCGCGCCCTGGTGCTCGTGGCGGGGTTTGCACAACAGCGTGGTCCATTGCGCCAGGCTGCGGGACAGCGCGTGCTCGCGCAGCAGCGGCAGCAGCCGCTGGCCTTGCTCGTTGCTGATGGGGAACAACGCATGCAGCATCAGCACCAGCGTGTGCGGTGCCAACGGGCAGTCGTCGCCAAACAGCGCGGCGTGTGCCCGGCCCCATGGCAGGTGGGCGAGGGCCAACAGGCGCACGACATCGTCGCCCGGCCGGTCGCCGCGCATCAGTCCGGCCAAGGCCTGCTGCACAGGGGGGCCATCCTGCAGCGGTGAGCTCAGCAGGGCATGCGCCTTTATGTAAGGTGATTCCGGCTCAGGCGCAGACGCGCGCGAAGTGGGCGGATTGCTGATCGACTGTGGGGCCGGCAGCGACACGGATCGCATCGGCCGAGGCGGTGGCGCGGGCAGGGATGTGGAGGACGCGCGCGACAACGGCCGCGGCAGCGAGGCGCTGGTCAGGATGGGCATCAGGGGGAGCTCACGGTGGGGGAGTGGCCCCGCGAGTCTCTGACGATGTTCCTAAAACAAGTTACAGAAATCTTGCATACGTGACGCACGTCACCTTGCAGACCCTGCATTACCTGCGTCTCACCCCCGCGATCTGTCGTCGTCTTCTGACGTGTTCGCGTCGCGACCGGCATCCGCCTCGAACAGGCGCATCAGATCGGCCCGCGCGTCGCGTGAGGTCTGGATCACCGCCGCTTCATCGTCATACACCAGGTACTGGTCGCGCAGCAGTTTCTCGTCATGCTCGCGGAAGCGCTGCACGTGGCTGCGTGCGGTGTCGGCGGAAAGACCCAGCGCCACCAGCAGGCGCTCGCTCAGCTCCAGGCTGGTGCCGAATACTTCGCGGAACGGCTCGGCGGACATGTCCATCAGCCGCCATGCATGCTGGCGGTTGCGGGCGCGCGCCAGCACCACCGCTTGCGGGTACATGCGCCGGATCAGTCGGGTCGCCCGCATGTTCGCATCCGGGTCGTCCAGGGTGATCACGAACACGCGGATATGCTCGCCGCCGGAGGCACGCAGCATCTCCGGCCGGGTCGGGTCGCCGTAGTACAGCTTGTTGCCGAAGCGGCGCAGGTCCGACACCGTGTCCGGGTTGGACTCCAGCGCCACGAACGGAATTTTCTGCGCGGTCAGCAGGCGCGCCACCACCTGGCCGAAGCGGCCCATGCCGGCAATCAGCACTTTCGGCTGGGTGCCGTCGGTGTCCACCGCATCGGCCGGGCGCGCATCGCCGGCCTTGTGCTCGCTGCCCAGCAGCCGCAGCAACGCCAGCATCAGCAGCGGGGTGAGCGCCATCGAAAGCCCCACCACCGCCACCAGCCGGTCATGGTTGGCCGCGCCCAGCAGATGCACGCGCTGCGCTTCGTTGAACACTACGAAAGCGAACTCGCCGCCCAGCCACAGCACGCTGCCCAGCATCACCGCATGCCGGGTGCTCAGCTTCGCCACTTTGCCGATGGCAAACAGCAGGCCGAACTTCACCACCAGCAGCGCGACCACGCCGATTGCCACCAGCCCGGGTTCGGCCACCACCCGGTCCAGGTCGATGCCCATGCCCACGGCAATGAAGAACAGACCCAGCAGCAGACCCTTGAAGGGTTCAATCTGCGATTCCAGCTCGTGCCGGAACTCCGAATCAGACAACAGCACCCCAGCCAGGAACGCCCCCAGGCTGGGGCTCAGCCCGGCCTCCTGCATGAACCACGCGGTGCCCAGAACCACCAGCAGGGCCATGGCGGTGAACACTTCGGGGCTGCGGGTGCGCGCAATGATGTTGAACAGCCGGCGCAACACCGGCCGCCCACACAGGATGACCACGGCCAGTGCGCCCAGCGCCACCGCCACGTCGCTCCAGTGCAGGGTCTGGTTCTTCGCCCCGCCCAGCAGGGGAATGGCCGCCAGCAGCGGAATGGCGATCAGGTCCTGGAACAGCAGGATGGCAAAGCCCAGTCGCCCGTAATCGGTGTTCAGCGCCTTGTGCTCGGACAGCAGCTGCAGCCCGACCGCCGTTGAAGAAAGGGCCAATGCAATGCCGACGATCAGCGCGCTCTTCCACTGGAAGTGGTCCAGCAACAGCAGGCTGCCCAGCACCACCGCGCACAGCGCCACCTGCGCCGCGCCGGCCCCGAACACCGAACGCCGCATCACCTTCAGGCGCGACGGCGAAAGCTCCAGGCCGATCACGAACAGCAGCATCACCACGCCGATCTCGGCCGCGCCCAGAATGCGGTCGGCGTCCTGCACGAAGCCCAGCCCGTCAGGACCCAGCACCACGCCGGCGGCAAGGTAGCCCAGCACCGCGCCCAGGCCGAACTTCTTGAACACCGGCACGGCGATCACCGCCGCCAGCAGCAGGACCAGGGCCAGTTCGAGGGCACCGCTATGCATGAGGAAACCTGTGGATCCGAACCTCGGCCCGTTGCCGCGCGCCCATTATGCGGCCGGGGGCGTCAACGACCTTCAACCGTGTCCCAACAGGGGCCTGGTTGGGGGTTGACCCGGGTCCTGCACAGGTCCAGACTGCCGGCCGCTGCAGGCACACCGCTGCGCGGTGCCAGCCGACCAACGGTCGGCTGCTACCGATGCTCCGCACTGTCGTCGCCCAATGTCAGGTGCTCGCCGTGTTCCGGTAGCACCCGACCGTTGGTCGGGTGACGGCGCAACGCGCCGCCTCCAGCGAATAAACCCATCCGGAAACCCAACCCATGTCCAGCGACAGTAGACCTCGACCTTGCTCGACGCCAGCGATGGCGACCGCCTGACACGGGACGGTTCGCCAGCGTTGGCGTCGCGCATCGCGATCCAAAGGCGAACCCATGAACCAGAAAGACCTCCTGCGTCCGGTGGCCGATGCCGCCCTGAGCGCACCCCTGCAGGACTTCAACACCGCCGACGCGGTGGAATACCTCAACACGCTTGAACTGACCCGTGCCGCCGACACTCTGGCCGCGCTGCCGTTGCCGCGCGCGGTCAAGATGCTCGAACAACCCGAACTGGCCCGCAGCGGCGAGCTGGTCGCTGCCCTGCCCGAAGCCCGCGCCGCCGCCCTGCTGGGCCTGATGGCCGACGACCGCGCCACCGACATCGTCCATGAGCTGGACGAAGACGAGCGCGCCCGCCTGATCCCGCTGCTCAGCGCCGACGCCCGGCGTGCGATCCAGCAGCTGCTCAGCTACCCGGCGCACACCGCCGGCGCGCTGATGACCACCGAATTCGTCAGCGTGCCGTCCACCTGGACCGTCGGCCGCACCCTGCAGCACATCCGCGAAGTGGAGCGCACCCGCGAGACCGTCTACGCCATCTACGTGCTCGACCCGCACAGCCAGGCCCTGCAGCAGGTGGTGACCATGCGCCGGCTGATCACTGGGCTGCCCGAGGAATCGATCCTGGAAGTAGCGCAGGTCAACGCACCGGTGTCGGTTCACCCACTGCTGGACCAGGAAGAAGTGGCGCGGCTGATCCGCCGCCATGACCTGCTGGCCATTCCGGTGGTGGACGACGCACAGCATGTGCTCGGCATCGTCACCGTGGATGACGTGCTGGACGCGCTGATCGAGGAGTCCACCGAGGACGCGCACAAGTTCGGTGGCATGGAGGCTCTGGACAAGCCGTACATGCAGATCGGCTTCTTCGAGATGCTGCGCAAGCGCGCCGGCTGGTTGAGCGTGCTGTTCCTCGGCGAAATGCTCACCGCCAGCGCCATGCAGCACTACGAGGAAGAGCTGGCCCGCGCCGTGGTGTTGACCCTGTTCATTCCCTTGATCATGAGTTCGGGCGGCAATTCCGGTTCGCAGGCCACCTCGCTGCTGATCCGCAGCCTGGCGCTGCGCGAGTTGCGCCTGCGCGACTGGTGGCGCGTCGCGCTGCGTGAACTGCCGACCGGCATGACCCTGGGGGCCATCCTCGGCGTGCTGGCGATGATCCGCATCGTGTCCTGGCAGCTGCTGGGCCTGCATGATTACGGCGAGCACTGGCAGCTGCTGGCCCTGACCATTGGTGCAGCGCTGGTGGGGATTGTGACGTTCGGGTCGTTGTCCGGTTCGATGCTGCCGTTCGTGCTGAAGCGGCTGGGGTTCGACCCGGCCAGTGCGTCGGCCCCGTTCGTGGCGACATTGGTGGATGTGACCGGGTTGGTCATCTATTTCAGCATTGCCGCGATGATTTTGAGCGGCACGTTGTTGTGATGGTGCGCGTGGGCACGCATGGCGAATGTACGTGCGCAGGATCATGGCGTTGACACGCATGGCGTGTCACTACGACCCGGGGTCGCTCGACCCGTAGGGACACGCCATGCGTGTCCGCGCGGTCCAACATCGTCCGGATTGCGCCAGATCATCCCTCACGTCACGGCTACCCGTGTAACGTAAGGCCATGAGCATCTACCACCTGCAATCGGTCTTCCGCCCGCAATCGGTCGCCGTCATCGGCGGCAGCCCACGCGAACGCTCCGCCGGGCGCGCGGTGATGCGCAACCTGCGCGGCACCGGCTTCCCCGGCAAGGTCGCCTGGGTCAACCCGCGCTACGGCGAGATTGACGGCATCCGCACGGTCAAGCGGCTCAAAGACCTGGACTGGGTGCCGGAGCTGGTGGTGATCACCGCCCCCGCGCAGATCGTCCCGCAGGTAGTGGCCACCGCCGCCGAACTGGGCGTGTCGGCGGCCATCATCCTGACCGCCCAGCTCGGCCACGGCCCCGGCTCGCTGGGCGAGCAGGTGGAAACTGCGGCCCGGGCCAAGGGGCTGCGCATTCTCGGCCCGCACTGCCTGGGCGTGATCGCCCCGCACGCGCGGCTCAATGCCAGCATTGCCGCGCATTTCCCGCAGGCCGGCGACCTGGCCCTGATCTCCGAATCCAGCGCGATTGCCGCCGCGCTGGTGGAGTGGGGCGTGGATCGCTCGGTTGGGTTCTCCGCCGTGGTCTCACTCGGCGATGCACTGGACGTGGATTTCGGCGACCTGCTGGACTACTTCGCCACCGACTACCGCACCCGCGCCATCCTGCTGTACGTGGAACACATCCGCGACGCGCGCAAGTTCATGTCGGCCGCGCGTGCGGCCGCCCGCGCCAAGCCGGTGGTGGTGGTCAAATCCGGCCGCCATATCCGCATCAATCCCGACGCCGACACCCACGTGCAGGCGCTGGCCAGTTCCGATGACGTGTACGGGGCCGCGTTCAACCGCGCCGGCCTGCTGCGGGTGAGCGCGCTGGACGAACTGTTCACCGCCGCTGAAACCCTGGGCCGGCTCGGCACCTTCCCCGGCCGTCGCCTGGCCATTCTGAGCAACGGTGGCGGGGTAGGGCGGCTGGCGGTGGATCAGCTGCGCGCCCTGCGTGGCCAGCTGGCCGAGCTCTCCCCGTCCACCGTGACCCAGCTCGACACCGTGCTGCCGCAGGGCTGGTCGCGCGCCAATCCGGTCGACATCGTGGTCGACGCGGACGGTGACCGCTATGCCGCCGCCATCGAAGCACTGATGAACGACAGCGAGAACGACGCGGTACTGGTGGTCAACGTACCCACTGCGTTCACCTCGTCGGCCGACGCTGCGCAGGCGCTGACCCGCACACTCGGCCTGCGTCCGCGCCACCAGCGCGACAAGCCCGTGTTCGCGGTGTGGCTGGGCAACGACGACCGCGCCACCGCCACGCTCAATGCGGCGCGCGTGCCGACGTATCCCACCGAAGCCGAGGCCGTGCGCGGCTTCCAGCATCTGGTGCGCTACCGCGACGCGCAGGCGGCGTTGATGGAATCCCCGCCCAGTCTGCCGGAAGACTTCGTGGTGGATACCGCCGCGGCGCGCGCGCTGGTGGAGGACGCCCTGGCGGCCGGGCAGCAGTGGCTGGATCCGATTGCCACCCATCAGCTGCTCAGCGCCTACGGCATCCCCTCTGCGCCAGTGATGCAGGCCGCCGACCCACACGAAGCGATGGACCTCGCCCAGCCGCTGCTGGAGCAGGGCGCGACGGTCGCAGTGAAGATTCTGTCGGCCGGTATTCCGCACAAGTCCGATGTGGATGGTGTGCGCTTGAACCTGGGCACGCTGCAGGCCGTGCATGCCGCCGCTACCTCCATTCTGGAACGGGCACGCACCCTGCGCCCGAACGCGCGCATCGACGGCGTGCTGGTGCAGCCCACCGTAGTGCGGCCGAAGGCACGCGAGCTGATTGCCGGTATCGCCGACGACCCTACTTTTGGTCCGGTGGTGGTGTTCGGGCGCGGTGGTACCGCCGTGGAAGTCATCGACGACAAGGCGCTTGCCTTGCCGCCACTGGACCTGCGACTGGCGCATGAGCTGATCGGGCGCACCCGCGTGTCGCGCATCCTCAAGGCCTACCGGGACGTACCCGCTGCGGATGAGCGCGCGGTCGCGCTGATCCTGGTCAAACTGGCGCAGCTGGCCGCAGACATTCCCGAAGTGCGCACCCTGGACATCAACCCGCTGCTGTCCGACCGCGATGGTGTGCTGGCCCTGGATGCGCGCGTTGCCATCGCGCCGTCGCGGCGCATGCACAAGGGCCGTGGCCATCCCCGTTTCGCGGTGTTCCCGTATCCCAAGGAATGGGAGCGCCATCTCACCCTGTCGGATGGGGCCGCTGCGTTTGTGCGCCCGGTGCGCCCGGAAGACGATGCCTTGTTCCGCGCCTTCTTCGCCCGCGTAACGGATGAAGACCTGCGCCTGCGCTTCTTCCAGTCGGTGAAGCACTTCAGCCATGAGTTCATCGCACGGCTGACCCAGCTCGACTACGCGCGCTCCATCGCCCTGGTGGCAATTGATCCGCGCACGGGCGACATGCTCGGCGCGGTGCGCCTGCATGCCGATGCGGACTATGACCGGGGCGAGTACGGCATCCTGATCCGTTCCGATTTGAAGGGCCACGGCATCGGCTGGCGGTTGATGACCATCATGATCGAGTACGCGCAGTGGCTGGGCTTGAACGTGGTCGAAGGCCAGGTGCTGCGCGAGAACAGCACCATGCTGGCGATGTGCCAGAGCCTGGGCTTCACCACCAAGCTCGACCCGGACGACGCCACCGTGATGGTGGTGACGTTGCCGGTGCAGTCGGTGAAGGTGGATGGCGAGGCCCCAATTCCGCAGGCGTGATCGGCGGTGAGCTGTAACGCATGACCTCGAACAACGTCATGCGTCACCGTGCCGATCACCATCACCAGCCGTCGTCTATCGACCGACGCTACCGTTGAACGTCCTCCGGTGCCGTCACCAGGGTTATCCACGCCGCAGCGGCACCCAGCGTCGCTCGTTCTTCTTCATGCCCGGGCACGCTGGCATTGCGTAGCAGCACCGCATACGCCCAACCCGCCATCGGGCTTGCAACCTCGGGCAGCGCCTGCACAAGCGCACTCCCTCGCGCAAGCTCATCAGCACCCTCCACGAACAGCGCGTCCAGCGAAACACCACCGACCCGGCAACGCGAACCGAACCCCGCATTGCGGATGCTCTCCAGCTGCGCACCGAGCGCCCGAAGGCGGGTGGTACAGCTGGGGAATCGCTGGCTGATGATCTCCTGGTCACGACGGCCGAGGTCCCTGAAGTAGCTGAGTTCCTTCTGCTCGATGCTGCTCAATGGCAGCGCGGGTGCGAACGCGGGCGTGGGGACCGGATTGCGACTTCCTGAGGGGCTGTCGTTCACCGGCGCAGACGCGTTGTCAGGCAATCGCATGTCAGCTCTCTCCAATGGGGATCACCAGACCGTAGCGCGTACGCCACGCAACACATAGAGCCATCAGCGACATTCCGGTGGCCGTCAAACGGCGCGACAATACGTCGCATGACTGACAGAATCCCCCTGCTTCTGCTCCCGGGCCTGCTCAACGACGCCGAACTCTGGCGCGAGCAGATCGCCGCACTCTCCGACATCGCCAGCTGCACCGTAGGCGACCAGACCCGCGGTGAAACCATGCAGGCCGTGGTTGATGACGTACTGGCCCAGGCCCCGGCCCAGTTCGCTCTCGCCGGCTTCTCACTCGGTGGCTTCGTCGCCCAGCAGATCCTGCGCACCGCGCCCGAACGGGTGTTGCGCCTGGCCTTGATCGACACCTCGATCCACGCTGATTCCCCCGAGCGTGCTGCCCAGCGCCGCAGCCAGCAGGCCAGCGTGCGCCTGCCAGGCAAGTTCCACGGCTTCGGCGACACGCTGATGCGCAGTTACATTGATGCCTCACGGCTGGATGACTACGTGCTGGTGCAGCGTGTGCGCGACATGACCGCGCGGCTCGGCGCGGAGGTATTCCTGCGCCAGAGCGCGCTGGAACGGGTGGACGGGCACGATGTGCTGGCCACCTATCGAGATCCGCTGCTGATCCTCTGCGGTGCCAACGACCGCATCACATCGCCGGCAATCAGCGAAGAGATGCATGCGCTGGCACCACATTCGACGCTGCAGATCATTCCCGACTGCGGCCACCTGGCCCCGATGGAACAGCCTGAAACCGTCAACGCCGCCATGCGCACCTGGCTCACGTAGAGCCGGGCTTGCCCGGCTACGACATACCAGACACCGCGATGACGCGCATGGCGCGTCACTACCGAATGTTCACCACTCCACACACAAAACGCGTTTGTGTGCGGAACAGTGAACATTTCAGCTCAATCCCACGCCGGCGCGATCCCCTCCGGGTTCGCCAGCCGGTGCCCGCGATCCAGCGTCGCAATCCGCGCCATGTCCTCGTCATCCAGCTTTACCTCAGCGGCCTTCAGATTGGCCGCCAGGTTTTCCCGCTTGGTCGAAGACGGAATCACCGCATAGCCCTGCTGCAGCGCCCAGGCCAGCGCCACCTGCGCCGGGGTCGCGCCGTGGCGCTCGGCGATGGCCTGCATCACCGGCTCCTTCAGCACTTCGCCGTAGGCCAGGCTCATGTACGCGGTGACATGGATGCCCTGTTCGCGCAGGTAGGCGATCAGCGCCCGGTTCTGCAGGTACGGGTGCACCTCGATCTGGTTGGTGGCGATGGCATCGGCCCCCAGAATCTCCACCGCCTGACGGGTCAGGTCGATGGTGAAGTTGGAGATGCCGATCTGTCGGGTCAGGCCATCGGCCTGCGCCTGTGCCAGGGCACCCAGATACTCGACCATCGGCACCTCGTCCTTCGGCGACGGCCAATGGATCAGGGTCAGGTCGACCACGTCGGTGCGCAGCTTGGCCAGACTCTCCTGCAGGCTGGCCCGCAGCGCTTCGCGACGGAAGTTGCTGATCCAGATCTTGGTGGTCAGGAACACGTCCTGGCGCGACACGCCGGACTCAGCCAGCGCCTGCCCTACCTCGGCTTCATTGCCATAGATCTGCGCAGTGTCGATGGCGCGGTAGCCCACGTCCAGCGCATTGCGGACCGAATCAATAACCACCTGGTCCTTCAAACGGAAGGTACCCAGACCAAATGCAGGAATACTCATAAAAAAACTCCAACGTGGGGAACGTAGAGCGGGGCTCGCCCCGCTCCGTGAAAACCAACACTACTCAATGCGCCGTTACGGCAATGCCCTCAGCCCGATCCGCCACGCCATCGCGGCGATCCAGCCGCCCACTCAGCGCAGTCAGGCCCAGCGCACCCAGCACCACCAGCGCACCCAGCCACGGCGTATGCATCAGGCCGAGGTGGTCCACCACCAGGCCGCCCAGCGAAGCGCCCATCGCAATACCCACGTTGAACGCCGCAATGTTCAGCCCCGAAGCCACATCCGCGGCCTGCGGCGCGAAGCGCTGCGCCTGCTTCACCACATACACCTGCAGCCCCGGCACATTGCCGAACGCCACGGCGCCCAGCGCCAGCACCGTCAGCAGCACCAGCACCGTGGAGTGCGCGGTGAAGGTCAGCGCCAGCAGCACCAGTGCCAGCAGGCTGAAGATCAGCATCAGCGCCGGAATCGGACCGCGGCGGTCGGCCTGACGACCACCCCACAGGTTGCCGATGGCTACCGACACGCCATACACCAGCAGCACCCCGCTCACCGCATTGGCGGAGAAGCCGGTCACGTCCTGCAGGATCGAGGCCAGGTAAGTAAACGACAGGAAGGTGCCGCCATAGCCCAGCGCGGTGATCGCATACACCAGCAGCAGGCGCGGCTGCGCCAGCACCGCCAGCTGCTGGCCAAAGGTGGCCGGCTCGCTGCGCTGCAGGTTGCGCGGCACGAACAGCAGGCTGCCCAGCAGGGCGATCACACCCAGCGCCGCCACCGCAAGGAAGGTGGCACGCCAGCCCAGGTGCTGGCCGATGAAGGTACCCAGCGGCACCCCGGTGACCAACGCCACGGTCAGCCCGGTGAACATGATCGCGATTGCGCTGGCGGCTTTTTCCTTCGGCACCACCGAGGTGGCGATGATCGAGCCAATCGAGAAGAACACGCCGTGGGCCAGCCCGGTCAGCACCCGCGCCACGATCAGCGAGCCGTAGGTGGGGGCCATCCAGGCAATCAGGTTGCCCACGGTGAACAGCAGCATCAGCGCCACCAGCAGGGTTTTACGCGGCACCCGGCCGGTGAGCGCGGTCAGCACCGGCGCGCCGACTGCCACGCCCAGCGCATACAGCGAGACCAGCAGTCCGGCTGACGGCAAGGTGACGCCGAGGTCGGCGGCGATGGTGGGAATCAGCCCGACAATGACGAATTCGGTGGTGCCAATGGCGTACGCACCCAGCGTGAGCGCCAATAAGGCCAAGGGAATGCCACGAGACATGGGAAGGGACCGGTGAGGGATGAGGCTGCGCAGTCTGCGCGCCCGACTGTTGCGGAAAAAGCGGTCTTCACGCCAATCACTATTGATCTGCGCGCAATAATGCACCCCGTGAAAACCACCCTCGACGAAATGCAGGCCTTCATCGCTGTCATCGACAGCGGCTCGATCACCGCCGCCGCCGAGACCCTGGGCCAGACCACCTCCGGCGTCAGCCGCGCGCTTGCCCGGCTGGAAGAAAAGCTCGGCACCACGCTGCTTACCCGCACCACCCGCCGCCTGCAACTCACCGAAGAGGGCAGCGCCTTCCTGGAGCAGGCCCGCGCCATCGTCGCCTCGGTTGAAGCCGCCGAAGAACAGATCGCCGCCCGTCGCGAGCGTCCCGCCGGCCGCCTGCGCGTGGATGCGGCCACCCCGTTCGTACTGCATGTGATCGCCCCGCTGGTGGCCAGCTACCGCGAGCGTTTCCCTGACGTCGCGCTGGAGATCAACAGCAGCGAGCGCTACATCGATCTGCTCGAGCGCCGCACTGATGTGGCCATCCGTATCGGCCCGCTGGCCGATTCCACTCTGCATGCCCGACCGCTGGGCCACAGCCGTTTACGGGTGCTGGCCAGCCCGGCGTATCTGAAGGCAAACGGCACCCCGAAACGGGTGGAGGACCTGCAGCAGCACGCACTGCTGGGCTTCGGCGAGCCCGATTCACTCAACCACTGGCCGCTACCCGGGCGCACCGATGCCTTGCTGCACATCAAGCCGGAGGTCTCGGTATCCAGCGGCGAAACCCTGCTGCGGCTGGCGCAGGCAGGGGCAGGCATCGTCTGCCTGAGTGACTTCATGACCCAGCGCGACCGCGACGCCGGCACTCTTGTGCAGGTGCTGCCGGCGTTGACCGTGGAAGTGCGGCAGCCGATTCATGCGGTGTATTACCGCAACACGGCGGTGAGTGCGCGGATCACCAGCTTCCTCGACCACCTGGCAGCGGGCATGACCGGCCCGGCATTCGTCCGCTGACGGACCGCCTGGGCCGGCCAACGGCCGGCCTTCGGAACCTACGCCGCGCGCGCCAACCCCGGCGCACCGGCCAACACAAACACATCCACCGCGTCATTCAACGCCAGCGCCTGCTCCTCCATGCTGCGCGCGGCCGCCGACGCCTCTTCCACCAGCGCCGCATTCTGCTGCGTCGCCTCATCCATGTGCACCACAGTCTGATTGACCTGCTCGATGCCGGCCGACTGTTCCTGCGACGCCGCCGAAATCTCGGCCATGATGTCGGTCACCCGCTGCACGCTGTCCACGATCTCGCGCATGGTTTCACCGGCCTGCTGCACCAGCGTCGCGCCACCGGCCACGTCCTGCACGGAGGTATCGATCAGCCCCTTGATCTCCTTCGCCGCCGCCGCCGAACGCTGCGCCAGGGTGCGCACTTCCGAGGCCACCACGGCAAAGCCGCGCCCCTGCTCACCCGCGCGTGCCGCTTCCACCGCTGCGTTCAAGGCCAGGATGTTGGTCTGGAAGGCAATGCCATCAATCACACTGATGATGTCGGCGATGCGCTGCGACGACGACTCGATCGCACGCATGGTGTCCACCACCTTGCCCACCACCGCGCCGCCTTCGCTGGCCACGCTGTGCGCGCCAATCGCCAACTGGTTGGCCTGGCGCGCGTGATCTGCGTTCTGGCGCACGGTGGAGGTGAGCTCTTCCATCGACGCGGCGGTTTCCTCGAGGTTCGCCGCCTGCTGCTCGGTACGCTGCGAAAGATCGGCATTGCCGGCGGCAATCTCGCCGGCAGCAGTCTGGATCGCCTGTGCCGACTGCTTGATACCACCGACGATGTCGGTCAACTGTTCACTGGTGGCAGTGACATCGTCGCGCATGCGCGCAAACACCCCGTGGAACTGGCCCTGCATTCGCGCGCTGAGATCGCCGCGCGCAATCGCCTGCAACACGCCTGACAGTTCGCCCAGGTCGCGCTCGGTAGTGTCCATCAACTGGTTCAGACCCACCACCATGTCGCGGAAGTCGTGCTGGAACCCGGCCGCATCGCCGCGCAGACTGAAGTCGCCCAGCGACGCCGCCTGGGCCAGCCGCTTGATCTCGGCATTGATCGCACCGAGGTTGCGCTTCACCGTATCCAGCGATTCGGTGATCACCGCCTGCTCGCCCGGCAGGCGCTGCATGTCCTGCGCCAGGTCGCCCACCGCATAGCGGCCCATGATCTGGATCGCCTGCAACTGCACCTGCACGTGCGCATCCACCAGGGCATTCGTGTCGCGCACCATCTGCCCGTAGCCACCGGCGAACGCGCTCGCGTCCATGCGGTAGCTGATCTCACCGGCCTCATGGCGCTGCGCCATATGCGCCTGCGAAGCCAGTACCTCCTTCAGGGTGCGGGTCACGTCCATCATTGCTGTGCCCAGGCGACCGATCTCGTCGCGGCTGCGCACCTGTACGTGGTGATCCAGCTCGCCACGGGCCACCGCGCGCGCCGCCGCTTCCACAGCCACCACGGGGGCGATAACCGCACGACGCAGCCACGCGCCCAGCAGCACCATCAATACCACCGCAGCAGCGGCGGTCAGCACCGCGCAGATCACCAGCATGCGTCGCGCCTGCTCCGAGCGGGCCTTGACTGCCGTTTCGGAAACGATCGCAGTGCGCGCGCCCAGCGCATCCAGCGTGGTGCCCAACGCCCGGTCCTTGCCGCGCACCAGGGTGTCGCCTTCCTGTGGGTTGTAACCGCTGGCGGCAAAGGCCTCCAGTGCGCCGTGGTAGTCCTTCTCCAGCGTGGTGTGCTGGCCGATGAAGGCCTTCGCCAGCTGCACGGTTTCCGCGTCGGTGCCTTCGGCCAGTCCCTGTGCCAGCGCCCGGGCCTTTTCGCCCTGCGCATCAAAGGCGCTCAGGTGCTTGGTCCGCAGCGCCTCATCGCTGCCGCGCAGCAGCACGTTCTTCCACTCCTGCACCTGCATGCGGAACTCGCGCTGCAGCGCTTCGGCCTGCGCATTACGCGCCACTTCCGGCGGAATGGTGGTCGAAAGGTTCAACCAGGCAGAGCCCAGACCCGCCACGGCGCACAACACCACCACGGCCAGGCCAACGGAGAGGGCACCCAGCAGCTTGAACTGCAGGCTGAAGGCGCGCGTGGGCGCGGAAGGGGAGGGCTTTGACATGTCGGCACTGCAAAATGGGAGAGGGGCGGCCCGATATCGGACAGCTTCGGCCCCTCCTGAAGTGAGACATTAATCACATTTCCTGTCCCGTTCACGCGAGTGAGCGTCTAGTTACATTTCCATTACAGATAAATGTAGAACGGTAGTGCCGAAGCGAACGGCAGGAGCCGTTCGCAACGTCGCGCAGCGACGGCCCGAAGGGTGCCCGCCAGGACGGCGGGCATAACGCTGGCCGGCAACCACGGATAACCCAAACGCAGCCCGGACCTAGACACCCACTCAAAATGTAACTATCGTAGTTACATGAAATCCAACAACCAGTTCTCCGACGCCCTGCACATCGTCGCCCACCTGGTCGGCCAATCCGGTCCGCGCACCTCCGAGCAGCTGGCCACCTGCCTGCCCACCCACCCGGTGGTGATCCGCCGCCTGCTGGCGCAGCTCGGCAAGGGCGGCATCGTGCAGACCGTGCGCGGCCACGGAGGCGGCAGCCAGCTCGCCCGCGCCCCCGCGCAGATCACCCTGCTGGACGTGTACCGCGCGCTCGGTTCGCCCACGCTGCTGCACACCGAAGTGCGCGAAGGCGGCCGGGGCTGCCCGGTGATGCAGGTGGTCAACGACGCCCTCGACGACAGCTACCGGCAGGCGCAGGCGCTGCTGGAAACCCGTCTGCAGGCGACCACGCTCGCCACCCTCGGCGCGGACTTCGCCGTGCATCTCGCCAAACACACCTCAGGAGGTTCCCATGACCTTTGATGCCATCATCGTCGGCGGCAGTTTTGCCGGTCTTTCTGCCGGCCTGATCCTCGCCCGCGCCCGCCGCAATGTGCTGGTGGTGGATGCCGGATTACCGCGCAACCGCTTCGCCGCGCATTCGCACGGCGTGCTCGGGTTGGACGGCATTGCCGGCAGCGAACTGCTGAAGCAGGCCAAGGCGCAGCTGCTGGATTACCCCACTGTGCGCTGGAGCAACGACACCGTCGTGGACGGGCACGCCACGCCGGATGGCTTTGCCCTACGTACTGAAGGTGGTGAGACCTGGGCGACGCGCAAGGTGCTGCTGGCGACTGGTGTGCGTGATGAGCTGCCCGAGTTGCCCGGCTTGGCCGAGCGCTGGGGTAGCAGTGTGGTGCATTGCCCGTACTGCCATGGCTATGAGATTGGTGGCGGTTCCATCGGGTTGCTGGGTGGACATGCGATGTCGCCGAAGATGGCCAGCGTGCTGGCCGATTGGGGGCAGGTGACGTTCTTTACCCAGGGGGCGGAGATCGACGTGGATGAGCTCGCGATCCTGCAGCGACGCGGTGTCACTCTGGAAACCACGCCCGTCGCATCATTGGAGGGTGAGGCCCCGCAACTGAGTGCCGCCGTGCTGGCCGATGGTCGTCGCATCGACATCCGCGCGCTGTTCTTGACTGCGCGCCAGCACATGGCGTCGCCGCTGGCCGAGCAGTTGGGGTGTGCGTTGGAAGACAGCCCGGTAGGCGTGCTGCTGACCGTGGACGCGCAGAAGCAGACCAGCGTGCCCGGGGTCTATGCGGCCGGTGATGCGACCACGATGGGCAACATCACGCTTGCGATGGCGGAGGGTGTCAGAGCCGGCGTAGGCCTGCACCACGCCCTGATTTCCGAGGATAGGGCGGGGTGAATCACCGCGCTGGGACGCGCATGGCGCGTCCCTATTGGGTCGGATCAAAGGCCGCATCTGGGACTTTTCTGATAGCGAGGCGGCCGGCCCGCCAGTAGGATGACGAGCGCGCTCATCAAGGAAAGAGGAAATCTGCTCATGTTTGGCCTGACTTCGCCGAAGCCTCCTTCCGATCCGTGGCCGTTGAAGTTCCGCCACTACGACTTTGGCGTGCGTTGCTACAACACGCTGCGATGCAAGGTCATCTACAACAACTACTGCTTTACCCGCTTGCATCTGGAGACACCATCTGGCGCTCCCCCAAGTGACGACTGGAGAGATTCGTGGTCTGCCGGCCACGACGGTGGATATGAGTTCGCATCTCCGGCTGAGGTCGAGTGGACTTCGCTGGACGGATTCGAGCATCAGGCAAGTGTGGACATTGGCGAACTGTTCAAAGACCGCCTCGTTCGCCATAACGTTCCAAGAAACGCCGTCCTGGAGAGCTGGCTTGCAGCCAAAGCTGTCAATCCACTATCCGTAGATGTGCTGATGGAAGTAAATGACAGAACAATAAGCGTTTACACGCGAGCGTTGGTATTTACGGACGAGCCGCAGGCTCCGGGATGCCCGTCAAGCGGAAGTCGGGACGACTTGATTCTGGTCTGGACGCACACCTACTGAATCCAGCGCAAGGATCGCGACAATGAACGACAAAAGCCTGCAGGGTGTTACGGCCATAGACGACAATGTATCGTTCTATCCCGCCGATGATGCCCACCTTCGTAGCTATCACAAGGCCCAAGAAGCGCTCGCAGAATTTAGGGTGCCGCAGCTCGGGGACCCCACAAATCCGCACGAGAGAATCTATATCGCGGCGTTTGACGGGACTGGAAACGACAAGCATCTTGACCCACTTCATGCGACCAATGTTGCCAGGATCGACGATCAGCTAAAGGCTCTGTCGGAGCGCGATGGGCAGATACATGTTCGATATCTTGCCGGTCCCGGTACGCAAAGCAATCCACTGTCGCGTGTTGCGGATGGCGCATTGGGCTAAACCTACCAGCAGCGGCTGGAGGAAATGTACACCGACCTGGTGAACAAAGCTGCAAAGTGGCAGAAGGCAGATCCGGAGGTAAGCATCCGGGTAGTTGGAATTGGATTCAGTCGAGGGGCAAGCCAAGCCGCTGGATTCACCAATCTTCTGCACGAACGTGGAATAGTTGATCCAAGCAGCGAAGCGATTGGGCCCGACGGGCGGTCGATCTATACGCGTCACCTTGTTCCGCCGGGTCTCACCCCTCAAGCAGTCGGTCTCTTCGACCCCGTGGCAACGGGCGTACCTGAGCGATTCGACCGCCGTCTCGCTCCCTCGGTGGTGTCGGGCTTCCAGATCACCGCGCTGGACGAAGTCCGCGCAAAATTTCCCAGTGATCAGATCATTGCGCCGGGCCTGTCCGAGGACGGGCGCTTCCTCAATGTGCAGGTCGCCGGTGCCCATTCGGACATCGGAGGTAGCTACATTCGCGACGGGCTGGCCCGGCGTAGTTGCAACCTTATGGTGGACTACTGCAACGCCTTGCGTCCCGATGCGCCGTTGCTGGAGAAGGTATACGAACCTTCCGATCCACGCCTCAACGTGGTGCACCGTTCTGAAGAAGGGCTGCTGCTGTACAAGTTGGACAGAAAAGTGGATCGTTCTACGCCGGGGGGCGTGAATGCCCGGCTTGCGCCGGACCATCTGGTCCAGGCGGATGGCTTGCCGCACGCAGCCAAGCCCCTGGGTCCGGAGCACGTCAGCGCACGCGTCGCGGGCGTCCTAATTGGCGATCCCAACCTCAAGGTGGAGGAGAGCGCGGCAACACTTCGCGGTATCGAAGCAGCAGAACAAGCTCGGGCTGCCACGGCAGAGCAGACCAGCCGCGTTCGCGTCCTCGGCAACACCGCCGCCGCTGTGGTGACCACCCTGGAGGTGGCCGACGCCGCCCGCGATTACACGCAGTTGCGCAATGAAAGCAATCTGGCCGCAGCCCAGGCGTCGATTACCCGTACCACCACCACGGCTGGCATGGCCTGGACGGGCTTTCAGGTGGGTGCGCGGGTTGGCGGCACCCTCGGTCCTTGGGGCGCATTGGGCGGGGGCGCGTTGGGGGCAGCTATCGGCGGCGTGGGCGGCGACAAAATTGCCGATGAAATAGAGCGCAATCGCATCTACAGCCACCGGGGCAGCGACGGAAATGACTGGACGGCCGACCCTAAGCACCCGGAGAAAGGCTGGACCCGCGATCTGCCGCCCTTGCCAGGGATTGAGCCGATGAAGGCCAGTCCGGTTCTCGCCGATGAGTTGAACTACAAGGCGGTCACCAAGGTCACCGAGTTGGCTATGGGCGTGGCTAATGCGCGTAGCCCTTTCAAAGTGGAGCCGCAACCGGACGAGAAGCGGGGCATGTACCGAGGCGACTGGGTGCCTGACTCCGAGACCGGTCGTTGGCGGCGGGAGATCAGCGCGGACGGCAGCTTTCGTGGACGAATCGACTTCGCCTCTCCGGAACGGGCGATTGAGCTGGACGCCCAGTCGCGCGAGATTACCGCTGACAACGCCGCCCGTAGCCCTGCTGCCTTGGCAGCCAATTACAAAGTGCTGTACGAACAGAACGATTGGCAGCGACACAGCAAGGGCAAGCTGCCAGAAGCTGTCGCCGATGCGCTCAGGCACCCGGAGCGCGTGGTGGGCTCGGATGGCCGCAGATACGCTCGGCAGGAAAGCGGTGAGTGGATATCCGAGAGCTGGTTCAGGAACAAGCATGCCAAGGGCGATCTGCGCGCCGAGCTCGACCTTGCCTTTGACGCGCAGCGCGACCATGTGCAGAAGGTGCTGGACGAGCGGTGGAATCCGCTGCGCGAGCCGACCACGCTTGAGACGGTGCGGGTGGTGCCCTCGCCTGAGCAGCTGGCGGAGCAGGCGGCCTCAGTCCAGGCGGATGGTCCGGCTGTTGAACCTCAAGAGGCCAAGCAACCAGAAGGCCTGAGTGACACCCGGCATCCCGGTAATGCTGAGTTCCAGCGGGTGCTGCAGCAGGTCCATCACGCAGAAGCGGGGCAAGGGATCAAGTCCGGTCCGCATAGCGAGAAGATTGCCGCGGCGCTTCTCGCCGAAGGCGAGCGCCAAGGCGTGGAGATCAGCCGTGTACGAATCGGGGATCGAGGGCAGATTGAGGGGATGGCGGCGTCCAATCCATATTCCGACGCCGCTGCAGTGCGTGTGGATTCCACAGCGGCATTGAAGATGACGCTGGAAGCCCATTCCAGGGAATGGACGGACGCACGGTCGCCACATCTGGCCCAATCGAGTCCGGTTGCGGAGCGCACGGCGGAACAGCAACCCGGAATCAGCGGGTTGTCAGTCGCCGACCAAGGAATGTTCAGGCGTATCCGCCAGGATGTGCCGGGACATATCGGCGACGATCAGGTGATGCGGGCGTTGTTGGATGCCAAGCAGGCCAGGATTGCCGATGTCGACAGGATCGACAAGGTGATGATGGCTGGGGACCGGATCTTTATTGCCGGGACAGTCCCGGGGTTCCGTTCGGTGACCGATGTGGCGCAGGAAGCGCCACCATTGCAGGAAACGGTGGCGCGGGTGCAGGAGGGCAACCAGCAGCGTGAGCAGCAGGTTGCCCTGGAGCAACAACACCAGCAGGACCGTGGCCCCAGGATGGGGTGAAGGTGCTTCACCCCTTGATGCACACCACCTGCCGCAAGGTGTGCACCACCTCGACCAGATCGCTCTGCGCCGCCATCACCGCATCAATCGACTTGTACGCCGCTGGCGACTCGTCGATCACGGCCGCGTCCTTTCGGCATTCCACATGCGCGGTGGCCTCGCGGTGCTGGGCCAGGGTGATCTGCTGCCGCGCCGCGCTGCGGCTGAGCACCCGGCCGGCACCGTGGCTGCAGCTGTGGAAGCTTTCGGCATTGCCCTTGCCCCGCACGATGTAGCTGCGCGTGCCCATGCTGCCGGGAATGATCCCCAGCTCGCCGGCACGTGCACTCACCGCGCCTTTGCGGGTCACCAGCAGTTCCTCGCCGCCGTGGGTCTCGCTCTGCACGTAGTTGTGGTGGCAGTTCACGGCCAGCTTCTCCAGCTGGAACTTCGGCAGCCGCACCCGCATCTCGGCCAGCACCCGCGCCATCATCGCCTCGCGGTTCTCGCGCGCGTAGTCCTGCGCCCAGCCCACCGCCTGCACGTAGTCGTCGAACAGCGGCTCGCCCTGCAGGAAGAACGCCAGGTCCTTGTCCGGCAGATGGAAACCCAGCACCCGCCGTGCCAGCTGCTCGCGCGCCTGCTCGATGAAGTAGGTGCCGATCAGGTTGCCGGTGCCGCGTGAACCGCTGTGCAGCATCACCCACACCGCGCCGGTTTCGTCCAGGCAGATCTCGATGAAGTGGTTGCCGCCGCCCAGCGTACCGATCTGGCAGGCCAGCTTGTCGGTGCGGATCTTGCGGTGCCGCTGCTTGATCGCATCCAGCCCCTGCACCAGCACGGAGCGTTCGATCCGGCTGCGGATGCTGTCCGGCAACAGCCGGTGCTCGCCACCCTTGCCGTTGCCGACCGGCACCGCGCGTTCGATGCTGCTGCGCAGCTGGGCCAGATTGTCGGGCAGGTCTTCGGCGCGCAGCGTGGTGCGCACCGCGGCCATGCCGCAGCCGATATCCACCCCGACCGCGGCCGGGATGATCGCGCCACGGGTGGGAATCACCGAGCCCACAGTTGCGCCCTTGCCGACGTGGACGTCAGGCATGACCGCGACCCATGGGCCCACAAAGGGCATGTTGGCAATGTTGCGCAGCTGCTGCTGGGCAAGTTCGTCAACGGGCACGCCACGCACCCAGCCCTTGATGGGCGTGGGGCCTTCGGCGTGCAGCAGTTCAAATGTGTGTTGCGTGTTCATGGATTCATTCCTTTGACGCCAACGCAAACAAAAACGCCCCCGGATACAGCATCCGAGGGCGTTGGCGTGCCTCGGAGATCGGAAGCCCGATCTCCGCGCAGGAAGATCAGGATGTGGCCGGGTGCATCGCACCTGCGGCATCGCGCGCACGCAGCACGTCCAGCGTGCGCGGCAGTCGGTATGCGATGGCGAAGGAAGTGCGGTGCATCGGGGCCTCAGGTTGAAGGGTGGAACCGCACAGGGCGGCGATGGGCGCGTACCTTACACGCAACCGATGACGATTGCCACGGGGTGCCACTCATGCGTGGGGATGCCGTAGGGACGCGCCATGCGCGTCCGAATCGTTCGGAATCCGTGCGGACGCGCATGGCGCGTCCCTACAACGTCAAGCCGAAGCAGCATCCAACTGCGCCAACTCATTCGCACTCAGCGTCAGCTTCGCCGCCGCCAGCACATCCTGCAGCTGGCCCACGCTGGTAGCACTCACAATCGGTGCGGTGATGGTCGGTTGCGCAATCAACCACGCCAGCGCCACCTGCGCCGCCGTCGCCTTGTGCGAAGCGGCCACATCATCCAGCGCCTCCAGAATGCGCAGCCCGCGCGGGTTCACATACTTGCCGACCACGCTGCTGCCGCGCGACGCGCTCTTGCCGGCATCATCCGCGCTGCGGTACTTGCCGGTAAGGAAGCCGCTGGCCAGCGAGTAGTAGCTGATCACGCCGAGTCCATGCTCGCTTGCGACCGCTTCCAGGCCATCCTCATAGCCAGCGCGGTCATACAGGTTGTACTCCGGCTGCAGGGTTTCATAGCGCGGCAGCTTGTAGTCCGCTGATACCTTCAGCGCATCACGCAGGCGCGTGGCACTGTAGTTCGAAGCCCCAATCGCACGCACCTTGCCCTGTTCGATCAACCGGCCGAACGCGGCCAACGTGGTTTCCAGCGGAACCGACTCATCATCTTCGTGTGCCTGGTACAGGTCGATCACATCGGTCTGCAGGCGGCGCAGTGAATCCTCCACCGCAGCCGCGATGTTGTCGGCGGAAAGCCCGGGGCGTTCGGCCCACTTGGCCACCTTGGTGGCCAGGACCACCTTGTCGCGCTTGCCGCTGCGCTGGAACCAGCGGCCTAGAATCGTCTCCGACTCACCACCCTGATTGCCCGGAACCCAGGCCGAGTAGGCATCAGCGGTGTCGACCAGATTGAAGCCGGCGTCAACGAATGCATCCAGCAGATCGAACGAGGTCTTCTCGTCCGCACCCCAGCCAAACACGTTGCCGCCGAACGCGATGGGGGCCACTTTCAGGCCGGAACGGCCGAGTTCGCGCGCTGCAGTCATGGGCAGGTCTCCATTGAGAATCAATGGAACAGCATACGGGCGAGGTGATGACATCGCCGAGGCACGCCGCACAAAACAGTGTTCCGCAATACGCCACCGTACTAACGATTTGTGAACACCTTGACGCAATGGGCTGCTAGTCTCGCCGCATCCCGTCACTGGAGTTGTGCCGATGAAAGCCCGTTCGCTCAGCTGTGCCTGCCTGTTCACCGTGTCCACGCTGCTGCTGGCCGCCCCTGCCATGGCAATCAAGCCGGCCGGTGCCAACGCGCAGCCGGCCATCACCCCCGCCGTGCAGGCCGCCGTTGACGGCAAGGGCCGCACCCCGGCCAATGTGCAGCGCGATGCCTATCGCCACCCGGCGCAGACGCTGTCGTTCTTCGGCGTGGAGCCGGGCAAGACCGTGGTCGAAATCACCCCGGGCGGCGGCTGGTACTCCGAGATCCTGGCCCCGCTGCTGCGCGACAAGGGCACTTACGTGGCCGCCGTGGTCGACCCGATGGCGGTGGCCGAAGGCCGCGGCCGCGACTACCAGCAGCGTGGTCTGGACAGCCTGAGCAAGAAGTTTGCCGACACCCCGGCGCTGTTCGACAAGACCCAGGTGGTGAAGTACGACCCGAAGGCCCCGGTGTTCGGCGCACCCGGCTCGGCCGATGTGGTGCTGACCTTCCGCAACGTGCACAACTGGCGCAGCGCGGGTCAGGCCGAGGGCATGTTCAAGGGCTTCTACAACGTGCTCAAGCCGGGTGGCGTGCTGGGCGTGGTGGAGCACCGCGCCAAGGCCGATGTGCCGGCCGATGACAAGAGTGGCTATGTGGGTCAGGCGCAGGTGATCGCGTTGGCCAAGGCCGCCGGTTTCGAGCTGGCCGGCAGCAGTGAGATCAACACCAATCCGCGCGACACCAAGGATTACCCGAACGGCGTGTGGACCCTGCCGCCGTCGAACAACCATGACGCCGCCGATGCCGCCAAGTACAAGGCGATTGGTGAGAGCGACCGCATGACCCTGCGCTTTGTGAAGCGTTAGGTAGAGCCGCCCGACCAACGGTCGGGCGCTACCGGGTGCGGCGACCATCGGTAGGCGACGACCGTTGGTCGTCGCTCGCGGGGATGGGACAATGGCCGCATGCTCATCGCCTTCAACAAACCCTTCAACGTGCTGTGCCAGTTCACCGACCGCAGCCAACCGCCGCGCGCGACCCTGGCCGGGTTCGGCCTGCCGCCTGACGTCTATGCGGCAGGGCGGCTGGACTACGACAGCGAAGGCCTGCTGCTGCTCACCGACGATGGCCGCCTGGCCAACCGCCTGACCGACCCGAAGCACAAGGAAGCCAAGACCTACTGGGTGCAGGTGGAAGGCACGGTGACCGATGAGGCCCTGCAGAGCCTGCGCCGCGGTGTGCAGCTCAACGACGGCCCGACCCTGCCGGCCGGCGTGGAGATCCTGGAAGCCCCGTCACTGTGGGAGCGCGTCCCGCCGGTTCGCTTCCGCAAGACTGTGCCCGATGCGTGGCTGGCGATCACCCTGCGCGAGGGGCGCAATCGCCAGGTACGGCGCATGACCGCCGCCGTCGGGCTGCCCACCCTGCGCCTGGTGCGCGTTTCCATGGGCCCGCATCGTCTGGATGACCTGCAGCCCGGCCAATGGCGGCAGATCGACTGAAACAAAAACGCCGCCGGGCAATGCCGGCGGCGTGGTGGGCGACGACCGTTGGTCGTCGCGCTCAGTCAATCACGCATCGCTACCAATATCGCTGTGCTCGTCAATCACGGTGCTGGTGCGACGATTGCGCGCGGCAATGCGCTGCGCCTGCCCATCGACCACACCGCCCTGCGCAGCCTTCTTCTTCTGCTGCTTGCGGTACAGCGCGTAGCCCAGCAGGCCCACGCCCACGGCTGCAACAGCAATGGTCGCGGCCGGGTTACGGCGCACCACCTTGGCTGCCGCCTTGCCGCCGGTCTTCACTGCACCCAGCGCGGCACCGGTCTTGATCCAGTCGGTGGCCTGCGGGCCAAAGTGACGCAGGTTGCTGCCCAGGCTGCTGCCTGCATGCTTCAGGCCGTCGCCGGCGCTGCTGGCCAAATCCAGGGCGCGCTCCAGGGCGCGGTCGGTAATCACGGTCAGTCTGCTCATGTGGGGTCCTTTGCCTCGGGTCGAAATCCAGTGTGGCGCGATGGCCGTGTAGAGCGTGTTATCCGCATCGTGACTGAATGCTGACTGTAGTGCCGGGCCATGCCCGGCAATCGCCATCTACGTCCCGCGCGGCTTGGCGCGATGCGTGGCGGTGGCGGTCCACGGGTCATCCGGCCACGGATGCTTGGGATACCGCCCCTTCATTTCCTTTTTGACTTCCGCATAAGTGTTGGCCCAGAAGTTGCGCAGGTCCTGGGTCACCTGCAGCGGCCGCCCGCCGGGTGACAGCAGGTGCAGGGTCAGCGGCACGCGGCCGTCGGCAATGCGCGGGGTGTCGGCCAGCCCGAACAGCTCCTGCAGCTTCACCGCCAGCACCGGCGGCTGCGGGGTGACGCCATCTGCCTCCAGTGCGTAATGAAGGGCCCGCTCCATGCCCGAGGGCACTGCCATCCGTACCGGAGCCAGCTGGTCCACGCGTTGCCGCAGTGCCCACGGCAGCGGCGACTTCAGCGCTTCGCCCAGCGTGCTCTCATCCAGCGCATCCAGCCGGGTTTTGCCGTTGAAGGCCGGGGTCAGCCACTCGGACAGCGCCGCCAGCAACGCCGCGTCGGACACATCGGGCAGCTCCAGTTCCGGCATCCAGTGGCGCAGCCCCACGGTTCGCGCTTGCCATTGGCGCAGCCCGTCGGTCCACGGCAGTGCCTGCAGGCCGAGTTCGCGCACCGCGTCGGTCAGCGCCTGTGCGGCCTGTGCCGGATCCACCCGCCCGGCGGAACGGCTGTCCAGCACGATGCGGTCGAAGCGGGTCTCGCGCAGCGCCACCAGCGCCCGCTTGTCGCCGTCCCAGCGCACCACATCTTCCTGCACGAAGCGCTGCGGGAAGTCGCGGCGCAGGCGGGTTTCGTCCACCGGGGCGGCGCGCAGCAGCAGTGCATCGCGTGCCTCGAAGCGCAGTTCCACCGCCACCAGCCACGGCTCGCCGCGCAGGTCGCTGGGGTCGAACAGGCGCGCGCTGCGGCCGTTGGCCAGCAGGTAGCGCAGCGGATCGGTGGGATGGCGGGCGGCAATCCGGTCCGGGAAGGCATGCGCCAGCAGGTCGCCGAGCTGGTGTGCCTCCACCGAGCCGGGCGGGGCGGTGTCGCAGCGCAGCCGGCGTCGCCACTGCTTGCTGGCGGCATCAATGGCGGCCAGCGCACCGCGATTGGCATCGTGCGGTGCCCGGCCCTGACGGAACGCTGCCAGCGCCCGCCAGCGCGCTGCCAAGGCATCACCGCCCTGGCGCAGCGGGTCGCGCGCTTCCACCAGCGCAGCGAGGTCGCAGGCGAGCGCCTGCTCAGTGCCGGCCCCCGCCGACAGCAGCATCGCCGCCAGTCGCGGGTGCGTGCCCAGCGCCAGCATGCGCCGGCCCAGTGCGGTGAGGCCGCCGCCATCGCTCAGCGCGCCCAGCCGCTGCAGCAGTTCCCGCGCCGCCGCCAGCGCGCCCACCGGCGGCGTGTCGACGAAGCGCAGGTCATCGCTGCCCCAGGCGGCCAGCTCCAGCGCCAGCGAGGCCAGTTCCACCTGGGCCATCTCCGGCCGGCGCTGTGCCTCCAGCCGCTGCGACTGCGGCCACAGCCGCCACGCCCAGCCCTCGGCCACGCGCCCGGCACGGCCGGCGCGCTGGTCGGCCGAAGCCTGTGCGATCGGCACCACGTCCAGCCGCGCGAAGCCGCTGTTGGGGTCATAGCGCGGCTCGCGCGCCAGCCCCGCATCAATCACCACCCGCACCCCCGGCAGGGTGACCGAGGACTCGGCCACGTTGGTGGCCAGCACCACCCGGCGCTGCCCGATCGGGTCGGGCTGCAGCACGCGGCTCTGCTGGTCTACCGGCAGTTCGCCGTGCAGCGGCAGCAGCTGCACCTCAGCCGGAAGCACCGAATCCAGCGCCGCCAGTGCGCGGTTGATCTCACGCTGCCCGGGCAGGAACACCAGCACATCGCCCGGATGCTCGCGCAGCGCCTGTTCCACCGCGCGCCGCACCTGCGCCTCCAGCGCCTCCTCGCGCCGTGCCGGGAAATGGCTGATCGACACCGGATAGCTGCGGCCCGCACTGCTGATGCGCGGCGCATCCAGAAACTGCGCCAGCCGCTCGCCATCCAGCGTGGCCGACATCACCACAATGCGCAGGTCGTCCCGCAGCTGCGCCTGCACGTCCAATGACAGTGCCAACCCAAGGTCCGCTGCCAGATGGCGCTCATGGAATTCATCGAACAGCAGCGCGCCCACGCCTTCCAGCAGTGGGTCGTCCTGCAGCATGCGGGTCAGGATGCCTTCGGTAACCACTTCCACCCGGGTGCGTGCGGATACCTTGTTCTCGAAGCGGATGCGGTAGCCCACCGTCTCGCCCACGTCCTCACCCAGCTGGCGGGCCATGAACTGCGCCGCACTGCGCGCCGCCACCCGGCGCGGCTCCAGCATGATGATCTTCTTCCCCTGCAGCCACGACGCGTCCAGCAGCGCCAGCGGCACCTGGGTGGTCTTGCCCGCGCCGGGCGGGGCTTCCAGCACCAGGCGGGTGTGGCTGCCGAGGGCGTTCAGAATGGCCGGCAGCTGCTCGGCAATGGGGAAAACAGGCGTACGCATGCGGCAAGGATACGGGCAGGGCGGTGCTTTACAATGCGCCGCTTACCTGAGTGTGCGAATTGCCCCATGCAGCTGATCGATATCGGTGCCAACCTCACCCACGACTCCTTCGACCGTGACCGCGACGCGGTGCTGGAGCGCGCACGCGCGGCCGGTGTGGTGCAGATGGTGATCACCGGGGCCAGCCGCGAGCATTCGCCGATGGCGCTGGAACTGGCCCGCCAGCACCCGGGTTTCCTGTACGCCACCGCCGGCGTGCACCCGCACCACGCGGTGGAATACACCGACGAATGCGACGCCGAGATGCGCGCGCTGCATGCACATGCGGAAGTAGTGGCGGTTGGCGAGTGCGGGCTGGACTATTTCCGCGATTTTTCGCCGCGCCCCGCGCAGCACCGCGCCTTCGAGCGCCAGTTGCAGCTGGCTGCCGAGACCGGCAAACCGCTGTTCCTGCACCAGCGCGACGCGCATGCCGATTTCATGGCGCAGATGAAGAACTTCGAAGGCCGCCTCGGCCCGGCGGTGGTGCATTGCTTCACCGGCGAGCGCCAGGATCTGTTCGATTACCTGGACCAGGACTGGTACGTCGGCATCACCGGCTGGCTGTGCGACGAGCGCCGCGGCGCGCACCTGCGCGAGCTGGTGAAGCACGTGCCGGCCAATCGATTGATGATTGAAACCGACGCGCCGTATCTGCTGCCGCGTACGTTGAAGCCGATGCCGAAGGATCGGCGGAATGAGCCGATGTTCCTGTCGCACATCGTGGAAGAGCTGGCGCGCGATCGTGGCGAGGATGTGGTGGTGACGGCGGCGAATGCTACGGCCGCTACGCGTGCGTTCTTCCGGCTGCCCGACGCCGGTTGATTCGACGTCGGTTAGTCCGACGCGGTCACGACCAACGGTCGTGACCTACCGGCATGACGGGGATCTGGTAGGTATCGACCGTTGGTCGATACACGGCGCACCGCGCCGCGCTTTTCGACCGGGAACCCCATCACCCCGCGCGCGACGCCTCATACGCCTGCAAATGCGCATACGCCACCGCCAACAACGGTGCCAGCACCCCGGCCTCCCGCGCCCGCAGCCGCATATCCCCCACAATCTGCATCGCCTCCACCTGCTGCCCGGCCTCCAGATCGCGCAGCATCGACGCCTTCAACGCCGACCCGGCCTGCGTAAGCGCCCCCAGCGCAATCCCCTGTGCCTTCTCCGGCACCGGCTCTCCGGCCGCCTCGGCCACCGCCAGGCACTCCGCATACAGCCCACGCATGATCGCCTCACCCTCATCGGTGCCCACAATCCTCCCCACATCCGCGCGCATCAAACAGGTGCCCGCCGCCAGCGCGGTCAGGAAGCTGTATTTCACCCACTGCTCCTGCCCAATCGCATCGCTGGCCAGATGATCGACATTGGCCTGCACACAGGCCGCCGCCAGCGCCAACACCCGCGCACTCGCCCCGGTGTTGTCGCGCTCGCCAAACGTCAGCTTGGCCGCAGGGGCCAGATGCAGCACCGCGCCATCCGGTGCCTTGGTCGCACTGATGAAGCACAACCCACCCAGCACCGCATTGCGGCCGAAGCGTTCATCCAGCGCGGTGTAGTGACGCAGCCCGTTGAGGATCGGCAGCACATTGGTGCGCGAGGACACCGCCGGCGCAATCGCTCCAATCGAGCTTTCCAGGTCATATGCCTTGCAGCTCAGCATCACCAGATCGAACGGCTTCTCAGCCGCCAGCGCGGCCAATCCATCAGCAGTCACATGCTGCACCGGAAAGGCCGCATCGCCCAGCGGACTGCGGATCACCAGCCCATCCTGGGCCAACTGCGCCGCGCGGGCGGGCCGCACCAGGAAGGTGACATCCACCCCGGCCTGGGCCAAACGCCCGCCGAAGTAACCGCCGGTACCGCCGGCACCAAGAACCAGAATGCGCATGTGAGCAAGCTCCTTCGTCAACCAATCTGTTCGAAACCGTTAGGGCTGAGCCCCGCCTTCCGATTTTGCTATAACGAGCACTGGATCGGGGATTCCTGGTCGGCATTTGGCCTCGGCGGATTCGTCGGGGCCTTTTGTTTACAGCATGTATGCCGAAAGCGTCATAGCGAAGAAACGCCCGTGCGTCCTCTTCCAACAGCGCTGAAGTACTGGGAACAAAGGCTTTCCGTGCCCATCTCGATGGCTAAATGCATGCGGCGAGATAGGCGGCGGTGGACATCGAACTGAGCGGCTGTACCATGGCCCCACGACTCATCCTCTGTCGCGTCATTAAGTTGGCCCAACGGCTTAGGACGAAAAAACCGCCGAAAGGCGGTTTTTTCATGTCCAGCATCAACAGGTGGTGCAGATCAGCTCCGCATCCCCACACCACGCTTCAGCAGCCACAGCGCCAGTGCGCTCAGCACCACCACGAAGCCGATCATCAGCGCGTAGGCCACCCACAGCGGCACGTCGCTCGAGCCCAGCAGGCCGTAGCGGAATGCGTTCACCATGTAGAAGATCGGGTTCGCGTGCGTTGCCGCTTCCGCCCAGGTCGGCAGCAGCTTCACCGAATAGAACACGCCGCCCAGGTAGGTCAGCGGGGTCAGGATGAAGGTCGGCACAATCGCCACGTCGTCGAACTTCTTCGCGTACACCGCGTTGATGAAGCCCGCCAGCGAGAAGATCGTTGCGCCCAGCAGCACCGTGGTCAGCGTCACCAACGGGTGCGGGATGCGCACCGGGGTGAAGAACATCGCAATGATCAGCACGATCACGCCCACCATCAGCCCGCGCAGCACCGCGCCCGCCACGTAACCCCACAGGATCACCCAGTTCGGCATCGGGCTCACCAGCAGTTCTTCCACATGGCGACCGAACTTAGCGCCGAAGAACGACGAGCTGATGTTGCCGTAGCTGTTCTGGATCACGCTCATCATCACCAGGCCCGGCACGATGAACTGCATGTAGCTGTAACCGCCCATCTCACCCACGCGCGAGCCGATCAGCCCGCCGAAGATCAGGAAGTACAGGGTCATGGTGATCGCCGGCGGCACCAGGGTCTGGCCCCAGATACGCAGGATGCGCGCCACTTCGCGGCGCACGATGGTCATCAGCGCGATCCGGTTGCGCTGCCCGTCGGTCATCACCGGGCTTGGGGTGGTGCTCATGCCGCGTTCTCCTGGTTGCCGGTAAGCCGCACGAACAGCTCCTCCAGACGGTTGCTCTTGGTGCGCATCGAGCGCACCCGGATGCCGGCCGCGTTCAGCGCCTCGAACACCCGGTTCAGATCCATCGCGCGCGGCATGTCTACGTCCAGCGTGTGCGCGTCGGTGGCGGTGATGGTGGTGCCCTCGATCACCGGCAGTTGCGCCGGCAGGTCGCCATCGATGTCAAACAGGAAGCCTTCCACGTCCAGCTTGGCCAGCAGCGCCCGCATCGGGCCCTGGGTGACGATCTGGCCGTGGTTGATGATGGCCAGGTGCCGGCACAGGTGCTCGGCTTCTTCCAGGTAATGCGTGGTCAGGATGATCGTCGTGCCAGCGGCGTTGATCTCCTTCAGCACCCGCCACATGTCGCGGCGGATCTCGATGTCCACGCCTGCGGTGGGCTCATCCAGAATCAGCAGGCGCGGGCGGGTCATCATCGCGCGGGCGATCATCAACCGGCGCTTCATGCCGCCCGACAGCGTGCGGCTCATCACCTGGGCCTTTTCCCACAGGTGGGCGCGCTTGAGTTCAACCTCGGCCATCTTTTCGGCTTCCTCGCGCGGCACGCCGTAGAAGCCGGCGTAGTTCACCAGGATGTCGAAGGGCTTTTCGAACAGGTTGAAGTTGATTTCCTGCGGCACCAGCCCGATCAGGCGCATGGTGGCGCTGCGGTTGCGCACCAGGTCGCTGCCGAACACTTCCACCTGGCCTTCGCTCAGGTTCACCAGCGAGCTGATGATGCCGATCAGGGTGGACTTGCCGGCCCCGTTCGGGCCCAGCAGGGCGAAGAAGTCGCCCGGGGCCACGTCCAGCGAGACCCCCTTCAGGGCCTGGGTGCCGTTGTCATAGGTTTTGCGGAGGTCGCGCACCCGCAGGGCGGGGGCGTTGTTTGTCTGGGAAGCCAAGCTCTTGCCTTCGCGCCCAAGGGCGGCGCTGGAGTGGGGCGGGTGAGCCGCTATTATAGAAGCCCCCGAGGGCTTGCCCCGGCTACACACTGTTTCCCAAATTCGTGCCTGTTCAATTCCCCCTCAAGCTGGTCGGCCGCCACATGCTGGCCCCGACCGTCGGCCACTACCAGTTCCTGCGTGATGACGGCCAGCCGCTGGATTTCCAGCCCGGCCAGTTCATCCAGGTCCATTTTCACTACGCTGACGGCACCGAAACCAAGCGCAGCTACTCGCTGGCCACCATCCACGACCACGCCATCGGGGCCGGGGAGGCAGTGGATATCGCGGTGAGCTTCGTACCCGGCGGGGCCGCCACGGCCCTGTTCGAGGGCCTGGACATCGGCGGCCACGTGCAGGCCAGCGGCCCGTACGGCCGGTTCTGCCTCATGCCCGGCGACCACAACGCCCGCTACCTGCTGATTGCCACCGGCACCGGCGTCACCCCGTACCGCTCCATGTTGCCGCTGCTGGCCAAAGCCATGGCCGAGCGCGGGGTGGAAGTGGTGCTGCTGCAGGGCGCCCGCACCCCCGGTGAGCTGCTGTACAGCGAGGATTTCTATAATTTCGCCGAACAGCACGCCAATTTCCGCTATGTGCCGTGCTTATCCCGCGAACTGCCGGAAAACTCGCACCCCGACGTCCGCCACGGCTACGTCCAGCAGCACTTGGCCGAATTCGCCCCGAACCCGGCCACCGACATCGCGTACCTGTGCGGCAACCCCGACATGGTGGACGCCACCTTCGAGGCCCTGAAAGAAGCCGGCCTGCCCAACCCCCAGGTCCGCCGCGAGAAATACGTCAGCAGCAAGTGACCCCGGGGGACCCCGTAGAGCCACGCCCTGCGTGGCTTCGCGGACCCAATCCGCTCGCGATCCCCGCCCGGGGGGCCACAACGGCGAACAACATGGATATTGGCACCGGGCTTCGCCTGGTCCCCATGAACCCCAACATCGCCCGTGGACCCAAATGAACGACAGCAACCCCGGTAGTGCCGGCCGCTGGCCGGCACCCGCAGCACCCAACCAACACGCCGGCGTGGCGATAACCAACGAAGCCACCTACCGCGCCCACGTCCTGACCAAGATCCAGCGCGGCCGCGCAGACATCGAATCCGGCCGCCACTACACCACCGACCAAGCGCGAGGACGCCTGCGCAAATGGCTGACCCGCTAAAGCGGTGACATGCCTGACCCTCGCGGCCGTGCACGTATCGCACCCGCGAGCTCTGACCTGTAGTGCCGGGCCATGCCCGGCAACCTCATGAACCCAGATTCGGAATCCAGCAGGCGAACCGCCAACCACAGCTCAACACCAAAGCCTTTGTCGCAATAGGCCACTCATCCCGGCCGCACAAAAAATATTTCGCCCATTCGCGAACAAACATCAAAATTAAAAAACCGTCGCAAACGACACCACTTTGACGCCAACGACACGCCAGAACGTGCCCCACATCACGCTATACAACAAATAACGCGCCAACAACGTCAAACCCGCATTCGGTGTACCGAAACACCGTACACACACTGCAAAAAAATCGCATTCCCAACGTCGTCGCATTGATGCAGGGTGTTCCGGCGGAGCGTCGGAACTTCGTATCAAAAACTCCAACGCTCCCACTCGCTTCGCCATCCGGGCGAAGACACATCCAACGGGAGAATCACCATGACAATCAACTGGGACGACACCCCCAACCACGGCATCCGCGGCGGCCAGGAAATCAAGATCGATGCCGATACCGGAGAGATCAGCTACATCGTCACCATGGGGCGGGTGTCCGACATCCCCGGCACACCGGGTTACGACGAACCCTGCATGCATCTGGAAGGCCAATGGCTTGCCGATGCCGGCATGGGCGCGGGCACATGGCTGCGTGTGGACCTGGGCGAGAAGAGCTTCCTGCTGGTACCAGTGAAGGCATCCGAAGTGCCCGAGCTCGATGCCGACGGCATGAGCAAGGACGGCGTGCCGTACATCCAGGTGGGCTCGTACACGCTGCCATCCAAGGCCAAGCGACAGCGGAGGGCCGACGCGTGAGCGAACTGGTGGATATGGACTTCCTGATCGAAGAAGAGCAGCTGTTCGCACTGCGCCGGCTTGCGAGAAGGTGGAACGTGCATCCCGACGAAATCATCATCGAGTTCATGGAGCACTTCATTGAGATCGCTGAAGCAGCGGAGGCCCGTCGAACGCGACATTGAGCAAACCAGTCTTTCGTAAGGCCGGGCTAGCCCGGCCCCAACACCGCACGAAGCGTCTTCCAACGCCGCGCGATGCGTATTCCAACACCGCGCGGTGCGTCGTAGAGCCGGGCTTGCCCGGCTTCCCACCCCGCGCGACGGCCCTGAAACCACCGGGGTAGGGCGAGCATCACCAAGCCCGCTCCACCCCAAATCGGATCAACCACCATCACGCGAACGCCAATGAAGTACCATCAACCCGTCTGGATGTATACGGAGCTTGAGGCCCAACCTCAGGTGTTCAGATGCCGCCACTGGTTCTAGGCCTTAGTCAGTTGATGGGAGCAATCCCTAAGGGCATCCGCGAAACCCCCGCAAGGGGGTTTGTTTTCTCTGCTACCTTCGTCGACTGGACCATATGGACACTTGGCAACCCATTTCAGCAGAAGAACTGGAAGCACTCGTAGTCAGCCAGCTCTCTGAATGCTCAACCGAGCAGCAACGATTCTTTGAGCAGTGCAAGGTCGTACCCTACCTCGCCAAGATTGAGCGCTTGGGCACCGTCGAGACCGTCTTCGTGGTGGCCAGAACAGGCAACATCGCCCTGTACTACGAGGACGTTGAAGAGGGATTCAATATCTCAGAACTGCAGCCTGACGGATCTATTCTCAATCCGGCTTGTGAGCAATGGGAGCTGTGTCATGCACTTTGGCACATGGTAAAAGCCTAACAGGCAACTCCAGCTGAGCACGCTGTGCACCTCCGACTGACCCGCCGGATCAAAGTAGCTAACAAGATCCGGATCGTCACTGAGGATGCGAAGTGCTCCCGTTGGTGGCAGGCTTACGAAGTGAACCAGTGTGACGCCCACTAGAATTTGGATCCAGACCTATGAAGCTCCACCTGCCTTCCTCGTTACTCGCTTCCGTTCTTCTGCTTTCTGCATGCGGCGAAAAATCCGAGGAAAAGCCAGCGGTCGCTGCCGGTGAAGCCTCGACGGCATCGAACTCCGAGCCCACTGCGCCAGTAGTGGCTAAAGATGCAACTACTTCGGTTTCCAACGCCGCCAATGTTTCAGACGCCAAGCTGCGCGCCTATGTATGCAATGCGGCGGACCCAAGCTGCCGCGCTTGAGCCGACCCACTGCGCGCCAGATCTGTGGAGGAAGCGCGTTGGCTGGTTGAGCACGGCTACCCCACCAAAGATGAGCAACAGCGACTGAAGGCATTGACCCTTAGCCAGGTCAAGGCTGAGGCTGATGCCGGCAGTCCAAGCGCCAAGGTGGTCTACGCCAGCAAGCTGTCTCTCGAGCCGGGTAAGTTCCATTCAGGCGCGCTACTTCTGCACGACCAGGCCGTTGCGGGCAACCTCTATGCCTACTACGGCCTGTCAGAGGCGTACTGGAACAGCAACGACAACCGCAATCTCGTCGACAGCGCGGCCTACCTGCGCGTGGCCTACCTGTTAGGAGACTCGCGCGCGGGCGACCAAATCGGCACGCTGAAACTCTCACAAGCGGAGCTTGCGGTTGCAGACCAGCGCGCCGCCAGCCTGCTGAACACCTTCGCCGGCGGACTGCAAACGTCGCGCCGTCCCTTGGAATGACTGCGGGCACGCACCACGCGTCATTCAGGCTATGAAGCAGAGGGCCGCGGCTGTGCGGCCCTCTGCTTGAGCTGACCTCGCCCGGGCGGACATTGTCCGACTAGGTGACCCAAGATCATGGCGTAAGGGGAGCCGGCACCCAATCGGCACGTGGCAGCGGCCCGCAAAACTGGCCCAGAACCCTCCCAAGACCGTGCGATGGCTCGTAGAGCCGGGCTTGCCCGGCTTCCGACACCGCGCGATAAGTGTTCAGATGCCACCATTGGTTACTGGCCTTTGTCGTTTGACGGGAGCAATCCCTAAGGGCATCCGCGCCCCCCCGCAAGGGGGTTTGTTGTTTCTGCTACCGTCCTAGCCTGGAGGGGGGCTTGGAGCCCCTTAAACAGGCGGTAGGGGTCCAATGGGAGCATTCGATCATTCCATGGCAGCACTGCGGTTCTTCGGCGATGAGCTTGTGCCCGATGAAATCAGCGCCTTGCTCGGAGCCAAGCCAACGGAATCGCACTACAGGGGGCAAGAGCTTGTAGGGAGGCATTCCGGAATCAAGCGCATTGCCAAGACCGGAAGCTGGCGGCTCAGGGCGGCCGAACGAAAGCCCGAGGACCTGGAAGGTCAGATATTCGAAATTCTGGAGCAGCTCACTCAGGATCTCTCCATATGGGCCTCGTTGTCACGCTTCGAGCCTGATCTGTTCTGTGGCCTTTTCATGGGCAGTAGCAACGACGGAATGTACCTTTCGGCGAAGGCTTTGCTTGCCCTTGGTGAGCGCGGCATTACCCTTGGCTTGGACACCTATGATGCCGATGATGATCAGCACGGCGCTGAGCCATAGCAGGAGACATGCTTGGTCACTGAAATCAGAGAGTTCCGCGAAATGCTAGAAAGCGGGCAACGCTACCTTCATGGTGCATGCTCCATCCAGGAGCTATATGGAAGTGCCGCTGAACTCGCCACAGCCGCCAAGTTCGTAGGCGGCCACTCGGCGATCGCCCAGATCGCTCGAGATTGGACCACAATGATTGACCGATTCTGGAACGAGTGGGGGCATCACTCCAATCCAGTCAATGAGCAGGAGTTCCGGGCTTGGCTTACGGCACAACTGAAGCCCGAGCCGCGGTCATGAGACAAACCAACGCCATGAGGCGCAACACACTCATCTTCTTCGCATTGGGTCCGGTGAACGGCGGCCTTTGCATGTTCATTCTGCTCTTGGCGGAATTGGACTATCCACAAGCGCTGTCCGAGATCTTCAGCTCCGGCATGATCCTGATGGTCCTTCTCTTCATCATCGGCGGCTACGTTGTGGGGGCACTACCAGCGGTCGCTTCCGGACTGCTCTTCGCCTTCGTGGCTTCTCGACGTACGTTGAACCTCCTGCAGAGCGTTCTTATAGGTGCCGGCGCGAGCTTCCTCACCAGCGCGATGGCCGTGGTGGTGATCGCATTGATCAACCCCGGTGCACCCAAGTGGAACTGGATCATCCCCGGGGCCGGCGTACTGGCAGGAGCACTCTGCGGCGGCTATTGCTCCATTGTGGAGCGCAAGCACGGTCGTCCTCCAGCGAAGAGCTTCCACAGCTGATTGCTTTGGTTCGGGCTGCCGCGCCTGGATCCGAAGATCAAAAACCAAAACCCCTCGTTTGTGCGCGCGGTCACGGCATAGGCCGCCTATGGCTGCTAGCGTGTCCCTCCAGCGACATTGAATCGCGCTGGAATCCACCTACAAGGACGCGGATACATTCATGAAACGGAAGCTTCTCGGCAGTTCACTCTTCATTCTCTTTTCGACAAACGCATGGGCACAGGTGCCTGATGCCTACTCCGAGCTGGGCGAGGAGATGCAGGTGCTCGTGAAGAGCTACGTCACCGAGCACCCGGACGTCTCCATTGACGACGCGATCAACCGGCTGGCGGTTCAGACAGAAAACTTCAGCCGATGGCCGACCTCAGGCGAGAGTTCGAAGGGCGACTGACCGCCATATCCATTCAAGAATCGCCGGATCAGCACATCCTGGTCCAGCTGAAGGGCTCAGAGCCCGTTCAAGGAAGGACGCTGAGAACGCAAAGCGGAACAACTCGCGTCGTGATTGAGACAGGGCACAGGCGCACCCAGGAAGAGTTCTATGAGATCGTCGATAAGCACAGGGATCTAATCTTCAGCGCGATACCCGGTGTCACGGGCTACATGGGCCGCCCTGGTGAAGACCTGCTTATCGTCCACATTGAGGGCAACGAAGAGCAAGTTGAGGCGCTGGGACCGACTGTCAGGAAGCTTGAACGGGTGTTGGGCATGTCAGTCACTCTCAGGCCGAACATGTCAAAGTCGAAGAACCTAGCCTACATCATGGGCGGTGCCGTTCTTCAGAACAACAACTCTTACTGCACTACGGGGTTCCCGGTGAAGCATACCGCGACCGGCCGCAAGGGCATAACCACGGCCGCTCACTGCCCCGACGCATTGATCTACGGGAACTACGGTCAGCCGAGCAAGTTCTCCACGCCGTTGACGTACGTTGACGGCATTGATGATGCAAGTCATGACGTGCAATGGCATACGGCCGGCACCCATACGCCACTCAGAGATGTATATGCGACCTCTCAGTCGGACTACAACACTCGGAGCATTATGCTCATGTGGGATAGTGCGGAAGAGGGGCAAGAACTCTGCTTTCGAGGAGTTCGATCCGGGTGGAGCTGCGGCAAGGTGGTTGATCTCAAGTGGAATCCGGGGGTTTCATGCGGACCCGGCCAAGTCCTTCCCTGTGCGAGCACCTGGATACGTGTTGAAGGTCCATCACTGGCGTGCTCTCCGGGAGACAGCGGAGCTGCTGTAATTCGCGGGAGCAACGGCCATGGCATTGTCGCCAAGGCCGACTACAGCGGCGTACTCCCGGGCGAATGCGACGGCGTCACGATCATGCCTTGGGGCAAAATCAAAGAACTCGGACTCACATCGGGCTGAGATGGGGCGGCCATCCGTTCGCCGTCCACGCGTCGATTTCAACACTTCTTCAACCAGAGCCGAAAAAGATACCGAGGACACCTGAGTTCCGTTGAGTTCGTGCCGCAGTGGGGGTAGGGTTCGCCTGAGCCCCCTTACGGATAAGCCCAATGCACGGACGGCCTACCCCGCAGCAGATGCAGCGATGCGGCGAGCAGGTGTCTCAGATGAAGCAGGCCATAGACGTCCTGCATGACCACGTTGAGGCCACCTGTGGCCTCTTCACCGACATACGGCGAATTGAGGAACAGTCTTCTGCACGCGGGTGGCCGGGTGGAGACCTCGAAGCCCTTCGAGGTCCTGCAATGGTTCAAGCAAGGCGACGTAGTGGTGTTGAACCCTGACCGCTTCCACGAAATCATGGACTGCCTGAGGGCCTTTCCAGACGGCCTCCACACTCCTGGATTCGATCCGTTCCCGGGCCTCAAGCGGTAACACTCGGAAGTCTTGCGCCGCAGCGGTGAAGGCCACTCACGACACTTTTTCCCAATCCGACGGGGGCGGGCGGCTCCCCTGATATCTGGCCTCGGCCCCTGCAATCTCATTTCGATTATTGCGAATTGCGAATATTTCGAATAGAGTAGTGCCGTGTACGAACCCTCGGAGCCACCATGACCACCACCGT
Organism: Stenotrophomonas oahuensis; assembly: GCF_031834595.1. NCBI lineage: Bacteria > Pseudomonadati > Pseudomonadota > Gammaproteobacteria > Lysobacterales > Lysobacteraceae > Stenotrophomonas > Stenotrophomonas oahuensis. The sequence goes on along the minus strand of NZ_CP115541.1, from coordinate 1,404,391 downwards.
CCAATCCAAGCTGTTGAGCCTGCCCGCCGAGGGAGAGGTGAGGGCGGCCGTGCAGGGTCGGCGTGCCTTGGCAGCCTACTTGGCCACCCAGGTCGAAACGCAGCACATCCAGATCTTTGACGACCAGAAGCGGCCGCACCAAGTGGAACTTCCCACCTCGGCGCTGCGTTTACTGGTGGATATCCTGGCTGAACTGGCCGATGGCAACGCGGTGAAGGTTGTGCCTGTGCACGCGGAACTGACCACCCAAGAGGCGGCCGATCTGCTCAACGTATCCCGCCCCCACTTCGTCAAATTGCTTGAAGAGGGAGAGCTGGCATTTCACCGGACCGGCAAACACCGTCGGGTGAGGTTTTCCGACCTGATGCAATACAAGGAAGCACGCGAGCGAGCCAGCGAGCAGGCGATGGCTGAACTCGCGCAACAGTCACAGGAGTTGGGAATGGGGTACGAGTGAGGCATTCCTCCTTCACCGTTGTCTACGATGCGTGCGTTCTTTATCCCGCACCGTTGCGTGACTTCCTGATGTGGCTTGGCCTGTCAGGGAGATTTCGGGCGCGCTGGAGCCAGGACATCCATGAGGAATGGAAGCGCAATCTGCTGATCAACCGCCCCGATCTCACCAAGGACCAGGTCAACCGGACGTCCGATCTGATGGATCGCGCTATTCCTGACGGTTTGGTGGAGGGCTATGCAGAGCTAATCGCCGGACTAACCTTGCCCGACCCAGACGACAGGCATGTGCTGGCAGCGGCGATTCGCTGCGGGGCAAGCGTGATAGTGACGTTCAATCAGAAGGATTTTCCGGAAGATGCGCTGGCCCCATACGGCATTGAATCGCAACATCCCGACGAGTTCGTAGGCAATCTCCTGGACTTGGATGCGGCAGCAGTTGTGTCGGCGGCACAGCGTCAGCGAGCCCAGCTGAAGAATCCACCGATGGAAGTGGACCGCTACCTCGACACCCTGCTATGCCAAGGCTTGGTTCAAACCACCAAGGTACTGGGGAACTACCACTCTATTCTTTGACCTTGTGGAAGGGCACGGACGACCCTGCTCACACTTGGGGGGATTTACCGCCAATGACTGGGCCTACAGGGAGATACCATCCAATCCGCACATGACTTAGGGGCTGAATTGGAAATGTCTTGTTGACGGGTTGCCAGACATCAGCGTGAAATTCCCTCAGCCCCCTGCTTCCGTCTGCAGACGGGCGCGCCATCTCCCGGACGGAGCTATGTGAATCGAAGGGGACCCGAAATCGTGATACTAGAAGAGTTGAGGCCAACCCAGCGCTCTCTGGTGATGGACCTTGTAGCAGAGGCTGGACTGGATGTTAGCGACTGGGCCAATTACGCGGGCAAGCATCCGGCATCCAACCCGAAGTACTGCTACGAATGGGTGTTCAACCAAGAAGGGATGCCGTCAGTCGCATGCCTGTGGTTTGACAATATGCGAATGGAGCCAGATGGGTCGGTGCGGCAGCGCCTGAACCTTTGGCAGGTCGCCAAGAAGCACGAATCATTGCCAGGGCGATCGGCTGTCGCCAAGCGTGCCAGGGCCCTGGATTTGGCCTTGCAGACGGCGTTCCGCAAGCAGTCGCCGATCAGGGTCATCGTGGTGGACGGCGAGCAAGCCGATCTGGTGGCACAGAACGCGCAGTCGTCGAAGGTAGAGCGCAGGAGGCTTGATCCCGCTGCGTGGACGGTTGCGGAATACGATTTGTCAACGGGTGATTGTCTGCTGATGCGGAACGAAGGGGGCCTCACGGGAAAGACTGGATCACAGGATACGGATCGGGCATCGACAAACCCAGATAACGCGCCCTCGTCCGCCGCTACGACCTACGTCACCAGGCTTGCTTATAACAGCCATCACTGGCGCAAACCGGCCACCGCTGGGGAAGTGCAGGAAGCCGGCGATACATACCGCAACGAGAATGGCTTTGGCCACGAAGACTGGCTGTTCCGAGACGAATGGCAGTTTGACGGCTGGCGCTATGCCTTCGTGCAGGGCGTGAACAACAGCCGCGCCAAGCTGCTGCGGGAGGGTAAGCTTTTCAACCTTCGACTGTTCACTATGCCCGCGCCCAGCGATCGGCGCGCGGTAGCCGAGATTCGAGATGTGGAATGCCTGGATGACCGGGCTGCAGAGGCGGCGGTTGCCGCGTATGAAAAGCTTGGCTGGCTCAACACCATGCGCGCCGAGGTCGCAGCCGCAGGCGGACGTCCAGAGGCGTTGGACGAAACGGGCCCCGCTCCGCACATCCTCAATCTGCGCTACCGCCTCGACAACCTAAGCATGTTAGATGCGGAAACGCCGCTCCCACCGGATGACCCGGTTCATCGACTCAAGCGTTATGGCCTGTACGGCACGGCAGGCGCTATGGACGCGGCCGTGGATGGTACGGGCAAGCCTATTGGTGCCAGGCCGCTCGAAATTTTGCCGTTGACCGCGGACGACTACCGGCATGCGTTCTATCGAATCGAGATGTCGGACATCAATCGGCGCTGGCTCGTTGCGCATTACTACTCGCCTGACGCGACGACCTCGATAGTGCAGCTGGCGAGCGCCTTGGGCTACACGGATCACAGGGCTGCGGATGACGCGTATGGCGCGTTGGCTCGTGAAGTTGCTGGCGAGCTGCCCCGCGCCCCGGATGATCTTGAGCACGGACAGTACGTCGACTGGCTGCAGGCGCTTGCGCAGACCTCCGAACGCGACGCACTGAACAATAGCCAATGGCGGCTTCGGGAAGAAGTTGCGCAGGCGATGCTTGAGATGAGATGGGTTGAGGCCCGAGATGGGACCGACAGCGAAGTCATGGAATCGCCAACGCCTGACGATCAGCGACTCGCGCGGGACTACGGACTGGATGACACGCAGATCAGGCAGATGATGCTCAGCCGCCGTGGCCAAGGGCGTTTCCGGAACGCGACGTTGCGGTTCTGGGGTGGGAGTTGCGCAGTAAGCGGGTTGCCGGATACTTGCCTCCTGGTCGCTTCCCACATCAAGCCGTGGAAAAGTGCGAACCCCAATGAGCGGTTGGACGGTTTCAACGGATTACCGCTGACGCCCAACCTCGACAGGGCATTTGATCGGGGCTATGTGTCGTTCGCGAAGGACGGTTCAATCATGATCTCCCCGGTAATGAGCGTGGAGTCGATGCAGGCACTTGGCATCCGGCCCGAAATGGCGTTGCGGATCTGCGACGAGCGCATTGATACGTACATGGCGTATCACCGGGAACACATTTTTGTTCGCAAGAAGTAGCCCGCGCTTCGTGTGCCTACCTAGGTGCCGCGCCCACAACCGCGACAGGAAGCCAGTCAGTGACTGCGGCTGGGCGCTGGCGAGCAGTCGAGCTCCTATCAAGAATCACTCCGTCCTTATCACCTACCGCCTGCCAAACAGGAAGCTCAGAAACGGGCCCGGCACGGACTAGGGGCCAATGGCTTCATGGATTGTGGTCGCATCCTTGGCGCGATATCCTCGTCAGGTCCAGATCACGTCCTGTCTGCATTTAAACTCGGGGGGAGTTGATGCACGTAAAGCATGTAGTTGCCTTTCTGCTGGCCGTGCCTCTGGTAGCCGCGGGTCAGCAATCAGCCGAGGCACCAGAGCGCTTGCGACCCGTAATGATTATCGCGGGCTCCGCTCACTATCCACTAGAGCTGGCAGACAAGGGAGTCCAAGGTCAAGCGGTATTCTCAACCGAGGTTCGTGTCGATGGAACTTTCGCTCCTTCAGTCCTCGTTGAGCCATCTGGCTCCGCCGAACTCGATGCGGCTGCGATAAAAGTAGTGGCAGGCCTTAAGGCAAATCCCCAGAAGGTGGCCAAGGCCGTTCTCTTGCCGGTTCTATTCTACAAAGACAGCGTGAACAATCTTCATTTGAAGACCTGCGCCCAGTTCAATACTGATCTCGCGTACTTCGCAACCAACTTTCCCGCCAAGCCTGCGGATGAAATGAACATATTCAACATGGCTACGGCGGTGATTACGACCGTTGGCGGAGTTGATATGTCCAGTATTGGCAAACTCTCATCTGCGCCGCAGAAGACAGTGGATGCGTGTGCTAAGCGGCCGAAACGTCTATTCATGGAGGAATTCATGAAGAGCGTGGGGAAGTAATGTTCGGCTGAGCCAAACTTCTTGCGTTGCCGGATGAGGGCAATGGGCCGTCCTCTGGCCGACAAGCATGAGGGTCATCAGGTGTGGAGTTGGGGACGTTCATGAAGCTTCCATTTGGTAGCGCCGAGGACCTGGGTGTGACACAGATACACGTTGATGGGACTCAGGTCCTGCAGGAGGCGGGCGAGACTCGGTTCGTCATGTACTGCAGGGTTCATGGTGCATGTGTTGAAAGAGGTAGCGTGCTCAGTTTGCCGATCTCGGCGGGCATGGACATGACTATTCCAGTCGACGAGGTTGTCCAGGGGGATGCTGGTGGGGTGGTAATCGTTGTCTCATGTGATGACGCTGATGAAGCAGACTTCCTTTCAGGGCTGGATCTTGCAGGGGAGATCCTCACTGGCTGGATTGAGTCATCTGGACACGCCTCAACCAGGAACCCCGTCGGATGAGTAACGAGTACAGGTATCTCTGGGACGGAAGTGCCCAGGGCTGGGCACTACTGCACACGAACTTGCAGGACAGGGATCAGGAGCCGCAGTATCTGATTTTCAACCAGGCAACCAAGATGGCCCTGCTGATATCGAATAGCTCTGATTATGCAGCCGCGAAGCAGTCGATGCTTGATCACGGAGTTAAGGTGATCACGGACGTGGCGTAGTTGATCATCTGGCTGCTAGTGCTGCTTCAGCAATGCGCGTCTAAGCGTGGTGCAGCTGTTGCGGTGCGCGTATCTCAACCTAGGTGCTTCGAGATTGCAGCCAGCATTGCGATGGTTAATCCCAATTTCAGCACCGGCAATGGTCACAGTCCCGTTGGCAGGCGGGCGGGTCGAGGTGGGCTCACACTTGGATCTCATCCAGGATCATTCCTGAGATTAGATGCATGCTACTGGCCGGAAGCAATCGCGGGATCGGCATGGCAGCACCCGACCCAAAGTGGCCAATGGTGCCGCCACCAATCCTTACGACTGGGGGCGTTTGTACGCTGCCTTGTTAGCCGGACCCAGCCGCCCTTAGATCGAGTTGCATCAAGGCGAAATCTAATTTAATGGTACTTTGTGGGCGAGTCTTATCGCCGCGCCCTCGGGTCAGTCTATTAGGTAGTCAGGTAGATCACGCAATGAGTGAGCCAATGACAGAAGAAGATGTCCGTCAACGCGCAGAGACTATGCTATCAGAGTTAATGAAACTTGATGCTTTAGCTACCAGTGATGCGCAGCGACGAAGCTTCAAGGAAGCAAGAGAATATTTGTGCAGAGCAGCGAAAAGCGGCCTATTGCCCGAAATTCGGATCGGATCTTACTGGTTCGCGGTCGTTTCCGATCAGATCCGTGTGGTTCAAGATGGAAGGTTAAAGGGCGAGCAGCGTGCTGCAAAAAGGGCAGGCACGGGCAAAGATTCCGCCTAGCAATTCATTCAATCCAAAGTCGCTTCGCGGCTCAGTTTAGTTCCAAGAGTTTGAATGTCCCCTTCTGGCCGGAAGCAGACATGCGAGTGCCAGACAACGCGACCAAGAGTGCTAGAGACCGCTATCGACGCCGAGCAGCCATTCGACGGTATGCTCCAGTCGGCATCCCCGCCCAATCAGGAGTTGGTGCAACTATGAGCGGCATGCAAAAACTGGTCGTTGCCGTGTCGTTACTCATCGTCATAAGTATCTTCGTCGGAGTGGTAGGTGCATTCCATCTGCGTCAACGCTGGCCTCGACTACGATGGCCGTTTGTCTTGCTTCTCGCGGTAGCCTTGGTCATCATCGTCGCGTCTGCGGCGGCATCGTCTGCCTATCCAGGACCGGCAGGGCAGTACTGGCCGGACTCCTTTGCGTGGACGATACGAGAGAGACTTGTTTACCCAAGCGGGATGCTGGTTCTCGCCACACCTGTACTCATAGCCTTGGCAGCTGCTTATGTTGTTCCTGGTGGGGCCCGCCGCGCTGCAGCTCTTGCTGCGACTGGTGGCGTCCTCTCCATCCCCGCTGCACTTCTTATCCTACTATTCAATGGCTGTAATTACGCTGGGGCCTGCCTCTAGTCACAAGCGGCCTTGCTGCGCTATTTAACTGTCCCGCGCGCTGGGGCCAAGTGTCCGCTCCTGGCCGAAAGTGGACGTTCGGGGAGGTCGGAGGTGCCGACCGTTGGTAATGGCCGCTTTCGACGCCGGCTTCAACTGGTCAATGCAACGATCGGTGTCTGGCAGTCCAGGCTCTTGCGTGGCCTCTCGTTTAGTTGCCTGGCCACGCTGTTGAGCTTGGCTTGGCGGACACCACGGCGCCGATTCAGCGCCATTTGGTCGGCGAGCCGGGTGATTCATCGGCGGCTTCCGTGGCTTGGTCGCAAACGGGTTGCCACATCCCCGCGCGGGTGGCAACGTGCAGCGGCGATCACGCCGACCTCGAGCCCCGCATGACCCCCGTTGCCCTGTATTCGCCCGATCCGGCCCGCGGCTGGCTGCCTTGGGCCTGGCTGACGCCGATCCTGATGATCCTGTTCAATGCGGTACCGGTGATCGCGCTGGACGGGTGGATGCAGTCGCAGCATTGGTCGACGCCGCGCGGCGATCCGATCGGCCTCGCTGGCTTGCATGCGCTGCTGTGGATCGGCTTCGCGCCGACGCTGGCGGCCGTGCTTGCCTGGGTACGCTTCGTCGAAAGGCGCTCACTGGCAAGTATCGGGCTGACCGGTCCGGCACCGCTGAAAACCTTCCTGCACGGACTGGCCGTAGGATTCGGCACGATCGCGCTGGTCACAGTCGCGATCTGGATGGCTGGCGGCATGCAGGCGACGGGCCTGGGGCAGGCCTGGCGATCGCCCGTCAGTCTGCTGCACATCGGCCTGCTGCTTTTGAGTTTCATGTTCCAGGCGAGCGTGGAGGAAGTCATCTTCCGCGGCTGGATGCTGTCGGTGGTGGCTCGCAAGACCAATGTCGCGGTAGCAGTGCTGCTGGTGTCGATCGTCTTCTGCTTCCTGCATTTCAGTCCGCACCAGCCGCCCCTGGTCATGCTCGGCACGTTCCTCTTCTCGCTGTTCGCCTGCACCTGGGCGCTGCGGACCGGCAACATCTGGGGCGTAATGGGCTGGCACGCGGGGTGGAACTGGTTGCTCGCGACCGGCTTCGAACTGCCCGTCACCGGCATCGATGCGCACTTGCCGGCGCTGCTGGTGGCGCTGCGCCCGCAAGGCCCCGACACCCTGACCGGTGGCGCGGAGGGGCCGGAAGGCAGTTACCTGTGCAGCGTCTTCTTCGTCGCCGCGATCGCGTGGATCCAGTGGCGAAAGACGCGCGGAGCTCAGAATGCAACGGCCAGGATCTCGTAGACAGCTTTGATCCTCAAGCGCATTGATCAGCCACAGCTTGCGTACACATCGGAGGGTACTTTCAACTCCGAAGGAACAGCCGCACGGTCCGCGACGACCTTGCCCGCCGTGCGTCTGAGCATCATGGCATCGCACCGATAGTCAAAAGCGCCACGCTGTCACAACGGTCACCAAACGCCGTTGCGCGAAACCGCGCCAGAATTTCGCCATTCCCCAGCCAGCCGCGACGCAATCCACCGCATTTCGCCAAATTCTCGTGTCACTTACGTCACCAATGGCGCGCATCCGCGCCACGGCCAAAAAAGCAGAATTCCCCTACTTCCCATCCGATTCCACTTCCGGCACCGTAGGCCCCGGAGCTTAGAGCACTCCTGTAGCGTGTAATTTGTTTGTCCCGTTGTCGGGAAGGTGGCGAATACAACACCCCCCATGTTGGGGGAAATAAGCCACGCCGTTTCACGCTACACGGTCTCTAACCTCCCGACGCCTTTCCCATGGTGGGAAAGGCCTCTTCCCGGGAGTCTGTGATGTACGCGTTCTGGGCCTTCACCCATCGCTTCGAGCTGCCCACTCGAGGCCTTCGATTACGTCTTCCGCGCGCCCTCAGCCACTTAGCGCTGCCATTCTCCGCGCGCATCCACGACTTATAGCGCCGGGCACAACCCCGGCCACCTGATCGGCACCGCCACGCGCCGTTGCTGCGCTATGCGCTGCCCATTCGTTGAACTCACTTGTTACCCAATCGTGGGAGGATTCCATGTGCGAGCTTGTTCTGTTGCAGATACGCATTGCCAGGCCGATGCATGCCGCCTTGAAGGCGGCGGCCCAACACGAGGGGCGTTCCCTCAGCAAACTGGTCAATCAACTGTTGGAGTCATACCTGTTGCTGCGCACCTGTGCGCTGAAGGAAGACGGCCGCCCCTCGCCAGCGGCGGAGCTGGCCGCCGCATCACCCCCGTGGATGGCCTTCAGCCGGCCACGCCGGCGCGGTCGGCGGGTGCGTTCGAACGCAGGAGCGCAGCCATGAGCTCCATCTCCAGGACCATCATCTACCCCACGCCCCGCGAGCATCCGGGCAAGGTGCTCCTTGCGAACTATATGAAGCCGCTGCGGCTTTCGGTGCGCCACCTTGCCTGCTGCCTCAACGTAAGCCGGGGTCGGCTGGACGCCGTGGTGCGGGGCCGCAGTGGCATCGACCCACACCTGTCGCTTCGGTTGGGCCGCCATTTCCGTCACCCACCGCTGTACTGGTTTGAGCTGCAGAATGCCTACGACATAGAACTGGCATACCGCGTCTACGGCCCGAGTGTCGATCTGGTCCGCCCGCGCGCGTACTGGTAACGGCACGCCCAACACAACCGCCCGCAAGGACGCGGCATCCCAACAGGTTTGCCGTAAACATGCTCAATCGCGAATTCCGTTGCGCGGCCCACGCTGGCCGCGCAAGCACCGCCGCGCCCGTCAGGGCCGCACCCACACAGGCAGCAGGAGGTTCAGGCATGGGCCTGATGATGGCTTTGGAAATTGAGTCGGGCGCAGCGCTGGAAGAGATAACGCAGACGCTGACTGACCTGGGCGCATGCGTAAAGGACATCCCGCTCATCGCCGGCGGGCTGCTACCCGGCTCGAAGTGCGGCTACGGCCTGACCCTGCACCGCTACCCAATGCGCGTTCTGGCCAAGGGGATGAAGGTCAACTGGACCGTGGGCCTGACGATGACCTTCCACTTCCGCGCCAGCAACAAGATGAGCAGCATGGCGGAGATCTACCCGTTCATCGAACTGTTTGCAGAGCAGCACCCGCACCGTTTCGTGCTGTCGTTCGAGTACGAGCGCGTCTATGCGGTGCGGGACGAGAAGGGGCTGGATCTGCGGTGGCCATTTTCAGCGTGAACGATTGGGCCTTCTGCGTGAATGCCCAACGCTTGTCAGCCCCTTGGCCATCGGCTAACGTTCCGCTGGGGTGTCGCGGGCGCGGACTCAGTCGCTGGGGAGTGGCTGATCGAGCGGTGTTTTCCGCGCCAGGTTTCACGTTTCCCGGACCGCTGCTCCTCCGATGTTGATTGGCGTCGGTGGCAGGTCAGCGCCTTGAGAATCTGCTCCAGGCCTCGTGTGCTGGCGCTTCGCCGTGTCTATCACTCATCTTGAGAAACATATGAAGAATCTGGTTGCACCCTTGCTGTGTCTGCTTCTGGCGGGCTGTGTCTCTACCCCCACTCAGGTCAACCTGGTTCCGACCGGGATCACTCGGACGGTCCGGCCGCCGATGGACATGCAGGTGAAGCTGGTGTCAGTGATCATCGCCGATCCCGCTACTCAGACTGGCAAGGTCATGCTCGACGCCACCTTCCCTCCAGTCTGGCGCGATGCGATCCAGACGTCTTTGGACCAAGCCGGTTTGTTCAGCGATGACGGTTCGCGCAATGTGACCGTGTACGCGAAGATCAGGCGCTTTGAGTTCAATCCGACGGGCTTTTCAAACACCGTCGACGTTGATGCTGTTTACAGCGTTGTGGACCGTAAGTCGGGCGACGTCGTGTTCGAGAAGGAAATCGTGACTTCTGCGACCAACTCCGCAAGCAAGACGTTCAATGCCCAGGTGCGGGTGATCAACCTGTGGAATCAGGCGACCCAGGAGAATATCGCCAAGTTCGTGCAGGCGCTGGAGGCTATGCCAGAACCGCCAAGCGCGGCGGCCGCTGGTACCTAAGCATTCGCGACTGACTGTTTCTCAGGGCCCTTCCCGCTGCGGTTGCGCAGCGGGACTCGAGCAGCACTAACGATATTACTCAGCCGGGATCCAGGAGTCCTGGGACCTTGGAAGCGCGCCATCGGGATCGTGCACCTGCAACGAGTCCCCCTCGCGCAGTTGATCGGGGTAGATGACCAGATTGGTCCCGCCTGGGCGCTTAGTTGACGGGAACAGTAGACCGCTCGCTTCACCGGCAACTACTTCATCGGCCATGACCCACGTTGGGGGCTCGATGTCGTCGATGAATGCCAAGCGCTTCCAGGCACAATCCCAATCCATCCACAGCGCGTCCCAGTCTGGATCATACCCAGCACTGAAGTCAGCCACTCGTGCAAGTTCAATCTGGAAGCATGCGATGGTCCCCGGTCCAAACAGGGGTTCCGACTGGCTGTATTCGGCCAAGGCGGTTTCCGGCTCCAGCGCCAAATAGACTGCGGACTGTTCTATGCGATTGAAACGACCACCGGCAGTTGCCGCGCCCGCGCCGCTACACGGCTGATACGCCCACTTGGGGGTCAGGACGCGATAGGCGTTGAGCTTGACTGCGGTGAAGATCAACCGGTTGCACCCGCCGAGAGATTCGAGACGTAGCGGCGGATGGCCTGCGCCTTGCCCTCGGATACATAACGTTCGGCTGTCTCTCCGCCCAGCTCGGTCAGGGGTACGTTGCGGAACCAGTAGATAGCCCGTTCCATATCGCCACCGTTGGCCTCTACGAGCATCGTCAGCACGCTGATCGAGTCGCGCAGAAAGTCCTGCAGCTTCTCAGAAGCGGGAGCGCGGAGAACCGTCGTGCGGTGCACTCCTGCAAGTTCCGCCAAGCGTATACCGCTGATATGGAGCCGCTCGCTGTAGATCTTGGGCGAAATGATGGAATCCTCGCGAAAGCCCTCGGCGAACTGGACTGGATTGACCCGCAGAGCGGTTTCCATGACGCTCTCCTGATGCGTAGGTGATGCAATTATGATGCATGGTGAGGTGAAGTCAAGCGGCGCGTCCGTCAATCGCTTCTGGGGGGAGGGCCGCCTTCCCACAGGGCAGCAGTGGGGCAGGCCCTCTGTCACATCCGCCGCGCCCCTCCGTCATGGCATGCTGAACCACTTCACTCAAGGACGTGAACCCGCATGCACCCAGCCACCCGACCCCTGGCCGCCAGCGCAGCCCTGCTGTTGCTGGCCGCCTGCCAGGCCACGCCGGAGCCCGCCGCCGAGGCGGCCCAGCGCCAGTACGGCCAGCTCACCTTCAAGCCCTGCACGCTCACTAGCAGCCAGGCCAGCAGCAACGTGGAAGCCGAATGCGCCACCCTGCAGGTGGCGGAGAACCCGGACGCGCCGAACGGCCGCAAGATCGGCTTGAACATCGCCTGGCTGGATACCGAGAACCAGGGCGAGGGCAAGCAGGACCCGGTGTTCTTCCTGGCCGGTGGCCCGGGCCAGAGCGCCACCGAGGTGGCCGCGGTGGTGAACCAGGCGCTGCGCGAAGTGCGCAAGAAGCGCGACATCATCCTGGTGGACCAGCGCGGTACCGGTAAATCCAACCCGCTCACCTGCCTGGATGCGGACGGCAAGGAGCTGGCGTTCGACGAGAACGCCTCCGCCACCCCGGAAGTGGTGGCCGAGTATGCCGGCCGTTGCGCCGCCACCCTGACCTCGCGCGCTGACAGCCGCTTCTACACCACCACCCAGGCGATTGGTGACCTGGACGCGGTGCGTGCGGCGATGGGCGTGGACAAGATCAACCTGATTGGCGGTTCCTACGGCACCCGCGTGGCACAGCAGTACGCCGCGCGCTTCCCGCAGCACACCCGCACGGTGGTGATCGACGGCGTGGTGCCGAACGAGCTGGTGGTGGGCGGTGATTTCGCCAACACCTTCGAAAACGCCATCGCGCTGCAATCCGCACAGTGCAGCAAGGACGCCGCCTGCGCCAGGCGCTTCCCGGTGGACACCCGCACCCAGCTGCGCAACGTGATGACCACGTTGAACACCGCGCCGGTGGAAGTGGACTACCGCGACCCGGGCACCAACGAAGCCCACCGCGACAAGGTCACTGCCGATACGGTCACCGGCCTGGCGTTCCTGTTCTCGTACATGCCGGAACTGTCCTCGCTGCTGCCGGTGGTGCTCGATGAAGCGGCGCACGGCCGCTACGCGCCGCTGATGTCGCTCAACCGCATGGCCGGCCGTTCGATGGACGGGCAGATGAATCGCGGCATGCAGTGGTCGGTGATCTGCGCTGAAGATGCGGACCGCTACCAGCCGGCCCCGGCCGGCGACACCCTGCTTGGCCCGGAAGTGGCGCGCATGTTCTTCGCCGCCTGCCCGGCGTGGAACGTGGGCACCCGCCCGAAGGACTTCACCCAGCCGCTGCGCACGGAACTGCCGGTGCTGCTGCTCAGTGGTGAACTCGACCCGGTTACGCCGCCGCGCTACGCCGAGCAGGTGCTGAAGGGCTTGCCCAACGGCCGCCATCTGGTGGCGAAGGGGCAGGGCCACGGCACCCTCAACGCCGGCTGCATGCCGCGCGTGCTGGCGCAGTTCGTGGACAACGCCGATGCCAAATCGCTGGAAGTGAGCTGCCTGGATTCCCTGAGTCCGGTGCCGGCCTTCACCTCGTTCAATGGATGGGAACCATGATCGTCGCCGAGAACCTGCATAAAGCCTTCCAGACCAAGACCGGCCTGATCCAGGCGGTCCAGAACGTGGGCTTCCACGCCGAAGACGGCCAGATCACCGGCCTGCTCGGTCCCAATGGTGCGGGCAAGACCACCACCATGCGCATGCTGTACACGCTGATGAGCCCGGACCAGGGCCGCGTGCTGGTGGACGGCCTGGACGCCACCAAAGACGCGGTTGCGGTGCGCCGCCGACTGGGCGTGCTGCCGGACGCGCGTGGCGTGTACAAGCGCCTCACCGCGCGCGAGAACATCGCCTACTTCGGGCAGCTGCATGGCATGAGTGCGGCCGATATCCGCGAGCGCACCAAGGTGCTGTCCAAGGCCTTGGACATGGAAGACATTCTGGACCGCCAGACCGACGGCTTCTCGCAGGGCCAGCGCACCAAGACCGCGATTGCACGCGCTTTGGTGCACGACCCGCGCAACGTGATTCTGGACGAGCCCACCAACGGCCTGGACGTGATGACCACGCGTGCACTGCGTGGCTTCCTGCGCGGGCTGCGCGACGAGGGCCGCTGCGTGATTTTCTCCAGCCACATCATGCAGGAGGTGGCGGCGCTGTGCGATCGCATCGTGATCATTGCCAAGGGGACGGTGATGGCGGCCGGCACAGCGGATGAGCTGCGCGCGCAGACCGGCGAATCGAATCTGGAAGATGCCTTCGTCAAGGCCATCGGTAGCGAAGAAGGACTGCACGCATGAGCGCGTTTGCCACGTTGTTGACCGTGATGCGCAAGGAACTGCGCGACCTTTCCCGCGACCGCCGCACGCTGGCACTGACCCTGCTGCTGGGGCCGCTGCTGTATCCGATTCTGATTCTGGGCATGGGCAAGCTGGCTGAAACCCGGGTCAAGACCCAGATCGACAAGCCGCTGGAAATTCCCACCATCGGGGCCGAGCACGCGCCGAACCTGGTGCGGTTCCTGGCCGCGCAGGGTTTGAATGCAGTGGAGGCACCAAAGGACCTCACGGCGGCCATCCGCGACCAGAATATCGATGTGGCGCTGCGGATCAGCCCGGACTTCCGCAAGAACTGGGAAGAGGGCCGCCCGGCGCTGGTGGAGATCGTGCAGGACAGCACCCGTCGTGCCGCCGATGTGCCGACCGCACGCCTGAAGGCCGCGCTGGCCGGCTACGGCCAGCAGGTAGGCGCGCTGCGTCTGCTCGCTCGCGGCGTGGATGCCCAGGTCGCACGACCGCTGGATGTGGCCACGCAGGATCTGGCCACCGCCGAGGCCAAGCGCGGGGTGATGTTGTCCATCCTGCTGCCGGTGCTGCTGACCATCACCTCCTTCCTGGGCGGTGCCTATCTGGTGATGGACACCACCGCCGGCGAGCGTGAGCGCCAGTCGCTGGAGCCGCTGCTGGCCACGCCGGCCCCGCGCAGTGCGATTGTGAGCGGCAAGATCGCGGCGGCGTGTGTGGTCGGGTTGGCGTCATTGCTGCTGACCTTGTTGGCATTCAAGTTGAGCGCGCAGCTGGGAACAGGCGCGGCCGCGCGGCAGCTCAACATGGGCTTCGTGCCGATGCTGCAGATGCTGTTCATCATGCTGCCGATGCTGCTGATCGGCACCTCGCTGCTGACCTTCCTGTCAGCCGCGTCCAAGAGCATGAAGGAGGCGCAGAGCCACATGACCTGGCTGATGCTGCTGCCGATGCTGCCCGGCTACGCGCTGATGGTGTACCCACTGAAGAGCGAGCTGTGGCAGTTCGGCGTGCCGTTCCTGGCGCAGAACCAGATGCTGCTGAAGATCATCCGCCACGAAGCGATCAGCCCGCAGATGTGGGGCGTATACCTCGCCGCCAGCCTCGGCCTCGCCGCCATCCTCTGGTACGCCGCCGTACGCCGCTACCACCAGGAGCGGTTGGCGATCTCCGGCTGACGGCCCCCATGCGGTGGGTATCGACCGTTGATACTGTCGATACCCGCCCCGTAGAGCCACGCCCTGCGTGGCTGCATCTGGCAACGCCGGCCAACGGCCGGCGCTACCGATTCAAAGAATCGCCTGCAGCCCTTCGTCAGCAATGACATTAAGCAGCTTCAGCGCATGCCCGGTAGGCCGTGTCTCACCTTGTTCCCACTTGCGAACCGTCGACGCCGTCGTATGCAGATGATGCGCAAACACCGACTGGCTGAAGTTCAGCGCTTCACGCAGCTGCTTGATATCAGCCGCACTGAACTCACGGACCGGTGCCGGAAACAGCGTTTCAAACTGGTGCATGGTGCCTTTGCTGATCGCACCTGCTTGATGAAGCGTCGTCAGATCTTCTCGTAGTGATTCAATGATCCTGCTCACTTTCCACCTCCGGTGCTGCGGCACATAGTGAGGTGTGGAATATGCCCAAATAAGGGCAGAATTCTGTGGCTGCATTTGGTAGTGCCGGCCGTTGGCCGGCCTACGCACTGCTTGTTCCGGCCAGCGGCCGGCACTACCGAGTGTGTCGCGATCAGAACCAGATGCGCAACAAAAAAGGCCCGGATATCTCCGGGCCTTTTCATTGGAGGGTACCGACCAACGGTCGGTACCTACCGGGGTCAACCGATCATCCGTCGGGACCCATCCATCAACCGCCCGGAGCAAACGCCAGGGTGCGGCGGGTGGTGACCGGGGCCGACACCGGCTCGAACTTCCAGCGCTTCACGGCGTTCAGGGCTTCGCGGTCGAACACGCGGGCCGGGGTGGCGCGCAGCACGCGGGCGTTGGTCACCGAGCCGTCAGTGCCGACGGTGATTTCCACCAGCACGTCACCCGAGGTACCTGCGCGCAGGGCTTCCGGGGGGTAACGCGGGGCCGGGGTGCTGACCGGGCGCAGGTTGTTGGCAGCGGCGGCAGGGGCGGCGGCGCGGGACGCCGCTGCAGCAGCGGCGGCGGCAGCGGCCTGCTGGCGCTGTTCGGCTTCACGACGGGCGGCGGCTGCACGGTCGGCTTCCTGGCGCTCGCCTTCACGGCGGGCAGCGTCCTGCTGGGCGGCGATGTTACGGGCCGCTTCGGCTTCGGCCGCCTGCTGCTGGCGCTGCTGGTCGGCCAACTGCTTGGCGCGGGCTTCGGCGTCCTTCTTGACCTTGTCGGTCTCTTCCTGGGTGCGCTTCAGGGCGGTCTGCATGCCGCCGGTGACGCCCTGCTTCAGGCGGGCCAGCGCCGGTGCGTTCGGATCCACCTTCTCCACCAGGGCCACCAGGCGCTGGGCTTCGGTGAAGTCCTCGCGGGTCAGGTTCTGCTCGGCGGCGATGACGGTGTAGGGCAGCAGGTCGGTCAGCGCGCTCTTCACCGAGGCGTCGTCCGGGGTCTTGTCACGCAGCGCAAGGTAGTACTCGATGGCGTTGTCGCCGGCCGGGGCGTACATGCGGTTCTCGCGCAGCGCCTTGCTGGCCGAGTCGCGCAGGTCGTCGGTGCCCATCGACTGCACCTGGGCCGAAACGGCCGGTGCCGGCGCGGGAGCCGCGGCAGGGGCGGCCGCCGGGGCGGTCGCGGTGCCAGCAGCCGGAGCCGCCGGTTCATCCTTGCCCGAGCAGGCGGCCAGAGCCACCGCCAGGGTCAGCGGCACCCACAGGCGCGCCTTGGCGAAAGTGTTGACGTGCGACATCCAACTCCCCTTTGAAGAACGACGATACGTAAGGCCTGAGACGGCAGGCCGGCCGGACCCCGGTGCGTTTCCCGACGCGCCGGGCCGTGCCACCGGGCGGTGCCCAGCGGCCAGAAGCCTCAATCTACCATCACATGGCGTTGATGTGGGTGACTGTGCCTGCGCCGGAATTCCGGCGCGCCACGACCAACGGTCGTCGCCTACCACCTGCCGGGTAGGTCACGACCGTTGGTCGTGACCCGGACCGGGCTTAATGCGACAGCGACTTGCTCGGCGCGTGCGACATCAGCTTGTCGGTATAGGCAATACCGATGGCCGACAGAATGAAGGCACCGTGGATCACGGTCTGCCAGATCACGCCGCTGGTGGTCATGGTGGCGCACTTCAGACTATTGGCGGCCTCCGGACCGGCCATGGCGGTCACGGCGCTGACGGCTTGATAGAACTCCTGGGTGCCGCACAGCGGCAGGCCATCCAGCGCGCCCGCGCCGATGAAGGTCTTCAGCAGGTGGATCGAGGAGATGCCGATGATCGACAGGGCCAGCTTCACCTTCAGCACGCTGGCGTTGACGTGGCTGAGCCATTCCGGCTGGTCCGGGTGGTTTTCCAGGCGCAGGCGCGAGACGAAGGTCTCGTAGCCGCCCACGATCACCATCACCAGCAGGTTGGAGATCATCACCACGTCGATCAGGCCCAGCACCAGCAGCATGATTTCCTGCTCGCCCATGCTGTTGGCCTTGTGGACCAGGTGCCACAGCTCCTTGCCGAACAGGAACACGTAGACGCACTGCGCCAGGATCAGGCCCAGGTACAGCGGCAGCTGCAGCCAGCGCGAGGCGAAGATCAGGGACGAAAGCGGGCTGATACGGGCAGGGGACGAGCTCATGGGGCTGAATAGGGTTGCAGGGGTTGCCGAAGGGTACCCGGAGCGGGTGACGGTGCCAAGGCAGGGGAGGGGGTACAGCATGAACCTCGATTCAAAATCCCCCCGATCTCAGACGCGAACGAAAGAAACGGTGTTGGCCGGCACCTACAGTTTCACACGCGATGGGGGGACTGAGGTTCCCCCATGCGCGTCCGTCACACCACGCTAAAAGAGGTAAATATGTCCCTGAAGCGACAAATTTCGGTGGTTTTCGCCGCTTTCCTTATCGGAGCGCCATTCACTGCGGCCGCAAATGATGGCCTGGGCGTCGACATGGAGACCAGATGCAGTTGCGGCGACGACGGTGATCGAAACGTTCAACTGCAGCGGAATGGACTGGGCGATCCCGGACTGCAGGCTACGCCTTTGAATGCACATCCGGACTGGGACGTGCATGGCTTCAGTCGTGACGGGATGGAGTACTTCCAGGTAAACGACCGCGCCGGGAAGATTCAGCTGATCATCGGCCATGCGGATGGGGTGTTCTGGCTGCTGCCAGCGGGTGATCCGCATGCGCGCGTCATTCTGCCCGGCGACCCCGCTTTGCCAGTGGATGCGGTCCTAGTCTCAGAGGTATATCGGAATCCGGATTTCCACTTGCGACTCTACGCGACCGAGAACGGGAAGATCTGGGGCGTCGACTCGACCCATTAGTGCGACGGGCCATCGCTCGCCGTTGGAAGTGGAGGTGAGCTATCGAAACAATCACCAGTATGGGCTGGCCAGATTCTCAGAGATTCTTCAGAGCGACTCTTATGGGGTCTCCATAAAGTTGTACGGATATCCCATAACCCTTCATTGGAGGTGCCCATGCGCGGTGCGATTCTCTCGTCCGCAGCGACTGTCCTGATGATCTTCAGTTCTCCGGAAGTCGCGACTGCTCAAGATTCAATGCCTGTTCCAACTGCGTGTTGCCCAGGAAAAGATCACTTGGCTCAGTTTGTTCGCATTGGTCTTGGCAACTCTTCCCCTGACGCCCCTGACCTGAGCTTGAGTCCGGAATGGCACGTCTATGGCTTTGAGCGTGACGGAGCGGAGTACATCCAGATCAACGATGTGGCGGGAGGCGTTCATCTGGTCATCGGAAAAATGGCGGGCGAATTCTGGGTACTCCCAGCGGGCGCTAGCGAAGTGCCCATCTCACTGCCCCACCGGGTCATCCTGCCCCCAGCCGATGCAAGCCGGGTCCTCGTCTACGAGAATCCGGAGTTCAAGCTTAATCATCATCGGGGAGCAGAGGATTCCCTGTGGTCGGTGGAACCGTCATCATCACCGTGATGGGGTCCTAGGTATCCCGCAGCAGCAAGCGAATACGGTTTTGGCGGCACTCTACGGTGCCGCCATGACTGAGAACTCTGCCAGCGAGCCGATCCGTAACGGCTTTGATGGTGGCGTCGCTCAAACGATGACCCGGGTCAACGACGGCAGCCACAACCACAATGCCCGAACCCAGACGAGTGCGCCCACACCGAGCGCTGACACGAATCTGACCCTGTTCACACTGAAGCAGCAGTGACACCGCTTCGGTCAGGGCACGATATGTGGCGAGCTGAAGCGAAACAGGCAAACGACACGGATCTCCGAACAGCCTGGGCTGCAGGATTCGCTCTGTACTCTGCCAGATATCACTTATGCCGCCGATCTGTAGCGCAAGGTAAAGGCCCACATGTTCCAATGCTGTGGGGTAGACAAGACTGGCTTGGGCTCGGAACTTCCTTGAATAGAATGCGGAAGTGCTGATCAGATTCTCGGCCACGCGCGGATGCCCCTGACGGATGAGCCAGTCAGCGGTCTCACTGAGATGGAGATCAATTCCCTCCCCGATTCTGTTCATGTCTGCTGCTCGTTCACGCAGGCTCAACTCGGATGCCGTATGTGCTTTCCTGGTCTGCGAGATGACCTCGCTGCTTGCGATCACCTCTGTGCGAAGCCGGTTGAAGTGATGGCTGATGCTGGAGCCAAGTGAGAGCAGGGTGATACCAACAACCGCAAGGATCTGCTGGATTACGAATGTGGTTGAGTCATACGACCATGGCTGCCCTGTGGACGGCATGCTGATGCCGATGACAAGGTTCAGCAGCGAAACAGCAGTAGCAGCGCCCCGCCAGCCGTGAAGGCAGGTGAGAAGTACTGCCGGCATGCCCATGGCGAACAGCAGGCTGCTTGAAAGCCACGGCTGTTCGGCACGGACAAGCACTGATGCCACCCCGAGCGCGGGAATAGCTACCGCGGCTCCGGCGCTGATCAGCGTGACTCTGCCAACCTCGGCTGCATGTTTGTGCCGTAGCCTCCACGCAAATGCGAGGGGTGCTAGCGTCAGGATGCCGAGAAAGTCGCCCACGCTGTAGCGGATAAGGCGCTGCAGGATGCTGATGTCAGGTGGTACCGGCCACAGAAGCTCTGCCATTGCGATGTTGATTGAGCTGATGGCCAGCGCGGCAATGGCTGCCAGCGAGATCAGCCAAGCGGGCGGCCCGTTCTGAAGAAGGGGTTGGTGCAGCTTCACGATGACGGCGATGGTGGGCATGATGCACGCGGGTGTCAGGATTGACCACGCAAGGCCTAGCTCGTTCGACTGCGGAAAAACGACGTACGCAAGATGTGCATAGTCGCCCAGGATGAGGAACACCCAATACCTTGACGGGACAAGTAGCAGCGCACCCACTCGAAGCCCGGCGACCAGATAGAACTGGTCAACAGATACCTGGCGCGTGGCCCAACATGTCACGGCAAAGGCTGCGGCAAGAAGCAGTCCGCACGGGTGAATGCGAATGCCAATGCGAGTTCCTGTTCTCCACCACCGCACAAAGAGGTCCATCAGCACATCCCATCTCCTGTTCAACCGGTGCCCGTGTCGCGTTCGGGCGAGAGCGCGTCGCAGACTGCAGCGGTCGACATTAGATAGTGCGGCGACGCAAGCAGGGCATCGGAATCCGACGAAACCAACGCGCGTGGCCTTTAGTCCCCTTAGCGGCTGAGGCCCGAGTAGGACCCCATAGGACTAACTGTTCCCAACCTGCTGACAGCACCGTGACGCTTGCGACATACACTCACCCTTTCCCAACCCGAAGGTGCCGTCATGCTCGACCTGTATTACTGGCCCACTCCCAACGGCCACAAAGTCACCCTGCTGCTGGAAGAGCTGGGCCTGCCGTACCAGATCAAGCCGGTGAACATCGGGTCGGGCGACCAGTTCAAGCCCGAATTCCTGGCCATCTCGCCGAACAACAAGATGCCGGCACTGGTCGACCACGCCCCGACCGATGGCGGCGCGCCGCAGAGCGTGTTCGAATCCGGCGCGATCCTGCTGTATCTGGCCGAGAAGACCGGCAAGTTCCTGCCGGCTGACACCCGTGGCCGGGTGGCGGTGCTGGAGTGGCTGTTCTGGCAGATGGCGGGACTGGGCCCGATGAGCGGGCAGATGGGGCATTTCAACGTGTATGCGCCGGAGCAGATTCCCTATGCCATCGAGCGCTACGGCAACGAGGTGCGCCGCCTGCACGGGGTGATGGACAAGCGCCTGGCGCAGAGCGCGTATCTGGCCGGCGATGAATACACCATTGCCGACATGGCCAGCTACCCGTGGATCGGGGCGTACGACAAGCTGCCGCCGGATTTCGCCGCGTTCCCGAACCTGAAGCGCTGGCATGAGGCAATTGCCGCGCGCCCGGCCACCCAGCGGGCGTATGCGCTGAAGGAGAAAGTGAATCCGAACGCGGGCAAGCCGTTGAGCGAGGAAGAGCGCAAGCATCTGTTCGGGCAGCGGTAAGGATATCCGGGCAAGGCCCGGCGGTACGGTACGATTGGGGTCTGACGTCGCCGGAACCCTCCATGCGCCACCTTGTTGCCAGCCTTGCCCTGATGATTGCCTCCACCACGATGGCCCACGCCGAAAAACTCACGCTTGAGGCCATTACCGGCCCGCTGCCGCTGTCGGGCCCGACCCTGATGAAGCCCAAGGTGGCTCCGGACGGCTCGCAGGTGAGCTTCCTGCGGGGCAAGGAGGCCGACCGCAACCAGCTGGACCTGTGGACCTACGACATCGCCAGCGGCCAGACCCGCATGCTGGTCGATTCCAAGGTGGTGCTGCCGGGCGAGGAAACCCTGAGCGACGCCGAAAAGGCCCGCCGCGAGCGCCAGCGCATCGCGGCCATGACCGGCATCGTGGACTACCAGTGGTCGCCGGACGCGCACACCCTGCTGTTCCCGCTGGGTGGCGAGCTGTACCTGTACGACCTGTCCAAGCAGGGCAAGGTGGCCGTGCGCCAGCTGACCCACGGCGAAGGCTTCGCCACTGACGCCAAGCTGTCGCCGAAGGGCGGCTTCGTCAGCTTCGTGCGTGCCCGCAACCTGTGGGTGATCGACCTGGCCAGCGGTAAGCAGATCCAGCTCACCAGCGACGGCAGCGACACCATCGGCAACGGCGTGGCGGAATTCGTCGCTGACGAAGAAATGGACCGCCACACCGGTTACTGGTGGGCCCCCGATGACTCGGCCATCGCCTTTGCCCGCATCGACGAATCCCCGGTGCCGGTGCAGAAGCGCTACGAAATGTATGCCGACCGCGTGGAGATGATCGAGCAGCGCTACCCGGCGGCCGGCGACCACAACGTCACCGTGAAGCTGGGCGTGGTGGCACCGAAGGCCGCTGCCACCCCGAACTGGGTCGACCTGGGCACCAACCCGGACATCTACCTGGCACGTGTGGACTGGCGCAGCCCGCAGCAGCTCACCTTCCAGCGCCAGTCGCGCGATCAGAAGAAGCTGGAACTGATCCAGGCCGACCTGGCCAGCGGCAAGCAGCAGACCGTGGCCACCGAAACCTCCAAAACCTGGGTGCCGCTGCACAACAGCCTGCACTTCCTGAAGGACGGCGGCTTCGTATGGTCGTCCGAGCGCACCGGCTTCCAGCATCTGTACCGCGTGGCCGCCGACGGCAAGACGGTCACCGCGCTGACCGCCGGCAACTGGCCGGTAGACGAACTGCTGGCGGTGGATGAAGACGCCGGCACCGTGTACTTCCGCGCCGGCGTGGACTCGGCCCGCGAAAGCCAGATCTATTCGGTGCCGCTGGCCGGTGGCGCGATCAAGCGCCTGTCGCAGGCTGATGGCATGCACACCGCCAGCTTCGCCCGCAACGCCAGCGTGTATGTGGACAGCTGGTCGAACACCACCACGCCGCCGCAGATTTCGCTGCACCGTGCCAGTGGCGAGAAAATCGCCACGCTGGTGGAAAACAATCTGGCGGACCCGCAGCACCCGTACGCGCGCTACCTCGATGCGCAGCGCCCGGTGGAGTTTGGCACGCTGACCGCCGCCGACGGCCGCACCGAGCTGAACTACAGCCTGATCAAGCCGGCCGGCTTCGACCCGTCCAAGCGCTACCCGGTGGCGGTGTATGTGTATGGCGGCCCGGCCAGCCAGACCGTGACCAACAGCTGGCCCGGCCGTGGCGACCATCTGTTCAACCAGTATCTGGCGCAGCGCGGCTACGTGGTGTTCTCGCTGGACAACCGCGGCACCCCGCGTCGCGGTCGCGATTTCGGCGGTGCGCTGTACGGCGTGCAGGGCACGGTGGAAGTGGCCGACCAGCTCAAGGGCGTGGAATGGCTGAAGCAGCAGCCGTGGGTGGACCCGGCGCGCATTGGCGTGCAGGGCTGGTCCAACGGTGGCTACATGACCTTGATGCTGCTGGCCAAGGCGTCGAACCAGTACGCCTGCGGCGTGGCCGGCGCGCCGGTCACCGACTGGGGCCTGTATGACACCCACTACACCGAACGCTACATGGACCTGCCGGCCAACAACCCGAAGGGCTATGAAGAAGCCCGCGTGCTGGCGCATGTGGACGGCCTGCGCTCGCGCCTGCTGCTGATTCACGGCATGGCTGACGACAACGTGCTGTTCACCAACTCCACCGAACTGATGAGCGCGTTGCAGAAGCGCGGCCAGCCGTTCGAACTGATGACCTACCCGGGGGCGAAGCACGGTTTGTCCGGCAGCAACGCCTTGCACCGTTATCGTCTGGCCGAGGACTTCCTGGGTCGCTGCCTGACCCCGTAAGCCCACTCACCTGGCTCAAGGAGGACGCCGATGACCCCACCCCCTGCGCTGCCCCAGGCCCCATCCAACGGCTGGTGGAGCCGCCACTGGCGCTGGGCCATGCCGCTGGGCGTGCTGGCCTGCGTTGCCGCGCTGGTGGGGGTGGTGTGGCTGGCACTGGCGCAGTGGTCGCATTGGAGCCGCAGCAGCGAGCCGTACCAGGAGGCGATGCGCCGCGCGCGCTGCAGCATCGAGCTGCGGCATGTGCTGGGCGAACCCATCCAGGACGGCTACCTGCCCAGCGGCAACATGCAGCGCAGCGCTGACGGCACGGGGTACAGCGAATTCGTGGTGGATCTGAAGGGGTCCAAGGGGACGGGCCAGCTGTTCCTGGAGGCGCGCCGGGAAGAGGGGCGTTGGGATTACCCGCGCATGTATGTGCTGACCGAGACATCCGAGGCGATTGATCTGACTGCGTTGGATGATGCCGAAGCGGCCAAGGTGTGTGCGCTGCAGGAGTGCCGCGAGCAGAATCACTGCCTGCCGGCCCCGCCGCAGCCGTTGGATTGATTGCGCGCGCGCGGGACCGCGCGCTGCCGGGCATGGCCCGGCACTACATGACCGCCGCGCGCGTCCCGCAACGACGCCATGATCGGCGCACCCGGTCCGCAACGACGTCATCCTTGCCTCCGTAGTGACGCGCCATGCGCGTCATCGCGGTGCCGAACCGCCCCATGACCTCCGGCCGATTGCCGTACCCCCGCCCAGCCGGTACGTTCGCAATCACCCACCACCCCGGAGTTCCGCATGAAGCCGCTCGCCCTTGCCGTCGCGCTGGTCCTTTCCGTTCCTGCTGCGCTCAGCGCGCCGCCGGCTGCCCTGGCCGCTGCTCCGGCCGCCAGCAAGGCACCGGCCAGCCCGGCCTGGGTAACCCGCAGCAACCAGCTGGCGCAGATCCTGCTGGACGCGCAGGGCCCGTTCCAGCCGGAGGAAACCGGCTTCTTCGGCGTGCCGGGCTACGACGACAAGGTCGCTGACTTCGGCCCGGACAACGCCGCGCGCTACCGCGCCGCGATGGCCAAGGCGCGCAGCGAACTGCAGGCCAAGCTGGCCACCGAGCGTGACCCGAACGTGCGCCAGGACCTGGCGATCATGATTGCCGCCGCCACCCAGAACATCGAAGGCAGCGAGCTCAATGAAAAGTACCTGCTGCCGTGGACCGACACCCCGCAGCTGGTGTTCAGCGGCATCAACCTGCTGCTCTCCGACCAGGTGCCGGAAGCGCGCCGCGCCAAGGCGCTGGACCGTCTGAAGGCCTACGCCGGGCTCGCTCCGGGCAGCACCGCGGTGACCACGCTGTCGCGCCAGCGCTATGAAGAGGCGCTGGCCAACAAGAGCCTGCTGCAGCCGACGAAGATTGAAGTCGAGCAGTCGCTGGAGAACGTGGATACCTACATCACCGGCATCGAGAAGCTGTTCGGCAAGTACAAGATCGCCGGTGCCGACGAAGCGCTGAAGACCATCGCCACCCAGCTGCGCGAGTACCGCGACTGGACCCGCGCCGAAGTGCTGCCGAAGGCGCGCGCCGACGCACAGCTGCCGGAACCGCTGTACGCATTCCAGCTCAAGCGCGTGGGCATCGATATCGATCCGAAGCTGCTGATGCAGCGCGCCCAGCTGGAATTCATGGAAACCCGCTCGGCGATGCGCCAGCTGGCTCCGCTGGTGGTGCAGGCCAAGGGCCTGAAGGTGGCCGACCCGACCGACGTGGTCGCGGTGATCCGCGCGCTGAAGAGCGACAAGATCGCCAACGACCAGCTGGAACACCACTACCGTGGGGTGATCGACCAGATCGACCCGATCATCCGCGCACAGAAGATCGTGGATGTGCCGCAGCGTGCAATGCAGATGCGCCTGGGTTCGGAAGCGGAAAGCGCGGCGTCGCCGGCTCCGCACTTCCTGCCGGCACCGCTGGTCGGCAACACCGGCCAGCAGGGCACCTTCGTGCTGCCGCTGGGCAACCCGGCCGCTGGCGATGATTCCGCGCAATACGACGACTTCAACTTCGGTTCGGCGGCGTGGACGCTGAGCGCGCATGAAGGCCGCCCGGGCCACGAACTGCAGTTCACTGCGATGGTGGAGCGCGGCATCTCGCTGGCCCGCACCATGTTCGCGTTCAATTCGGTAAACGTGGAAGGCTGGGCGCTGTATGCCGAAGCCGAAATGGTGCCATACGAACCGCTGGACGGGCAGCTGATCGCGCTGCAGTTCCGCCTGCTGCGTGCGGCCCGCGCGATGCTGGACCCGATGCTCAACCTGGGCTTGATCGACCGTGCCAATGCCGAGCGCATGCTGATCGAGGAAGTCGGCCTGTCCAAGGCGATGGCCACGCAGGAACTGGATCGCTACATGGTGCGCATGCCCGGCCAGGCCGGTAGCTACTTCTACGGCTACACCCGGATCATGGAACTGCGGATGCAGACCGAGCTGGCGTTGGGGCCGAAGTTCGACCGCCTGGCGTTCAACAACTTCCTGCTGGATCAGGGCCTGCTGCCGCCGGACCAGCTGGCGCAGGCGGTGAATGAGGTGTTCATTCCGAAGCACAAAGCGCGGTGACGGGGCGCGTGGGTCACGACCAACGGTCGTGACCTACCGGCCAATCGTGGTGGGTCACGACCGTTGGTCGTGACATGCCATCACCGTTCGGGGGTAATGGTCTGCACCGGCAACCGCTCTGCCGGCGGCACCCAGATCGCCACCCCGGCCGCGCGCTTCTGCGTGGTCGGAATACCGATGCCCACGCCACCGCCCACATGCGAGCCGTAGCTGCCGGCACCCACCGACATACCCACCGGCGAGCCGCTGGAACCCACGCCCATCAGGATCACGCCGTTCGCGCCCAACGCGGCGGCTTCCTTCTTCAACCGGGCCACGGCCGCATCGGTCTGGCCCTGGGTGCCAAAGCCTACGGCGCTGGAGGACTCCAGCTGGGCGATTTCCTGCGACCCCGGCGGCGGGGTGGAATAGATCTGCACCAGTGCCGGGTCGGTCGGCGGCCGGGTCTGGCCCAGCATCACCCGCGAGGTGCTGGCACAGCCGGCCACGGCCAGCAGCACGCCCAGCACGGTCAAGGTTCGAATGTTCATGGGCTCACCCCCGTTGGTGGGCCGGGTACGGCCCGCGCTTGGATCATCCGCGCCGGCCACTGAATCACGGCCAACGACCTGGCAACAACCTACCACCGGCCGGGTGAAACCCGGGCGGACGACCCGCCCCTCACGCGCACGTGGCGGCTGAAGCATTAAGGTGCGCGCAGCATTTCTGGAGAGAACGTGTCATGGGCCTGATCAGTCTGCTGTGGGGTGTGTTTGCGGTGTTGTGGATGATCCTGGCGCTGATCCCGCTGCTGGGGTGGGGCAACTGGTTCCTGATCCCGTTCGCGGCGGTGGGCGCGGTAATCGGCGCGCTGGGCATCCTGTTTACCCACCCGAGCAAGCGCGGCCGCGCCTGGACCGGCCTGCTGCTCAACGTGGTGGTGGTGGTGGTCGGCATCGTGCGGTTGTCGTTGGGCGGCGGGGTCATCTGAAAGCCCGTCACGACCAACGGTCGTGACCTACCGGTCGCGACGCTCCCGTAGAGCGGGGCTTGCCCCGCTGGAGCCGGGCAAGCCCGGCTCTACATGCGACCCTGCGTCGCAGGCGTCAAAGCGCCGCAGCCACAGGCGTAGAATGGCCGCCCATGATCATTCGCCCCCGTCCCCACGGCTGGCAGCTGCTGTACATCCTGCGCGGCTCCATTGTTCCGGCCGTGGCCCCCAAAGTGCTGGCCATTCTGGTGCTGGCCATCGCCGTGGCCGCCTTCGCCGAACTCTGGCACC
Source organism: Stenotrophomonas oahuensis (assembly GCF_031834595.1). NCBI lineage: Bacteria > Pseudomonadati > Pseudomonadota > Gammaproteobacteria > Lysobacterales > Lysobacteraceae > Stenotrophomonas > Stenotrophomonas oahuensis. The sequence goes on along the minus strand of NZ_CP115541.1, from coordinate 1,377,088 downwards.
CGCCGGGGATCGAGCGTGTCTCGGTCGCCCCGTTCACCCTGCTGGGCCTGGTGCTGTCGATCTTCCTCAGCTTCCGCAACAGCGCCTGCTTCGACCGCTGGTGGGAAGGGCGCAAGCTGTGGGGTCAGCTGGTGTACGAATCGCGCAGCCTGGCCCGCCTCTGCAGCACCGTGCTGGAAGCCGACCCGGCCCGCGCCGCGCGCATGGTGCGCCTGGGCATCGGCTTTGCGCATTCGCTGGCGGCCAAACTGCGTGGCCGCGACGCCGCCCTGGCCGCGCTGCCGTGGGTGGACGAGGCCGGCCACGCCCGCCTCGCACAACGCCAGAACACCCCGGACCAGCTGCTGGCGATGATCACCGCCGAGGCCGCCGTCGCGCACCGTGCGGGGGATCTGGATTCGATCCTGTTCGCCCAGTTCGAAACCCGCGTGCATGCGCTGTCCAGCATCCAGGCCGGCTGCGAGCGCATTCTGTCCACGCCGCTGCCGTTCGCCTACACCCTGCTGCTGCATCGCTGCGCCTGGATGTTCTGCGTGCTGCTGCCGTTTGGCCTGGCCAGTTCGCTGGGCTGGGCCACCCCGGTGGTGTCGGCGGTGCTTGCGTATGCCTTCTTCGGGCTGGACCAGCTGGGCGAGGAAATGGAGGAGCCGTTCGGGCTGGAACCGAACGACCTGCCGCTGGACGCGATGGTCCGCACCATTGAAATCGACCTGCTCGGCAGCCTGGGCGTGCAGCCGCTGCCCGCGCCGCTGCAGCCGCATCGTTATCTGCTGCAGTAATCCTGCGCACCCCAGTATTCCGTTACGGAGAGTTTTCCGATGGCACACCCCGATTACCGCCCCCGCCGCATGCGCCACGACGAGTTCTCGCGCCGGCTGATGCGCGAAAACACGCTGACCACCGACGATCTGATCTACCCGGTGTTCGTGCATGAGCTGTCCGGCCGCGCGCCGGTGGCCTCGATGCCGGGCGTGGAGCGTTTATCCATCGACGAATTGTTGAAGGTGGCCGAGGAAGCGCTGGAACTGGGGATTCCGGTGATCGATCTGTTCCCGGTGATCGACCCGGCTGGGAAGTCGCTGGATGCCGCGGCCGCGTGGGACGAGAACGGCCTGGCCCAGCGTGCGGTGCGCGCGCTGAAGTCGCGTTTCCCCGAACTGGGGGTGATGACCGACGTGGCCCTCGACCCGTACACCACCCACGGCCAGGACGGGATCATCGATGACAAGGGCTACGTGCTCAATGACATCACCGTGCAGGCGCTGATCAAGCAGTCGATCTCGCACGCGGAAGCCGGCGTGGACATCATCTCGCCGTCGGACATGATGGATGGCCGCATTGGCGCGATCCGCCGCGCGCTGGATGCCGACAGCCACATCAACGTGCGCATCATGGCTTACTCGGCCAAGTACGCTTCGGCGTTCTACGGCCCGTTCCGCGACGCGGTGGGCAGCTCGGCCAGCCTCGGCAAGGCCGACAAGAAGACCTACCAGATGGACCCGGCCAACGGCGACGAAGCCATGCGCGAGATCGCGCTGGACCTGGAGGAGGGCGCGGACATGGTGATGGTCAAGCCGGGCATGCCGTACCTGGACCTGGTGCGCCGGGTGAAGCAGCAGTTCGGCGTGCCGACCTTCGCCTATCAGGTGAGCGGCGAGTACGCGATGCTGAAGGCCGCGGCGGGCAACGGCTGGCTGGATGAACGTGCCTGCGTGATGGAGTCCCTGATGTGTTTCAAGCGTGCCGGAGCCGATGGCGTGCTGACCTATTTCGCGCCGCAGGTGGCGCGCTGGCTGCGCGAGCGCTGACAATACGCGGCAACTGAGAAAGGAACACGACGATGCAGCAGACTATGGGATGGGTGCAGTGGCTGACCTGGGGCACCGGTGTGACGGTGTTCGCGGTGGTGATCGGCCTGATCATCCGCAGCGTGCTGCGTGCGGCCCGGCGGGCGCCGGAGCAGCCGTCGGCCGCGGCGGCGCTGGCGCGTGAGGCGCAGCTGGCACCGGAGGTGCAGGCGGAGCTGGCGGCGTTGAATCACCGCAAGGATGAGGGCCAGATCACCGAGGCACAGTACGAGCAGCAGCGCGCGGAGTTGTTGCGCGGGCGGTGATTTCACCCCCGCAGGCGGGTGCCGGCTTCTTCAACCGGTACAGATCCAACCCACCCGCCCTCGGCGATCGCGCCTGCCCACTGACCACCATCTCCCCCGGCTTGTTCCAGTCCACCACCGGTGAACCGGTCTGCCCATCCGCCGTATTGAACGACAGCCCCAACGGCACAGCGGCCTGCGCGTAATCACACCCCACCACCCACACCTGCGACGTACTCTCCGCCGCCCGGGTAAATGCCAGCGCGCCCCGGTTGTCCAGCCAGGTCGCCCCCAGTTCGTCAGCGGCCGAATTCAACGGCTTCGGCAACGCCTGCGCGGCCCCGAACCCGTTCGCCTGCACATCAGCCCGGTACAGATCAAACCCACCCTGGCCCTGCTTCCCATTGCGTGCGAACAGCAGCATCAACCCATCCGGCCGCACTGCCGGGCTGCGCTCGTCATCACGGGTATTGAGCCCGGCCAGTGGCTCAGGCTTGCCCACGCTGCCGTCAGCAGCCACCGCCGACCGGTACAGGTCAAACCCACCACGTCCACCACTGCGGTCGGAAGCGAAGTACAGCCAGCGCCCGTCCGGGCTGTAGGCCGGATCGCGCTCATCGCGCGCGCTGTTGATGCCCAGCGGCTGTGGATCCTGCCAGCGCCCCTCGACCAGTCGTGCCTGCCACAGGTCCCAGCCACCGCTGCCGCCGGGGCGGTCGCTGGCCCAGACGATGCGCTGGCCGTCCGGGCTGATCGTGGCCTGGCTCTCGTTGGCCTTCGTCGACACCACGCCCATGCCCTCGATGCCAAACTCGGAAAGCGCCATCGCTGCGGGCGTGAAGAGTAAACTCAGGCTCAGCGCGAGCCATGTCGTGGGAGGTCGCATGCGGTCTTCCATCCGGGTTTGCAGTCAATCCAGTTCCGGAGTCTAGAACACCCATGAGCCCCCGTTACGCCGTCTTCGGTCAGCCCATCGCCCATTCGCTGTCGCCGCACATCCATGCCGCGTTCGCGCGCCAGGAAGGCATCGAGCTGGACTACACCGCCATTGAATCCTCGCCGGAAGGCTTTGCCGCCGCGCTGGAAAGCTTTGCCGCCAGCGGCGGAGCAGGGGCCAATGTCACCGCGCCGCTGAAGGAAACCGCGTTCGCGCTGTGCAAGACCTTCACCTCGCGCGCCAAGCTGGCCGGCTCGGTCAACACGCTGCTGCGCAAGGGCGACTACTGGCACGGCGACACCACCGACGGCGTCGGCCTGGTTCGCGACCTGACTGACCGCCACGAGCTGGATCTGCGCGGCCGCCGCGTGCTGCTGCTGGGCGCAGGCGGTTCGGCGCGCAGCGTGGCCCCGGCCCTGCTGGATGCCGGCATCCGTGAGCTGGTGGTGGTCAACCGCACCCCGGAACGCGCGGATGAGCTGGTCGACGCCATCGGCGAGCCGGGCCGCGCGCTCAGCCGCTACTGGGACGACCTGCGCGATCTGGGCGACTTCGAACTGATCGTCAATGCCACCTCGGCCGGCCGCGACCGCGAAGCGAAGTTCGAACTGCCGTTGTCGCTGGTCAACACCATGACCACGGCCGTGGACCTGAACTACGGCGATGCCGCCGTGGCCTTCCTGGCCTGGGCGCGCGCGGCCAGCTGCCGCAACATGGTTGACGGCCTGGGCATGCTGGTCGAGCAGGCTGCCTCCAGCTTCCAGCAGTGGCACGAAGTGCGCCCGGACACCGACCCGGTGTACGCCGAGCTGCGGGCGAAGAACGCGCTGGCGGGTGAGGAGTGAACGGCTCCATCGCCGACCTGTTCCTGTCGGTGCTGAGCTCGGCCGCCATGCGGCTGCCGATCCTGATCGCGGTCGCGGTCTCGGTGGTCTGGGTGCTGGGCAGCCCGCGCAGTCAGATCCGCACCGTGGCGCTGTGGGGCCTGGGGCTGATGGCGTTCACCAGCCTGCTCGGCATGCTGGCCAACGCGGTGCCGCAGGTGCTGATCTACCAGGGCAACTTCGATGCCATGCGCGGGATCGGCATGGTGATGGGGTTCGTCCATTTCGGACTCAACCTGCTCATGGCGCTGTCGGTGGTGCTGGTGGTCTGGGCCATGACCCGGTCGCTGCGCGACCGCACGCCGCCGGCCGCGCCTCCGTCACGCACCTGAACCATCGCGGCAAATCCCGACGGCCCCGGGCCGTCGGGTCGTGAGAAAATACCGGCCATGAATCATGGCAGGACCCCGCCGGCGTGACCGAAAAAGTTGAAGCCCCGCGCGCGCTGAACGACGAGCTCAAGACCGTCATCCGTGACGCTTACGCCAAGCTGCAGGCCAATACCCCCGGCTTCAGCACCCGGCGTTCGCAGAGCCAGATGATCGGCGTGGTCTCGCGTGCACTGTCGCAAAGCGGTGGCGTGGGCGTGGTTGAAGCGCCCACCGGCGTCGGCAAAAGCCTGGGCTACCTCACCGCCGGCGTGCCGATTGCCCTGGCCACGAAGAAGAAGCTGGTGATCAGCACCGGCACCGTGGCGCTGCAGTCGCAGCTGGTGGAACGGGACATTCCCAACTTCCTCAAGGCTACCGGCCTGGATGCCACCGTGGCGCTGGCCAAAGGCCGCACCCGTTACCTGTGCACCCGTAACGCGGCTGAAGCGCACGGTGAAGGCGCGCAGGAGGGCATGTTCGAGGACGAACAGCCGCTGTTTGACCGCCCGCTGGCCCCCATCGAGATGGATCTGGCGCAGAAGCTGAGCAAGGAGTTCGTCGAAGGGCGCTGGAATGGCGACCTCGACAACGCACCCGAGAACATCACGCCTTCGCTGCGCTCGCGCATCACCACTCCCGCCTCCGGCTGCGCCGGGCGCAAGTGCGCGTATTCCTCGCAATGCGCGGTGCTGCGTGCGCGCAACACCGTGCGCGACGCGCAGATCGTGGTCACCAACCACGCGCTGCTGCTGTCGGCGCTGTCCATTGGCGAGAGCGACAACGGCCAGCCGTTGATCGCGCCGCCCTCGGACATGCTGCTGGTGCTGGACGAAGGCCACCACATCGGCAATGTGGCCATCGACCAGGGTGCAGCCAGCCTCGCGCTGGACGAGATGGCCAAGCGCACCGGTCGCCTGCAGGTGCTGATTGCCGCCGCCTATCGCGCGGTGGACAAGGACAAGCTGGGCAACCTGCTGCCGAACGAGGCCATCGAGGTCGCGGCCAAGGTCAGCAAGCAGCTGCGTGCCTTCCACGATGTCATCAACCGCAGCTGGCAGCCGGATCCAACCGCCCAGGAGCCGATGTGGCGCGCCCCCAATGGCCGCCTGCCGGACATCTGGATGGCCGACATCGAAGCGCTGGCCGACGACACCCGCTCGTTGTTCAACTGGGCGCACGCCGCCACTGCGCAGGTGGCCAAGGGCAAGCCGGAAGACGCCGCGCGTGAGCGCCTGCAGCGCAACCTGGGCATGGCGCTGGAAATGGTGGAGCAGCAGCACAACCTGTGGACCACCTGGCGGCGCGAGGACAAGGACGGCCAGCCGCCCACCGCGCGTTGGATCACCCTGTCACGCGATGGTGATCTGATCCTGCACGGCTCGCCGGTGTCGGCCGCCAATGTCCTGCGCAAGCTTCTGTGGGACGAAGTGGATTCGGTGGTGATGACTTCAGCCACACTGACCGGCGGGGGTGATTTCCAGACCCTGGCGATCGATAACGGCATTCCGCAGGAGGCCGAAATGGTCTCGCTGGCCTCGCCGTTCGACCTGCCCAACCAGGCCGAGCTGATTGTGCCCGCGTTCCCGGTGACGCCGGATGACCGCGAGCGTCATCCCAAGGAAGTGGCGAAATATCTGGTCAGCGAGCTGGATTGGGGCAAGGGCAGCATCGTGCTGTTCACGTCGCGCTGGAAGATGGAGAAGGTCGCCGAACTGATGCCGGCGGCGCAGCGCAAGCAGGTGCTGGTGCAGGGCGAGACCGCCAAGCAGAAGATGATTGATGAGCATCTGCGCCGCACGGCGGCGGGCGAGGGCTCGGTGCTGTTCGGGTTGAACTCGTTTGGTGAAGGTCTGGATCTGCCGGGTGAAGCCTGTACCACGGTGGTGATCACCCAGGTGCCGTTCGCGGTGCCGACCGATCCGCAGACCTCCACGTTGAGTGAGTGGATGGAAAGCCGGGGGTTGAATGCGTTCAACCTGATCGCCATTCCGCACGCGCTGCGCACGCTGACCCAGTTCGCCGGGCGCCTGATTCGTACCTCGACCGATACCGGCCGCGTGATCATTCTGGATTCGCGGTTGCTGAGCCGGCGTTACGGCAAACGCATCATCGATGCGTTGCCGCCGTTCAAGCGCGTGATCGGGTAATCCGGCACGGTGCAGCCACGCAGGGCGTGGCTCTACGATCGTGTCGCCGGTAGGTCACGACCGTTGGTCGTGACGGGCCTTCACCAGCATGCGCTCAATCGCCTTGCGCATCATCGCCCGATTCCGTCCCAGCTTCATCCACCCGGGCAGGCGCGAAAACATCGAGCCATTGCTGACCCCGGCGCGCTCGCGCAGCGGCGAGACCACGTACTCGTGCAGCGCCTGCAGATGCGCGGCGTTGTACGCCCACAGCACCCCGGCACGGGTAGGTTCCACCAGCAGCAGCGGCAGGCCGAAATGCGGATCGTTGGCCTCGCCTTCTCGCACGCGCTGGCCACTGACGCTGACCTCGCTGCTTCGCCCGCAGTGGGGGCACAGCCCTGACACAACAGTGGGGGCAGGCTGACCCGGCTTGCCCGCCACACACGCACACACCCACTGATGGCCACAGTAGCCACATGGACGACGTCCGCCGTAATGCACGGGCCCCACCCAATCGCCGGCCGCGCTATCGAGAGCAGCACCACAGCTGCCGCAGCGAAAGCGCGCCGTCCAGTGATACGGACGCCAGTCCGCCAGCACCCAGCCGGGTGCATCGCAGCGGTGGCAATGCACCGCCACGCGGTCGGCATAGCGGGTCAGCCGGTGGCCGTCGTCCAGATGCCGCCCGGCCACCGGGGCCGGACGCAATGAGCGATTCCGGCGTATCGCCATCTCAGACGAAGATGCGGGTGGGCGCTTCGTCGATGATCGCGTGCGGCACGAAGCGGGCGCTGTCGCGGGTGATCCGGCTGTTGTCTTCGCGGATACCCATGCCGCAGGCATGGTCGCCCACGACCCAGCTGCCGATCAGCGGATAGCCGCCCTCAAATGCAGTCAGCGGGTGCGCGGCCTGGCGGATCGCCGGGCCGGTGTACGGACCTTCGCTCTCCTGCCAGCTGCCATCGGACAGGTGCAGGGCGATATTGGCCCCCTCACGCGAGAACAGCGGCTTGCGCACCCAGCCGGCCGGCAGCGCGCTGCCATCGTCGAAGTGCGCTTCCAGCAGGTTCGGATGACCGCGATGGCGCTGCCACAACAGCGGCAGCACGCCCTTGTTGCTCAGCACCGCCTTCCACGCCGGTTCCAGCAGCTGCACGCCCGATGCCGGCAGCGCCTGACCGAACGATTCGTTCATCAGGTCTTCCAGCGGGTACAGCTTGAACAGACTGCCGATGACGGTGTCATCCAGCGCGGTGAAACGGCCATCTTCCGACAGGCCGATGTCTTCAATCGAAATCGCCTCGCCACGCAGCCCGGCCTGCGCCGCGCAGTCACGCAGATAGGAAACGGTGCCCTGGTCTTCCTCGGAACTGCCTACGGCGCTGAAATACAGCGGCGGCGGCAGCTGCGCGGACAGCTCGCCGAAGCGCTCCACCAGCGCCTCATGGATGGCATTGAACTGGTCGGCATGAGCCGGCAGGCGGCCCTGGTTGCGCTGGTCTTCCAGCCATTGCCACTGGAAGAACGACGCCTCGAACAGCGAGGTCGGCGTGTCGTAATTGAGCTCATAGAGCTTGGCCGGGCCGGAACCGTCATAGGCGAAGTCCAGCCGCCCATACAGATGCGGCTCGCGACGCTGCCAGCTGCCGGCGATCCAGTCGCGGAACGCCGGCGGAATGGCCAGCTGGTCCATCAGCTGTTCGCTGCGCACCACCTCATCGACCAGGTCCAGCGCCATCGCATGCAGCTCGGCGCTGGGGTCTTCGATGTCCTGTTCGATCTGGCGCAGGGTGAACGCGTAGTACGCGGTTTCATCCCAGTACGGCAGGCCATCAATGGTGTGGAAGCGAAAACCGGATTCCTCGGCCCGAGCGCGCCACTGGCTGCGCTCGGCAATACGCACGCGCTGCATCGATCAGCCGCCGAAGCTGCTGCGGCTGCTGCTGGTGCTGCCAAAGCCGCCACGGCTGGCGGTCACGGCGCGGTTCGGGGTGCTGGTCACCGGGGCCAGGCCGGCCTTGCCCGCGCCGATGCCGCTGGCGGTGTTCAGGCCGCCGGTACCGCCCGGAGCCGGACGCGCCCAGCCCTTGGCCTTGTCCTGGTAGGCCGGGCTGGCCGCCGGGGCCTGTGCCAGGCCGGCACCGCGGTTGTTGAGCATCTGCGACATGAAGAAGCCCATCATCATCGGCCCGATGAACGAGTGGCCGGTGCTGGTCTTCTGTTCCACGCACTGTTCTGCGTTGTACTCGGCTTCGCATTCTGCACGCGAGGCGTACTTGGGGGCCGCATCGGCCGACTGCTTCTGCGCTTCAGCAAAGGCCGTACGGCACGCCGACGGGTCGCCGGTTGCGTCGGAGCAGGCCTGCACCGAGGTGTACAGCCCTTCCTGCACCTGCACGCCTTCATCCTTGGAGCAGGCGGTGAACAGCAGCGGTGCGGCGCTCATCAGCAGCAGCGCGGTGGTCCTGGAACGTTTCATGGCGTCATGCCCCCCTTTTCGGTTAACCCCCCAATGATGCCTTATCAGGGGCTGCAACCAAAATCAGCAAAGCGCGGAAAGTGAACGGCATTTCAGGAATCGCGGGGCCGGCAGTTGCAAACGCAACCCTTTTTTTTGGGCAGAATCGGGAAAAACCCCCGCCGTACGGCCCGCCAGATCGCTGCCAGCCCCATGCCTGAATACCGCTCCCGCACCTCCACCGCCGGCCGCAACATGGCCGGGGCCCGCGCCCTGTGGCGCGCCACCGGCATGACCGACGCCGACTTCCACAAGCCGATCATCGCCATCGCCAACTCGTTCACCCAGTTCGTGCCCGGCCACGTGCACCTCAAGGACCTGGGCCAGTTGGTGGCGCGCGAGATCGAACAGGTTGGCGGTGTGGCCAAGGAGTTCAACACCATCGCGGTGGATGACGGCATCGCCATGGGCCACGACGGCATGCTGTATTCGCTGCCCAGCCGCGAGATCATCGCCGACTCTGTGGAGTACATGGTCAACGCGCACTGCGCCGACGCGCTGGTGTGCATTTCCAACTGCGACAAGATCACCCCGGGCATGCTGATGGCGGCGCTGCGCCTGAACATCCCGGTGGTGTTCGTGTCCGGCGGACCGATGGAAGCCGGCAAAACCAAGCTGGCCGAGCACAAGCTGGACCTGGTGGATGCGATGGTGATCGCCGCCGACGCCAGCGCCCCGGACGAAAAAGTGGCCGAATACGAACGCAGCGCCTGCCCGACCTGTGGCTCGTGCTCGGGCATGTTCACCGCCAACTCGATGAACTGCCTGACCGAAGCGCTGGGGCTGTCGCTGCCGGGCAACGGTTCCACCCTGGCCACGCATGCCGACCGCGAGCAGTTGTTCCGCCGCGCCGGACGGCTGGTGGTGGAGCTGTGTCACCGCTGGTACGGCGGTGAAGACCCGACGGCCTTGCCACGCGGCATCGCCACCCATGCCGCCTTCGAGAACGCGATGACCCTGGATATCGCCATGGGCGGGTCCACCAACACCATCCTGCACCTGCTGGCCGCGGCGCAGGAAGCCGAGGTGAATTTCGACCTGCATGCCATCGATGCGCTGTCGCGCCGCGTGCCACAGTTGTGCAAGGTGGCCCCGAACACGCCGAAGTACCACATGGAAGACGTGCACCGCGCCGGCGGTGTGTTCGCCATTCTGGGCGCGCTGGCACGCGGCGGGCTGCTGCACGACCAGGTGCCTACGGTGCACAGCCGCACCTTGGCGGACGCGATTGCGCGCTGGGACGTGACCGCCACCGACGATGCGCGCGTGCATGAATTCTTCAGTGCCGGCCCGGCCGGCGTTCCCACCCAGGTGGCTTTCAGCCAGTCCACACGCTGGCCCTCGCTGGATCTGGATCGCGTGGATGGCTGCATCCGCGACGTCGCGCATGCCTACTCGGCCGAAGGCGGGCTGGCGGTGCTGCGCGGCAATCTCGCCGAAGATGGTTGTGTGGTGAAGACCGCCGGCGTGGATGAATCCATTCACGTGTTCGAAGGCAACGCCCGCGTGTTTGAAAGCCAGGATGCCGCCGTACAGGGCATTCTGGCCGACGAAGTGGTCGCTGGCGATGTGGTGGTGATCCGCTACGAAGGGCCGCGCGGTGGACCGGGCATGCAGGAGATGCTGTACCCGACCAGTTACCTGAAGTCGAAGGGGCTGGGCAAGCAGTGTGCGTTGCTGACCGATGGGCGCTTCTCGGGCGGCACGTCAGGGTTGTCGATCGGGCATGCCTCACCGGAGGCGGCGGCAGGCGGTGCGATCGGGCTGGTACGCGATGGTGACCGCATCCGCATTGATATTCCGGCGCGACGGATTGATCTGCTGGTGGACGCGGCGACCTTGGATGCGCGGCGCGTTGAACAGGATGCGTTGGGGTGGAAGCCGCGCGAGGCGCGGCCGCGCAAAGTGACCGGCGCGTTGAAGGCGTATGCATTGTTGGCGACCAGTGCCGACAAGGGCGCGGTGCGGGATTTGAGCAAGGTGTGAGCGTCGGGCGGTTTGGGTCCGCGAAACCGGTAGGTACCGACCGTTGGTCGGTACGCCGTTACAACAACCCGTCGCGCTTCACCGCGAGATACCGCTCCACCAACGCGCCCGGCAATGCATCAGCCGTCACATCCAGCACCATCACCTTGTGGCTGCGCAGCGCCTCATGCGCATCGCTGCGCTGCTGCAGGTAGCGCGCGATCGCACCGGCCTGGGCGGCATCCTGCAGGGTCTCCACCTCGGCTTCCAGCGCGGTGTCCAGCTCGCGCTCGCGCAGGCTGGCCACGCACACCAGGTGCTGGCGCTGCAGCAGGCGCACCGCCACCAGCAGGTCTTCGATGTCCTCGTCACGTACGTTGGTGACCAGCATCACCAGCGAACGCCGGCGCTGGCGCAGGCTCAGTTCGGTGGCGGCGGCCAGATAGTCGGTGGCCACGGGCTGCGCCTGCAGGTCATAGCTGGCGCGCAGCAGTGAATCAATCGCGCCCATGCCACGCTGCGGAGCCACCCAGCGGCTGTCGCCGCCGGTGGCGAACAGGCCGACGCCGTCGCCCTGGCGCAGCGCCAGGTACGACACCACCAGCGAGGCGTTGAGCACGTGGTCGAAGTGCGAAAGACCGCCTTCGCTGGCCATCATGCGCCGGCCGGTGTCGATCATCAGCACCAGCTGCTGGTTTTTCTCATCCTGGTACTCACGCGAGATCAGCTTGCGCGCGCGTGAGGTCGCCTTCCAGTCGATCTGGCGCAGGCTGTCGCCCAGCCGGTATTCGCGCATCTGGTGGAAGTCGGTACCTTCGCCACGCCGGCGCTTAAGGTGCGCGCCGACCAGCCGCGAGGCCTGTTCGGCACTGAACAAGGCGAAACGAGTCAGCGGCGCGAAGTTGGGATACACCCGCACCGTCAGTGCCGGTGGCAGCATTCGGCGCTGCCGCCACAGCCGCCACGGCGCATGCAGGCGCAGATGCACGCCTTCAAAAGTGAAGCGGCCGCGCGCGGTGGGTGTCAATCGATACTCGACGCTGCTGGCCACCAGCGGCTTCAATGCCAGCGTGCGCGGCAGGCCCTGCAGCGACCATTCGCCCGGGACCAGGTCGAACAGCTCCACGCGCTGGCGCAGGCTGGATTCCAAGCGCACAGTGACCTTGCGCTCGACGTTCAACGCCAGCGCTTCTGGCAGCTCACGTTGCACTGTCGGCGAAGGCTGCGCACGCAGGCGCAACGCATCGACCAGTGCCAGCAGCGCGATGCCACCCGCGCTGGCCCACCAGGACCAGGTCGGCGCAAAGCCGAACGCCACCGCCAGGCCGAACAGCCCCCAGAGGGTCAGTAACGCCAGCAGGAGCGGCGCGGGCCTCACTTGCGCGGCGCTTCCACCTTGGCCAGCAGCGCGGCCAAGGCATCGTCGGCCGACTGGCCTTCAATCTGCAGCTCCGGGGCCAGCGCGATGCGGTGGCGCAGGGCCGGGCGGGCCACTTCGCGCACGTCGTCCGGGGTAACGAAGTCGCGGCCGGACAGCACGGCCTGGGCGCGCGCTGCACGCACCAGCGCGATGCTGCCGCGCGGACCGGCACCGAGTGCGATACCCGGGAAACGGCGGGTGGCCGCGACGATGCGCACGGCGTAGTCGATCACCTCCGGGTCCACCGTGATCGCGGCGGTGGCCTGCTGCAGCGCCACCACCTCGGCGGCGTTGAGCACGCGCGGCACCTGCGACAGGTCGAAGTCCGACGCACTGCGGCCGGTGGTGATCGCATCGACCATGCGCTTTTCGTCTTCCAGCTGCGGGTAGTCGATCAGCACCTTCAACAGGAAACGATCCAGCTGGGCTTCCGGCAGCGGATAGGTACCTTCCTGCTCGACCGGGTTCTGCGTGGCCAGCGCCAGGAACGGCGGGGTCAGTGCGAACGACTTGCCTTCAATGGTGACCTGGCCTTCCTGCATCACCTCCAGCAGCGCCGACTGGGTCTTGGCAGGTGCGCGGTTGATTTCGTCGGCCAGCAGCAGGTTGGTGAACACCGGGCCGCGACGGATCTTGAAGCTCTCCGACTTCGGGTCGTACACCGCATGCCCGCTGACGTCGCTGGGCATCAGGTCGGGGGTGAACTGCACGCGGCCGTAGTCGAGCTCCAGGGCCTGCGCCAGGGCACGCACCAGCAGGGTCTTGCCCAGCCCGGGCACGCCCTCGATCAGCACGTGGCCACCGGCCAGCAGTGCGATCAGGATCTGGTCCAGCACTTCGGCCTGGCCAATGAAGGCACGGCCTACGGCTTCGCGGATGGCATCCACGCGCTCGACCAGGTTCTGCCCGGACGGCGCGGACGGGGACAGCGGCGGCGGAGTGTTCGGCTCGGTCATAGCAGGTTTCTCATCTGGATCAGCAGGCGGATGCGCTCACGCAGCGCTTTGGTGTCCTGGGACGCCGGCGACTGCAACGCGGTCTGTACACGGGAAACGGGCCACTGCAGCAAAGTGGCGATGGCATGGGCCTGGGCGTCGCCGCTGAGTGCGGCGGCGGTGGGCGCGCGACGCCGCAGGCGGGCCAGGAAGGCGCGGCGCACGGCGTCGTACAGCAGGGGCGTCTTGCCATGCCGCAGCAGGTGCTCGCCGCTGGCGCGCACGTGCTCCAGCAACGAACGGCGGTCGCCGGCCGGTGCCGGCAGCACGCTGCCCATGCGCTGCGCGCGCTGCCACAGCCAGCCCAGCAGGGCCAGCAGCAGCGGTACCCACACCGGCCAGCCCTGGTAGAAGATGCGGTGCCACAGCGTGGGCGGACGCGAACCGTATACCAGCCACATGGTGCCCTTGCCGTAGTTCGGGGCCAGCAGGTAACGGGTGAGGTCGCGATGCGAGATGTCGTGCAGGCCGTCGGCCAGGCTGCCCTTTGGGTCTTCGGCATCGAAATGGCGCGGCGTGCCTTCCATGAAGGTCATGTCCGACACCACATCGACCGTGCCCTGGCCCTTGCGCAGGCGTGCAAACACCAGGCCATCGTCGTCGCCCCAGCGCCGCTCCACGCGCACGCCGTCCACGTCATCAAGCTCGAAGCGCCGGCCGCGGCAGAACTCGCTGTGTCCCGGATCGTCGGCCACGTGGAACGCCTTGCACGCGCTTTCGTAGAACTCGCTGTACACCCCAAGCGTGTCCAGCAGCGTGCCCTGGGGAGCTTCTTCGTCCTTGAAGGTCGGGGGCGTGCGCAGCAGCAGATGGCCGCCACGGCCCACCCAGTCCAGCAGGGCGTGCGCCGTACTGGGCGGCACATCGACGCTGTCCTTGAGCAGCACCACGGTATCGCCGGGTTGCAGCGCCATGCGGCCCAGGTCCACGCGCGCCAATGACTGCGCCTGGATGCCATCGGCCTGCAGCGCCTTGCCCAGCGCATATAACGGGTTGTAACTAGCCTCGCCCTGCGGCGGCAGGTGCTCGGTGCGGGTGATGCGCTCGTGGTTGCGCAGGAACAGGATCGCCAGCGGAACGCCCAGCACCAGCAGGGCCAGGGTGATCAGTGCCCAACGAAGACGATTGCTCATGCGCGCCACCGGAACTGCTGCTGCAGGGTGGTGGCCAGTTCATCGAACTCGTCGGTCTCAGGCAGGCGGCCGGCGTAGGCGGCGTACTGCCACACCCGCACGATGCGCGCGAACAGGGTGCGGTCGGCTTCTTCCGGCATGCGACGCGACGCGCGCAGGCACTGCGATTCGGTGGCACCGGGGGGCAGCACCACGTCGGCGCGCTCGCTCATGCTGTCCACGCTGGCGCGGTACAGCAGCGCCAGCGCGGCACGTGGCCGTCCCTGCTGCCACAGGTCGCGCGCACGCGCGGCCGGATCCGGCGGCACCACGTCGGGAATGCTGACCGCTTCCTCGTGTACCGCGGAGGCGGCCTGCGCACGGCGCGCGCCGCTGCCACGCAGCCAGCGGATCCACCACGGCGAGGTGGCCAGCAGAATGATCACCAGCACGCCGACCACGCCCCACAGCAGCCATTCGGCAATCTGCGCCGGCAGCTTTGGGCCCTTGCGGTTGGCGTTGGCGTCGCTGTCCTTCTTGTCCTTCTCCTTCTTTTCCTTGTCTTTCTCCTGGGTCGGCTCCCAGGTGGTGACCTCGCGCGTGGGCGTGATCAGCGGATCTTCGTAGGCGCGCTGCACGGCCTGGCGGAAGCCGGCGGTGTCGGGCCTGGGGCCGCCGAAGATGACCTCGGCGGTGTTGGACGGGTCATCCGCGGGAACCGTGTCGCTGTCTTCGTCCTCTTCTTCGTCCTCGTAGGCTTCGTCGTCATCGCCGTGCGAATCAGGCGCTGCGCACTGCTGCGCCTGTTCCCGTTCCGGCGACTCCTGCGCGTGCAGCCCGCCCAGCGGCCACACCAGCACCAGTGCCAGCACCAGCAACGGGGCCGCCTGCTGCAGGCGATCACGCAGCCGGCGGAACGCGATCTCCACGTCCCACGCTTCCATCTCGGTGCGACGGTTGAGGTACAGCGCGAATCCCGCCCCGGCATAGAACGGGCTGATCAGGGTGGCCGCGAACCAGAAGAAGAAGTTCACCCCCAGCTTGGCCCACGGCGGCATCAGCTCGGTGACCATCGCCCATGCGGCCCGCCAGGAATCAGACAGCAGGTCGAACGGGACGAACATGAAAATGCAGGCAATTAGCCCGGCCACGATCACCAGTTCGAACACCATGCAGACCGTGGTCAACAGGGTGGCATGGCTGAAGGCGCTGCTGAGAATGGCGCGGCGGCGCTGGCCGCGGTGGGTGGCGTCGCTGCCCTCAAGCAGGTTCACCGGCAGCAGCAGCGAGCGGAACGGGCTGAAACGACGCCAGCCCAGGTAACCCCAGAAACCATTCCAGCCCCAGCGGCGCTGCGCGCGCAGGGTCTGCCAAGGCGTCGGCTCATCGCCAAACACGCCGCGCGAGATCACATACAGCGCCAGCCGGTCGGATACCGGCTTCAGCCACCACATCAGCAGCCAGGCGAGGAAGAAGCTGTCGGTCCACCAGGCCAACGCGTTGACCCCAGCGAACAGCGGCAGGCCCACATACAGCAGCGGCAGCCAGATCGCGCGGGCATGTCGGCGCACCAGCGCGGTGCCCAGCTCCATCGCTTCCCATTCCGAGCGGGCGCGCAGATTGACGTTGAGCTGGTCAATGCGCATGGCCGCTCCCGCGTCCACCGCGCCACAGCCAAACGAACACCAGCGTCCACAACACGCCGGCCACGCTGTACTTGCCCCACGCCGGTACTTCGGCAATGGAGGACCAGAACGCCTCGATGAAGGCCGCCACCAGCAGCATGAAGGCCACGCCCAGGCACAGCTTCGCGCCGATCACGCCGCCTTCGACCAGCGCATCGATGCGCCGACGCCGGCCCGGGGCCAGCAGCTTCATGCCCAGCTGCAGGCCGGCACCGCCGGCAATCACAATGGCGGTGAGCTCGAACGAGCCGTGCCCGCAGACGAAGCGCCAGAACGGGTCGCCGTGGCCGATGTGCTGCAGGTGGCCGGCCACCGCGCCGATGGTGAGTCCGTTGAACAGCAGGACCAGCACCGTGCCCACGCCGGCCAGCAGGCCGCTGGCGAAGGTGCGCAGGCCGATGCTGATGTTGTTCATGATGTAGTAGCCGAACATCATCCAGTCGGTGCCGCTGTCGCGGCCCAGGCGTGGTGCGCTGGGGTCGTACATGCGCTCCATCTCGCCGACCTGGGCCGGGTCCATCAGCATGTGGATCACGTCCGGGTGCCATTGAATCAGCGCGAAGCTGCCAACCAGCGGCAGCACGAACAGCGCCGTGGCGACCCACATGCTGCGCGCCTGGCTGCGCACCAGCAGCGGGAAATCGGCCAGCAGGAATTCCAGCGCCCGTCGCCAGCGTGCCGGCGGGGTGCGATAGAGCAGGCCATGGCCCTGCTGCATCAGCTGCTGCAAGCGTGCGACCAGCTGCGGGCTGTAGCCGCGCTTGCGGGCCAGCGCCAGCTGCTGGCACAGCCGCCGGTAGCGCTGCGGAATGTCTTCATCGTTCAACAGGGCCGGGTCGGGCGTGCGCCGGGCACGCGGCCCGGCACTGCCACGCAGCGCCAGCCAGCGCTCCAGCGCCTGCCATTCTTCCTGGTAACGCGCGACGAACTGTTCCTGTCTCATCGCCGCCCCAGCAGCCAGTTGGCCATGGCGTAGAGGCGTAGTACGCCGACCTGCCCGTGCCCGCCACTGAGCTCGCCGGCAATGTCGGCCAGCTCCTGCTGGCGCGCACCGGACAGGCGCGGCGCACGCTCGGCGAAGGCCACCACGGCGGCCTGTTCGGCCGGCTGCAGCGGCTGCGGCGGAGCCAGAACGGTGTCGATGGCCAGCGCGGCCGCGAACGGCTGCACCACGTCGTGCACCACCACGGTGCCGGCGACCAGGTCGCCGAGGCGACGGCCATGCGGGTCGAACAGGCTGGAGAGCAGGCCCAACGCGTAGCCAAACGGCAGCATGTCCACGGTGCGCAGCAGGTTGCGGGTGATCGAGGCCATCCAGCCGATCGGCGCACCGTCCTGCGCGACCACGCGCAGGCCGAGCACGCGCTTGCCCAGGGTTCGGCCCCAGACGGCTTCCTGCACGATGGTGTAGGCCCACATGGTCAGGAACATCAGGCAGGCATAAATGCCTTGGCCGAACTCGCCGAGGAAGGCCAGCGGAATGCTGAGCATCAGCAGGCCGGCCGCACGGATCACGAAGTCGATGGCCCAGGCCAGTGCGCGCGGAATCGGACCGGCTGCCGGCAGGTGCAGCGGCACGCCTTCGGGCGTGATCACTTCACGGTAGGTGTCCAGCATTCGTGCGCTCATGCGCACCTGTTGGAGTTGGGGTGCCGGAATCCTCTCCGGACGGCGGCCAACGGCATGGGGGGTCTCGACAGCTTCCTGGTCGGAGTCCGACTTTACCACGGGTCGCGCCGGTCTCCGTCTGGCCGCGCGCGTCATGCCATGTAGAGCCGGGCAAGCCCGGCTCTACGTCGAACGGGTCACATCCCCAGGTACTTGTCCTTCAACCGCACGTAGTGATCCGCCGAGTAATGCAGCGACTCGATTTCCTTCTCGCTCAAGCGTCGCGCCGGTCGCGCCGGGTTGCCCACCCACAACTCGCCTTCGCCCACCACCTTGCCCGGGCCGACCACTGCACCAGCCCCGACAAAGGCATGCTTCGCCACGGTGGCCCCGTCCAGAATGCAGGCTCCCATGCCGATCAGGCTGTAATCGCCAATGGTGCAGGCATGGATGATGGTGCCGTGGCCCACGGTGACGCCCTCGCCGATCAGCGTCGGGTGGCCGGCCTTGTTGTACGGGCTGTGGTGGCTGACATGGATGATGGTGCCGTCCTGGATGTTGCTGCGTGCGCCAATGCGCACGTGGTTCACATCACCACGGACGACGCAGCCTGGCCATACCGAGACATCCTCGCCCAGCACCACGTCGCCGATGATGGTGCAGGCCGGGTCCACGTAGCAGCGCTCGCCGACGGTGGGGAAGGTGTCGAGGAAGGGGCGCAGGGGAGACATGGCGGGTTCCGGTAAAGGCAGGTTGCCATGATATATCGCGCGTCGTCAGGCGACGCGCGAACGCCGCGCGCGCTCCAGATGCACCAGCAGCAGGGAGATCGCCGCCGGGGTCATGCCGGGGATGCGCTGCGCCTGGCCGATGGTCTGCGGACGCACGCGCTCCAGCTTCTGCTGCACCTCGGCCGACAGCCCACGCACGCTGGCGTAATCGAAGGCGACATCGATGGCGGTGTTCTCGTGCCGCTGCTGGCGCTCGATTTCCTCGCGCTGGCGATCCAGATAACCGGCGTACTTGACCCCGATCTCCACCTGTTCGGCCACCTTGGCATCTTCCACGCCCGGGCCCAATGACGGCACCTGCATCAGCTTGGCGTAGTCCAGCTCCGGGCGCTTGATCAGGTCCAGCACGTTGGTCTCGCGGCTGACCGCCACGCCCAGCGTGGCTTCCACTTCGCGGCCCAGTGCGTTGCCCGGCGTCGCCCACAGCGCCTTCAGGCGGGCCGACTCGGTGGCCACCGCGTCCTGCTTGGCCTGGAACGCGTTCCAGCGGCGGTCGTCGACCACGCCGAGTTCGCGGCCAATGCCGGTCAGGCGCACGTCGGCGTTGTCCTCGCGCAGCTGCAGCCGGTATTCGGCGCGGCTGGTGAACATGCGGTAGGGCTCGGTGGTGCCGTGGGTGATCAGGTCATCCACCAGCACACCCAGATAGGCTTCGTCGCGGCGCGGGCACCAGCCGGCCTCATCGCGCACCCGGCGCGCGGCATTGAGACCGGCCAGCAGGCCCTGTGCGGCGGCCTCCTCATAGCCGGTGGTGCCGTTGATCTGGCCGGCGAAGAACAGGCCGGACACCGCCTTGGTTTCCAGCGTGTTGTTCAGGCCGCGCGGGTCGAAGAAGTCGTACTCGATCGCATAGCCCGGGCGGGTGATATGCGCGTTCTCGAAACCGCGGATGCTGCGCACCAACGCCAGCTGCACGTCGAACGGCAGCGAGGTGGAAATGCCGTTGGGGTAGATCTCCACCACGTCCAGCCCCTCGGGCTCGACAAATATCTGGTGGCTGGCCTTTTCGGCGAAACGCACCACCTTGTCTTCAATGGACGGGCAGTAGCGCGGGCCGATGCCTTCGATCTGGCCGCTGTACAGCGGGCTGCGGTGCAGGGCGCTGCGGATGATCTCGTGGGTGTGCTCGCTGGTATGGGTGATCCAGCAGCTCACCTGCGCCGGGTGCTCGGACACATCGCCCAGGAACGACATCACCGGTCGCGGGTCGTCGCCGGGCTGCTCTTCCATCACGCTGTAGTCCAGCGAGCGCCCGTCGATGCGCGGCGGCGTGCCGGTCTTGAGCCGGTCGATGGCGAACGGGCGCTCGCGCAGGCGCGCGGCCAGCGTGGTCGCCGGTGGGTCGCCCATGCGCCCGGCCGCGTACTGGGTCTGGCCGACATGGATCTTGCCAGCCAGGAAGGTGCCGGCGGTCAGCACCACCGCCGGCGCATTGAACTGCAGGCCGGTCTGGGTGATGACGCCACGCACGGCGTCGCCGTCGATGATCAGGTCATCCACGGCCGCCTGGAACACGGTCAGGTTGGCCTGCGCCTCGACGATGCCACGGATGGCCATGCGGTACAGGTTGCGGTCGGCCTGGCAGCGGGTGGCGCGCACCGCCGGCCCCTTGGAGGCATTGAGCGTGCGCCACTGGATGCCCGCGCGGTCAGCGGCGTGGGCCATGGCTCCACCCAGCGCGTCGATCTCCTTGACCAGATGGCCCTTGCCGATGCCACCGATGGCCGGGTTGCAGCTCATTGCGCCAATGGTTTCCACGTTGTGGGTCAGCAGCAGCGTGCGCACGCCCGTGCGGGCCGCGGCCAGCGCAGCTTCAGTGCCGGCATGGCCGCCACCGATGACGATGACGTCGTAGTCGTAGAAGGAATCGGTCATGTAAGGCTCGGACGGGGCCTTGGCGGCCCAGGTCAGCCCTGGAGCAGGGCGAGGGCGTTGATTTTACAGCGGAATGCTTCGGGAGGTTGCAGGGCCCCATTCATAAAAAAATCTGAAATCCACCCTCAAGTTGGCACGCAAAGTGCAGATAACCCAATAGCACCCAGGGTGGCAGGCGCTGAAAAGCGCTACGAACCGGAATTGGAACAGGGGCCGGTTCTTGCGCATCCCGGGGAAGCGAAGGGGCCGACAGTCGGGGGACTGTCGGCCCCGTTTTTAAGGCGGAACTTCCCCCAGCTGCACCAAAACAAAAGGCCCCGCCATTGGCGGGGCCTTCTGCTTTGTAGGTGCCGACATCCGACAGGGCCGGAACAGGGGGGATCCAGATGTTCCTGTCGGATATCGACGTAGAGCTCGATGTGACGCCCCGTGTCGCTTTTGTCACTTTGTGACCGGGGCGGTCACTGCCTGCGTAGATTGAACTGGCGGGCGGGTGAAAATCAAGCGGCAATCAGTTCTCTTGTGTGCGCTGGTTCAACTTATTCATATTCCGCCAGGGCGAGCCGCTCGGGCGCGACTGCGCGGGACGCGGCGGCGGGGCCGGTCGCGACTGCGGAGCCGGTGCCGGGCGCGATTGCGGCGGGCGGCCGACCGAGTCCATGTTCCGCCACGGCGAACCGCCGTTGTAGTTCGGACGCGGACGATCCGGCGGGCGCGGCGGCGGCGGGCCGTTGCCATGGTCCGGACGCGGCGGCGGGCGGTGATTGTGCGGCGGGCGGTAGTTCGGGTACGGGCGATAGATCGGGCGGTTGTAATAGCCGCCGCCGTAGTTGTAGTAGCCACCACCGTAATAGCCGCTGCCGTAGCCATAGGGATAGCCGTACGGGTAGCGGTATTCCACCGACGGTGCGCCGTGGTAGTAACCGCTGCCACCGCCGCCGCCCCCACCAACATAGTCGTAGGTGGCGCAGCCGGACAGGGCCAACAACAGGCCACCGGCGAACATCAGGCGCATTTTCATGATCGGGTCCCCCCAAGGGTTCTGGGTCCAGCTTCGGGCCGGGGCATTGAATAGGCCCTTAACTCAGCCCGCTCTGGATGAATGCAGGCCATCGTCGCACCTCGCGCGCAGGCGGTGCGCAGCGAGGCGTTACGTTAATCTTGCGTCATGAACGATTCACTCCTGCCCCGCGTGGATGATCTGCTCGCCGCCGCTGCGCGCATTGCCCCGCATGCCCATGTGACACCGGTGTTGCAGTCGCAGGCGCTGGACCAGATGACCGGCGCGCGGCTGGCGTTCAAGGCCGAGCACCTGCAACGGGGCGGGGCGTTCAAGTTCCGTGGGGCCTGCAATGCGGTCTGGGCGCTGTCCGAAGACGTGGCTGCGCGCGGGGTGGTCACCCATTCTTCCGGCAACCACGGGGCCGCACTGGCACTGGCCGCGCGCACCCGTGGCATCACCTGCCACGTGGTCGTGCCCGAAGGCGCGGTGGCGACCAAGCTGGCCAACATCGAGCGGCACGGGGCCACCCTGTGGCGCTGTGCCCCCAGCATCGCCGCGCGCGAGGCCCTATGCGCGCAGGTGCAGGCTGACACCGGCGCGACCCTGGTGCACCCGTATGCCGACCGCCAGGTCATGGCCGGGCAGGGCACCGCCGCGCTGGAGCTGCTGCACAGCCACGGACCGTTCGACCTGCTGGTGGTGCCGGTGGGCGGTGGCGGGCTGGCTGCCGGTACCCAGCTGGCGATCCAGGCCGCTGCACCACAGGCACGGCTGATCCTGGCAGAGCCGGCTGGGGCCGCCGACACCGCGCGCTCGCTGGCCGCGGGGTCGCTGCAGCTGGATTTCACCCCGGACACGATCTGCGACGGGCTGCGCGGCACCTTGGGTACCCCCAATTTCGCCCTTCTGCACGGCCAGGCCGAGGTCATTACCGTGGACGACGCGGCGACCGTGCAGGCCATGCGCCTGATCTGGCAGGTGCTCAAGCAGGTGGTGGAACCGTCTTCGGCGATTGCGCTCGCGGCCATCCTGGCCGAACCGGCGCGTTTCGCCGGCCAACGGGTAGGCGTGGTGCTTTCCGGCGGCAATGTGGATCTGGGCGCGCTGCCGTGGGGGCGTGCATGATCCGGCGGGCCCGGGTTGGCCTGTGGGGCTGGTTGTGGCGGCTGCTGGTCGCACTGCTGGCGTGGTTGCTGTGCGTGACCGCGTGGATCGTGTGGGTGGGCGAGCGTGACCAAGCGGCGAAGGCCGACGCCATCATCGTGCTCGGGGCGGCAGCGTATGACGCAAAACCTTCGCCGGTGTTCGAAGAACGCATCCGCCATGGGCTGGATCTGTACCGCCAGGGCTATGCACCGTTGCTGATCTTCACCGGTGGCTACGGCGGCACGGCTGCGCGCTTTTCCGAATCGCAGGTGGCGCGCCGCTATGCGATCAAGCAGGGTGTGCCGGATGAGGCGATCCTGATCGAGACCGCGTCGCGCACCACGCGGCAGAATCTGATCGAGGCGCAGCGGCTGATGGAACAGCGCCGCCTGCACCGCGTGATCATCGTCAGCGACCCGCTGCACATGGCCCGCGCGCTGCGCCTGGCGCATGAGCTGGGAATCGATGCGCTGGCGTCCTCAACGCCAAGCACGCGCTTCCGCAGCTTCCATACCAGCTGGAAGTTCCTGGTGCAGGAAATCTACTTCTTCCATCGCGACCTGGTGACGACCGGGGCCTGATCGGCACCGTCTGGACACGCATGGCGTGTCCCTACGAATTGCATCACGCCATGCGTGTCATCGGGATGTCCGAACGTGCGCCCAGGCGTTAATCCGTCCTACGCCGGATCGGAATCGCCGACACCGGAACACTCGCCACGTCATGCCCACGCTCGCGGATCGGTGCGCCATGCTCCGGGGCCCACGCATGCGCGTAAATCACTTCCCAGCTGCTGGGCAGCTTTCCATCTTCGCGCCGCAAGGGCTCATACGCCGCCCGCGCCGCAGCAAAGCGCCCGCGCCCGGTCAACGTGTGGCGTCGATCCTGGCGCGCATTGGTTGCACCAATGGCACGCAGCTCGCGCATCAGTGCATCCATGTCCGCATAGGTCAGCGTGAACAGATCACGGTCCAGCACCGGGTCGCGGAAACCGGACATCATCAACGCATCGCCGAACTGCGCGATCGGTGCAAAGCGGCTGACGTGCGGCGTGCTGTCTGCGGCCGCAAAGGCATCGCGCAGCTCGATCAGCGTTTCCGGACCAAAGGTCGAGCACACCAGCAGGCCACCGGGCCTGAGCACGCGGCGGAAACCGGCAAACACCGTTGGCAGATCCTCCACCCACTGCAGGCACAGGTTGCTGAAAATCACATCCACGCTCTGGTCAGCCAGCGGCAATGCCTGCGCATCACCGCACACGCGCGAGAACGGCTTCCACCAGCCCGCCTGCTTCTTCGCCTCGGCCAGCATCGGCGGGGCCAAGTCCAGCGCGATCACCTGTGCTTTCGGCCAGCGCTTTTTCATCGCCGCGCTGGCGTGGCCGGTCCCGCTACCCACGTCCAACACGACCTGTGGCTGCCGGCTTTCCAGATAGTCCAGCGATTCCAGCAGGCGCTTCTCCACTTCACGCTGCAGCGCGGCGGCCGCGTCATAGCTGTGGGCAGCACGCGAGAACGCGCGACGAACGTGATGCGGATCGAAACTGGACGTCATGGAAAGCTCACTACGAAAAAAGGTGCCGGTGAATCGGTAGCGCACGACCGTTGGTCGTGCGGCGGCAATCAGAACGTTCCTCGATACGCCCCGCCGTCGATCAGCAGGTTCTGTCCGGTGATATAGCCCGCCTGTGCACTGCACAGGAACGCACACGCCGCACCAAATTCATCGGCATTACCGAAGCGGCCCGCCGGAATATGGGTGCGCTTGCGCTCGGCGATCTGTCCCGCGTCTACGCCCTGGTGCTGCGCGACGTAGGCGAAGTTGCCGCGCAGGCGGTCGGTATCGAACTGGCCCGGCAGCAGGTTGTTGATGGTCACGTTGTGCGCCACCGTGCGCCGCGCCAGGCCGGCGACGAAGCCGGTCAGGCCGGACCGCGCACCGTTGGACAGACCCAGGATGTCGATCGGGGCTTTGACCGAGGATGAGGTGATGTTGACGATGCGGCCGAAGCCGCGCTCGATCATCCCGTCCACCGTCGCCCGGATCAGTTCAATCGGGCTCAGCATGTTGGCGTCCAGCGCCGCAATCCAGTCGGCCCGTTCGAACTGGCGGAAGTCGCCGGCTGGCGGGCCACCGGCGTTGTTGACCAGAATGTCCACCTGCGGGCAGGCCGCCAACGCCGCTGCACGGCCGGCTTCGGTGGTGACGTCGGCGACCACGGCGCGGACCTCGCCGGCACCGGGCAATGCCCTCAGCTCGGCGGCAGCGCGGGCCAGCGCTTCCTCGCCACGTGCGGCAATCACCACGTTCACGCCTTCGCGCACCAGTGCGCGCGCGCAACCCAGACCCAGCCCCTTGCTGGCCGCACACACCAAGGCCCAGCGGCCAGCAATTCCAAGATCCATAGCGTCCTACCCGGTAGAGTCGACCGACAGTCGACTGCTCTCAACAACGAATTGTCGCAGCTGGGCGGCCACGATATCGGCATGCCCGAGGAACGGTGCGTGTCCCCCATGCGCAATCACCTGCGCCTGCGCATCCGGGGCCAGGTCCGCCGCCGCCTGCATGCCGCGCGCGCTTACCAGCCGGTCACGCTGGCCAGCCAGCCACAAACTGGGTTTTCGCAGCGCCGGCAGCGCGCCACGCAGGTCGGTGTTCTCCAGCAGGGCCAGGCCTTCCTGCAGCGCCCGTGGAGCCGGCTCGCCGCGCTCCACCAGCGCCGCGCGCAGCGTGCGCAGCTCCTGACGGGCATGTTCGGAACCCATCGCGTCCAGCGCCAGAAAGCGCTCCAGCGTGCCCCGGTAGTCCTGGGCCAGATCCTGGCCGAACTGCGCGAAGACCGCCGGCTCCACCGCGTGCGGCCAGTCCTCGCCCCGGACGAAGCGCGGGGTGGCGGCGATCATCACCAGTCCGCGCACCTTCGGCACCACGGCGGCCCCGTGCAGGGCGAACAACCCGCCCAGCGACCAGCCGCACCACACCGCGGGTGGCGTAGCGGCGGCAATGGCGTTGACCACGTGCGGCAGGCGCAGGGCGGTGGGATCTTCGCGGCTGTAGCCGTGGCCGGGCAGGTCCACAAGGTGCAGTTCAAACTGGTCCTGCAGGCGCTCCACCAGCGGGGCGAATACCCCGCCATGCAGTGCCCAGCCATGAATCAATACCAGCGCCGGGCCGCGCCCTACCACCTCGATATGCATGCTCAGCCGGCCTGCGTCACGCGCTCAGCGCATCCAGCGACTGCTGGCGCAGCACCTTGTCGCGCGCGTCGGCAATCGCATCGGTCAGCGCCCGCACCTGCACCGGCGTGTGCAGCGCCGACAGCGTCACGCGCAGACGCGCCTTGCCTTCCGGCACGGTCGGTGGACGGATCGCGCTGACCAGGAACCCGGCGGTTTCCAGCGCCGCCGAGAGCGCCACCACGGTGGCTTCCGAGCCGCACAGCAGCGGCTGGATCGGGGTGTCCGACGGCATCAGTTCCAGCCCGTGCTGACGTGCGCCAGCGCGGAACACGCCGACCAGTTCGGTCAGCTTCTCGCGCCGCCAGTCGTCGCGACGGGCCAGCTTCACTGCCGCCAGCGAGGCGGCGGCCTGCGCCGGCGAAATCGCCGTGGTGTAGATGTAGGGGCGAGCGGTCTCGGCCAGATGCTGGATCATCGCATCATCACCCAGCACCACCGCGCCGCTGCTGCCCAACGCCTTGCCCAGCGTGGCCAGCTGCAGCGGTACGTCGGTCACGCCCAGGCCAGCGTCAGCCACACAGCCGCGGCCATGTTCGCCGACCACGCCGATGCCATGCGCATCGTCCACGTACAGCAGCGCTTCCTGCATGCGTGCCACCAGCGACAGCGAACGCAGCGGGGCGATATCGCCGTCCATGCTGAATACACCATCGGTGACCAGCATCGCCGCGCCTTCCGGCGCGTGCTTGAGCTGGCGCAGCGCGCCTTCGCTGTCCAGGTGCGGGTAGCGGCGCAAGCGGCAGCCCGCCAGCCGGGTGGCATCAAGCAGGCTGGCGTGGTTCAGACGGTCCTGCACACAGACGTCGTCTTCCTCGCTGAGCAGGGCCTGCTGCACCGCCAGGTTGGCGGCGAAGCCGCTGCCGAACAGCAGGGCACGCGGGTAACCCAGCCAGTCGGCCATTTCCTGTTCCAGCGCCTCGTGCAGCGCGTGGTGGCCGCAGATCAGGTGCGAAGCCGTGGCTCCGGCACCTTCGCGCGCGGCGGCATCCTGCAGCGCGCTGACCACGCCGAACTGCTGGGACAGACCCAGGTAGTCGTTGCTGCAGAAGCCGGTCAGCCACTGCCCGTCCACTTCCAGACGCACGCCATCGCGGCGGGTCACGGTGCGGCGCACACGGATGCGGCCCTGCGCCTGGCGAAGCTTGCGCTGGGACTGAAGTCGTTCCTGCAGGTCAGGGCGGGCCATGGTCGTCATAAGCATGGTCGGGGAGGGCAGCTAGCGTACCCGGTTGGCGGCGTGGGCGCCGCACCCCCGGTCGGAAGCTCAGGCCGCCTGTCCCATCGGCTGCAGGCCCAGGCGCTCGAACAGGGCCTGGTCGCGGGCGGTGTCCGGGTTGCCGGTGGTCAGCAGCTTTTCACCGTAGAAGATGGAATTGGCACCGGCGAGGAAGCACAGCGCCTGCAGCTCGTCGCTCATCGCCTCGCGCCCGGCCGACAGCCGCACCATGGAGCGCGGCATCACGATGCGCGCCACCGCGATCATGCGCACGAACTCGAACGGGTCCAGTTCCGCACTGCCATGCAGTGGGGTGCCCGCGACCTGCACCAGCCGGTTGATCGGCACCGAATCAGGGTGGCTGGGCAGGTTGGCCAGCGCCAGCAGCAGGCCGGCACGGTGCTGGCGGGTCTCGCCCATGCCTACGATGCCGCCGCAGCAGGTCTTCAGGCCCGCGTCGCGCACGTGTTCGAGCGTGTCCAGGCGGTCCTGGTACTGGCGGGTGTGGATGATGCTGTCGTAGTAATCCGGCGCGGTGTCCAGATTGTGGTTGTAGTAGTCCAGACCGGCCGCACGCAGCGCATCGGCCTGGGGCCGGTCGAGCATGCCCAGGGTGGCGCAGGTTTCCAGGCCCAGCGCTTTCACCTCGCGGATCATCGCGGCCACCTTCGGGATGTCACGGTCCTTGGGCGAACGCCACGCCGCGCCCATGCAGAACCGCGAGGCACCGGCGGCTTTGGCCTGGCGTGCGCGGGCAACTACTTCTTCTGTGGCCATCAGCTTCTGCGCCGCCACTCCGGTGTCGTAGCGCTGCGCCTGCGGGCAGTAGGCGCAGTCCTCGGGGCAGCCGCCGGTCTTCACCGACAGCAGCGTGGACACCTGCACCTGGGCCGGGTCGAAGTGCTCGCGGTGCACCGCTGCGGCACGGAACAGCAGCTCCGGGAACGGCAGGTCGAACAGCTGCAGCAGTTCCTGCGACTGCCAGTCGTGGCGGAGGGCGGTGGACATGGGCGGCCTGCCGGTTGCGGTGAAAGGGCGGGAGTGTGGGGAGTGGATTCAATCCTGTCAACTTTAAGTTCGTCATTAAGGTTTACGGAAGGGTGATGTCGTAACCCTTTGTTGGATAAAGTCATCACTGACGGACTTAGTGATGGATTAATTCAACATGGACGCGCGATTGCTTCGAACCTACATGCTGGCGACCCTCCTGACCGCCAGTGGGCTCACCGCCTGCACCCCCCCTCCCGCATTGACGCAGACGCCTGAGGCGAGGCAGGGCGCTGCACCGCTGCCGCAGGCCACGCTGCTGATGCGGGAGGTGGACGAGCAGGGCCTGCCGACATCCACCCGCCTCACTGATGCGGAAGGGCATCCGCTCGCCTTGTTGGAACCGCCCTTCCTGGTGACCGCGGATGTGCACAGCGTGGCCTTGGACACCGATGCACACACCGGAACGCCGGTACTGAACCTGGAGCTGACCGAAGAGGCGGGGACACGCATGCTGGCGGCCACCGAAGCACGCGTGGGCAAGCGCATTGCCTTCACCGTGGGCGACCGGGTGCTGACCGTGGCCACCATTCGCGGGCCATTCGGCAAGGCGATGCAGGTCAACGGGTTGGAGGATATGCAGGACGCACAGCAGATGTACGCAGAAATTACCGGCCAGCATCCGTAGTCGGATGACGTGCGGAACCGGCGTCCTCTGATGCCGGTGTGGGGCGGGAGTGGGCACGCTGGGTCTCACTCCCTGCCCGGAACTCCACTGTGTTTCATGCACTTGCCCGTGCTCTTTCCTGGCTTGCGCTGCAGGCCCTGCCGCTGCATTGCCTGGTGTGCTCCGAGCCCGGTGCGGATGGGCTGGACCTGTGCCGCGCCTGCCACGCTGCGCTGCCGTGGAATGATCATGCCTGCCCGGTGTGCGCGCTGCCGTTGCCGGAGAACGAACCGGCAGTCTGCTGCGGCGCGTGCTTGATCGATCCCCCGCTGCAGGCGGCTGCCGCAGCCACCTTCGTCTATGCCCCGCCGGTTGACCAGCTGATCCTGCGCTTCAAGTTTCACCAGGATCTGGCCGCCGGCCGCCTGCTGTCCCAGTTGATGCTGCGACGGGTGCCGGCGTTTCTCACCGAACCGCTGTTGCCCATGCCGCTGCACCGTAAGCGCTTGCGCAAGCGCGGTTACGATCAGGCGCTGGAACTGACGCGGCCGCTGGCCAGGGAAATGTGCCTGCCGCTCTGGCAGGGCCTGGTGCGTCAGCGGGCGACGGCCGCACAGTCGGAGTTGGGGGCGGAGGCCCGCCAGCGGAACATGCGCGATGCGTTCGCAGTGCGCTCCGCGCCGCCCAAAGCGCTGACGCTGGTCGATGACGTCATGACCACCGGCGCGACCCTGCAGGCGGCGGTGCACTCGCTACACAGTCATGGCCTACGCCGCGCTACGCTGTGGGTCTGTGCCAGAACACCATGAAACGTCAGGAGAGTCCATGCATCGAATCCACGAAGTTCCGGCGAATGGCCAAGTGCGCCTGACCAAAGGTGAGCAGCACGATGATCCGGCGTTGGCGTCGTTCCTGGCTTTCCTCGAAGCGGACATGAAATCAGGCTGCAATGTCACCCGCGCAGATCCAAAACGGGTGGCGTCGCTCCAGAAGCTGGTAGCCGGTGTGGACATTGACCTAGATGCTCCGTTGAATCCAGACGATGATTGATCGGCCGCGACGCAACTTGCACGTTGATGTAATGAACTGAAAAGCCGATTGCGCTGACCCAGGCCACGTAGAGACGCGCCATGCGCGTCTGCGCAGGGTTCCGGGCCAGCGCGAAGAGCAGCCGGGCAAGCCCGGCTCTACGGGGTACCAGGAGGAGTGGCATGGCAGTGCCCAGCCAGTGCCCGCGTTACCGGAACCGCGCTTCGATCTCTTCCAGTGTCTTGCCCTTGGTTTCCGGCAGCCAGAAGGCCGCCACCAGGAAATACAGCAGCGTGCAGCCGGCCCAGAAGAAGAACATGCTGGCGTAGCCGTAATGCCCCACCGTGGGCAGGAACAGCGCGGCGATCACGGTCGACACGAACTGGTTGATCAGCAGGGCGATGCTCATGCCGTTGGAACGAATGCGGGTGGGCATCAGCTCGGAGAGCGCCAGCCACACGCACACGCCGGGGCCGACCGCGAAGAACGCGACGAACAGCAGGATGCAGCCGGCCACCAGCCAGCCGTGGGCGGGTGAGGGCACCGGGCCGATGCTGGCGCGTTCGATCACCAGCGGTGCCGTGGCGGCCGTGGCGGGGTCAGGGAAGGGATTCAGGTGCAGGCTGCGGAAAAAGCGGCCGATCACGCTGTCGGCCGACACCGCATCATCGCGGCGGATCTGCAGCGTGCCATCGGTGAGGCTGTCGCTGCGCAGCGAACGCACATTGCTGAAGTCACCGTAGGCGTAGGACACCGTCAGCTGCTGCGGTTGCGGGCCGGCCTGGCGATCCAGCTGCGCCCACTGCGCTGCGTCCATCGTCAGGTCCAGGGCTTCGCCGCTTACCTGCTGCTGCAGGATCGGTTGTACGTCCAGCCGCCCCTGTTCGCCGCGCACGAACAGCAGCGCCGCACACAGCAGGGCCACCGTGATGCCGCCGGTGCCCAGCATCAGCAGGAACTTGCGACCCTTGCGGTCCACCAGCACCAACGCGACCACGGTCATGATCGCGTTGAGCAGCTTGATCGCCACATCCGCCCAGTTGGCGACGGCACCGGGCAGACCGGCCTGGTTGAGAATGTTCACCGCGTAGGCCAGCACCGAATTGATGCCGGTGGCCTGGGTAAAGGCCAGCACCAGGCAGGCCAGCACGAAGGGCCACACGTAGCGCCGGCTAAGCAACGGGTCGCGCGCCTGCGCGCCACGGGCCAGTGCCTGGGTCTGCTCCGGGGCCTGCATGCTCTGCAGCGTGGGTTCGACCTCGCTGGGCGCGACGGTGCGCTGCAGTGCGGCTCGGGCCTTGTCGAGCTGGCCGCGCCGGGCCAGCCAGCGTGGGGATTCACTGATGAACAGTGCGCCGAAGGTAAACACCAGCCCAGGCAACAAACAGCTCCAGAAGATGGTGCGCCACGCGTGGTCTTTGACCTCGAACAGCAGCCGTTGCTGCTCGGCTGCGGGCAGATGGCGCACACTCTCGGCGGCGGCATCCACCGCGTGCGCCTGGTACAGACCGATCACCGCAGCCAGCACCAGGCCGATGGTCAGCAGCAGCTGGAACAGGCCAGCACCACGACCACGGCGCTCCGGGCTGAGCACCTCGGCCAGATACAGCGGCACCACCACGCCGATCAAACCGCCACTGACGCCCTGCAGCAGCCGCCCCAGCAGCAGTGCGGCATACCCTTCCGACAGCGCCATCACCGGAATGCTCAGGGTGAACAGCGCGCCTGCCAGCACCAGAGTATTGCGCCGGCCGATCAGATCGGCGATGGCTCCTGCAAACAATGAGGACAGCACGCTGCCCAGCAGCACCGCCGCGACCACGAAGCCCAGCTGCTGGCTGGTGAGGTGCCAGCTGGCCGTGGCAGTGGCCTCCAGATAAGGCAGCGCGCCGGCGATGATGCCGATGTCGATGCCGTACAGCAGTCCGCCCATGCCGCCAATGAACAAGAGGTAGCGCACCGGCCAACGGGGGCCTTCTGCGCGGGAGTTCGGGATGGCGTGCGAGGCGGATGCTGATGTCATGCAGGGGTCTCGGCGATGATCACTTCGATGCCCAGCCGTTGCAGCCCTTCCAGATACTCGGCGTCAATGCTGGCGTCGGTGATGATGGTATGGACCTGTTCCAGCCGGGCAATGCGATGCAGGCTGACCCGTCCAAACTTGGACGCGTCGGTCAGCACCACCACCCGCCGTGCCCGCTCCACCATGCGGTGGTTGAGGCTGGCTTCGGCTTCATGATGGGTGGTCAGACCAAACTGCAGGTCCAGGCCATCCACGCCCAGGAACAGGGTGTCAAAACTGTAGGTATTGAGGCTGGCTTCGGCCTGGCTGCCCTGCAGCGACAACGACTGCTTGCGCAGCAGGCCACCGGTGAGCATGAGTTCCACGCCGGGGGCGTTGGCCAGTTCCCAGGCGATGTTCAGACCATTGGTCATCACCGTCACATCGCGGTGAGCACGTAAGTGCCGCGCCAGGGTCATGGTGGTGGAGCCGGAGTCGATGATGATGTTGTCGCCAGGGCGCACCTGCTGCGCGGCGTGCGCGCCGATGCTGTCCTTCAGTGGCAGGTTGAGCGTGTCCTTTTCATGGATGTCCTGCTCCAGCGGCGGCGTGCGCATCAGGGTGGCACCGCCGTGGGTACGCGTGGCCAATCCCTGCGCTTCCACGTGGGTGAGGTCGGTGCGGATGGTCACCGCCGACACCCCGAAGCGCTCCACCAGTTCGCTGACCTGCACGCTGCCGTGCTCCACCAGCATCTGCATGATCTGCTGGCGCCGCTGCCGTGTGTTTCGCATGGTCGTGAAGTCCCTTTCAGAAGGAAAGCCGAAGCTTACTCTTCCGAAAGCCCCGCTGCCGATAAGGTTTCGAATGGGCCTTCGCTACCGCAGGCGCGGGCATACTCGGCCAGGCGCAGCGCCACCTTGTGCTGGATCAGCGCAAGCGGTTCGTCGCTGAGCGTGCCGGCCTGAACGGCGGCGCGCTGCTCCGGCAGGAACTGGCTCAGCAGCATCAGCGGCGGCCGCTGCCGGGTGAGGTTTTCGACCAAGGTGGCCAGCGCGGCCTGCACGGCCGGCTCCCCCCAGTAGTAGCGGCTGCGGTCGCTCAGTGAGTAGCGACGCAGACGCTGCTGTTCCGCGTCGGTGCCGGTGTAGTAGTTGCGCCAGTAGCCCGGCTTCTCGCACATGACGCGGTCCAGCACCTCGATCAGCTGCGAGCACTGCGCTGCTGGCAGCAGCGCGTTCTCGATCATCGCCAGCGCGAACACCGCTTCGCGGAACGCATAGGTTGCCGCCGGCCCGACCTTGAGAATGGCGAAGTGGTCGCGCACCAGGGCATGCAGCCCCGCTTCGGTCTGATAGTCGGTGGAGTGGGCTTCGAACACGATGCGCGGCTGCGACTCGACGAACGCCGAAAGCGCCTGCGCTGCCGGCGGGTCGTAGTAATGCACGCTGCTGTGGTCGAAATCCACTCCGGGCTGCACCACCATCGCCAGCACACGTTCCCAGGCCGGCAACAGGTCGGGCGTGGCGAAGGCGTCGCGATGGATGGTCAGTGTGGTGGCCGCCGCCTCCGGCGTGGTGACGGCGAGGCCGCCTTCCAGCGAGGATTCCCCGCCCGGCACGGGCACTTCCGTGCCGATCACGTACACCGGAGGTGGCAGTCCGTGTTCGGCGGCGGTGCGTTCGGCGACCCGCGCCAGTTCGGCCGAGCGCGTCGCGACCGTCGCATCGGGCAAGGGCGTCGGATCATCGGCGCAGGACATGCTGCAGTCCAGGTGGATCTTGTGGAAGCCGGCAGCCACGTACGCGGCGATGAGCTCACGCGCGTGGGCCATGGCCACGTCTGCCGGACCCTTCTGCCAGGCATTCGGGCCCAGGTGGTCGCCGCCCAGCACCAGCCGGTCCCGCGGGAACTGCTGTTCGTCTGCCAGTGCATGCACGTAGTCGCGATACTGCGCCGGGGTCATGCCGGTGTAACCGCCGAACTGATCCACCTGGTTGGAGGTGGCCTCGATCAACAGCAGGGTGCCGTAGTGCTGCGCCACCTGCATGGCGGCCCGCAGCACCTGCTCATTGCTGCAACACACGCTGTACAGCCCGACGGGCTGGCCCTGGCGATGGGCGGCGATCAAGGCGTGTACGGCGGACATGGCAAGGCTCCGGTTGTCGTGGAATCAGAATGTGTGGGGATCAGCGCGCCGGATGCTGCTGGCAGGCCAGCAGCGCCGCGCCGCGCGCGCCACCGGCATCGCCGAACACCGGCGGCAGAATCGGCGGCACCCGCACACCCGCAAACAGGTAGGGGGCAATGGCGGCCGGCAGATCGCGATACAGCGGTTCGAGCTTGGACAAGCCGCCGCCGAGCACGATCACGTGCGGGTCCAGTGCCAGGATCAGGCTGGCAAAGCAGTAACCCAGCAGGTCGCGGTGAATGGCCAACGCGCGCTGGGCGACGGCATCGCCGCCGTTGGCGCGTTCCACCACCTGCTGTGCGTCCAGCGCATCGCCGCCCTGGCGGGCATGGATCAGCGCCAGGCCGCTGCCGGACACATAGCGCTCCAGGCAGCCGCGCAGGCCGCAGCCACAGTCCAGCAACGGCAGGTCGTGGCGCAGCTGTAGCGTGGCGGGCAGGCTCCAGTGGCCCCACTCGCCGGCCATGCCGTTGTTGCCGGGCACCAGCCGACCGTCCTTGCAATAGCCACCGCCGGCACCGGTGCCGAGGATCACCCCGAACATGCTCGGGTAGCCGTCGGCCGCGCCGCCCTGCGCTTCGGAGAGCGCAAAGCACTGCAGGTCGTTGCCCAGCGCCAGGGGCCGCTGCAGGCGCGCCTGCAGGTCCGCGCCCACCGTGCGCCCGGTCAGGGCCGGGACGTTGGCGCTGAGCTGGCGTCCGCTGTCAGCGTCGCGCACCCCGGGCAGGGCGATGCCAATGGCCTGGCAGGGGTTGCCCAGCGTTTCGTCCGCCTGGCCGACCAGTGCGGCCACGCTGTCGAGGAACGCCGCGTAGTCATGGCATGGCGTGGCCACGCGCTGGCGGTGTTGGACCGCGCCGTGCGCGTCGCAGGCTGCCAGTTCAATCTTGGTGCCGCCGATGTCGATGCCGTACCAGGTCTGCATGCGCCGCGTCCGCTCAACCGTGGGAATGAATGGTCACACCCTGTACCACGCGGTTGACCGTGCCGTCGGGGAAGGGGTTGTCGGGCGTGTAGCCCATCGCGGCCGAACGCTGCAGCGCATAGCCCTGTGCCATCAGCAGCCACAGCGGAGCCAGCCAGCTATCGGAAAAATCAGGGGCTTCAAGTACGAAGTCGCCTTCGGCACCTTCTGCGCTGGATGGGCCGACGGAAATGACCCTTCCGGCAATGCCGTCGCTGCGCAGTTCGTCCAGAAGATCCTGCTCGTAACGCCGCGCCAGCGGTTGTGCACTGCGCAGCATCACCACCAGGGTGTCGCCATCCAGGGTGGACTTGGGCCCATGTCGGAAGCCCAACGGCGTGTTGGACAGGGCCAGTACCCGCCCGGCAGTCAGTTCCAGCACTTTCAGGGCGGCTTCGCGCGCGCTGGCTTCCAGCGGTCCGCTGCCCAGGTAGATGACCCGTGCGCACGGCCACTGCGCCAGCGCCGCGATGGCGGCATCCCACTGGTGCAGGGCGGCACGACCGTGGTCGGCCAGGGTGCGCAGCCGCGCCACGCGGTCTGCCCAGGGTGCTTTATCGAACACGGTCAGTGCCGCCAGCAGCATGCAGCTGAGGCTGCTGGTCATGGCGAACGCCTGGTCGCAGCTGTCCGGCGGCATCAGCAGCGAGCAGGTGTCCTGCCGTCCGCTGCCATGCCGGGCCAAGGCACCGTGGGCATTGCAGGTGATGTGCAGGAACCGCGCGGACGGCACGCTGGCCTGCACCTGCTCGACCACGGCCACGCTTTCCGGGCTGGAACCGCTGCGGCCGAAGCTGACCAGCAGGGTCGGGCGGTCGGCCTTCAGATACAGCTGCGGGTGGGTCAGCAGGCTGGTGGTGTGAACGGCACGGATGTCGGCGGGCCATTGCGCGTTGATCGCGTCAGCGACCATCTCCGCGATGAAGCCGGAACTGCCGGCCCCGGTGAAGATCACCCGCTGTTCGGGCTGCGACAGGGCCGAACCCAGAAAGGCCTCGAGCGAGGGCTGGGCGGTTTCGAGCAGGTCGGCCACGGCGGCCCACAGCGCAGGCTGCTGGACGATTTCCCCGGCAGTGTGGGCACCGCCACGGGACTGCCAGGCGGCAAGGTCGAAAAGTGGGGGCAGTTCCATACGTACTTCCTGTTGGACGACCTCACGATCTGTGTTTTCTTTCGAAATGTCAATTATCGAAAGATTTAAATAAGTTTGCCCGGTCACAGTTTTCGATTCGATTGTCGGTCGCAGCCTCTTTCTCCTTGCGTATGCCTTGGTATGAAAAGAGAAAAACTGCGTATTCATAAGCGATTTAGAAAGTGGTGCTTTGCATCAACTTTCGTTTGTCGTAAAAAACTCCTTCTTTTTGCTTTCACTTTGTTGACATCTTTCGAGACGCTGCCCTAGAGTCGGCCGCAGGGAGTCATTCCCCGTTTTCTCATCCACCTCACCGTTCTCCGTCTGCAGCCCGCGTGGCTGCGGTGCGGGCAACTGTTGCCGGAACAAACCGCACGAGGAGCCAAGATGTTGAACGTACGCCACCGCCAACGCCGCATCCCCGCCACCCGTTTATCGCTTGCGCTCGTCGTCGCCCTGATCGGAACCGCGCCAGCCTTCGCCCAGGACAACGCCGCAGACAGCGGCCCGGACGAACGCACCACCGAACTGAGCCGCGTCCAGGTCACCGGCTCCAACATCCGCCGCTCGGATGTGGAGACCAGCTCGCCGGTTCAGGTGATCCGCAAGCAGGACATCGAGAACATGGGCGCGCGCACGCTGCTGCAGGTGCTGGACAACCTGCCGGCCGCGCGGCCGGCGCAGCAGGATTCGCGCTCGCTGTTCACCGGTTCCGACGGGGCCTCGCAGGCCAACCTGCGCGGGCTTGGCGCGCAGGGCACGCTGGTGCTGCTCAATGGCCGTCGCCTGTCGTATTACGGCGCGCCGGCCGGCTTCCAGACCCAGTTCGTCAACATCGACGCCATTCCCGCCGCCGCGATTGAGCGCATGGAGGTGCTGACCGACGGTGCGTCTGCGGTGTACGGCACCGATGCGGTGGCCGGTGTGATCAATGTGATCACCAAGCGTGACTACCAGGGGGCGGAAGTCAGCATAACCACGGACACCTCCTCACGCATCGATTCCTATGGCGAGCACCAGGCCAGCATCACCGCCGGGTTCGGCGACCTGGATGCGGACCGCTACAACGTCTATGCCAGCGTCAACCTGTACCGCCGCGACGCCATTCCGCTCAGCGACTACTACGACAAACGGCCCAGCCAGTACTACGTCAACAACCCGAACTACCTCAACAACCTGCGCCTGGGCGTCGGCAGCCGGCCGGGCGAGTTCAACCCGGGCACCTACTTCGCTTTCGACCCGGTGACCGGCGCGCGCCGCCAGGAAGCCGCACCGGGTTGCAGCACTGCCATCACCGAGGCGTCCGGTACGCGTTGCGTCTGGGAAACCTGGATGAACCGCGAGATCGATTCCGGCGCGGAAACCAAGCGCAACACGGCCTACATCAGCTCGCACTTCCTGATCGGCGACAGCACCGAAGCTTTTGCCGAAGCGACATATACCGACATCGACCTGCGCGCCAACGCCGGTACCCCGAACGGCTACAACACCACAACCGGCAACCCCACCAGCTGGTTCTCGCGCAACACCGGCACCACCGTCAATCAGTTCCGCACACCCTTCCTCGGCCCCAACAACGTGTACAACAATGCCAGCCCGGAATTGAAGGCGCTGATGGGTGGGGTGGTGGGTCTCAATTACCTGCTGCAGGACGTCGGTAGCGGGCACTTCGGCCAACGCAACACCGACCAGAGTTACCGCGTGCTGGCCGGCCTGCGCGGCGACATCGGTGACTGGAACTGGGAAACCGCCGTTGCGACCGCCGGCACACATTCGGTGACCTACCAGACCATCAACGTCAACCTGGACGGCTTCGAGCGCGCCTTCGGCCCGTACAGCATCGAGCCGGGTACCGGCCGGGTGATCATCTCCGACAACCCGGCCTACCAGTTCGGAGTGATCAACGACGCGAATGCCGCGCTGATCCGCGAGGCCTTCCCCACCTTCGACATCCAGTCGTGGACGCGCCTGCACACCCTGGACGGCAAGATTGAAGGTCCGCTGTTCCAGCTGCCCGCTGGCGAGATGCGCGCGGCATTTGGTTTCAACGCCAGCCGCGAGACGTTCTACACGCCCGGCAACGAGGACGCCGCCAACGGCCTGATCACCCAACAGGGCGGCTCCTGGTTTGACGGCAAGCGCAACACCTATGCGCTGTTCGCCGAGACGGTGGCCCCGATCACCGACAAGCTGGAGCTGGACGCCGCGCTGCGCGTGGACAAGTATCCCAACTTCAGCGCCAATCTCGCGCCCAAGATCGGCCTGAAGTACCAGGTGCTGCCGCAGCTGCTGCTGCGCGGTACCTACTCGGAGGGCTTCCGCGCGCCAAGCCTGGCCGAGGCCGGCACCGGCGGCGTGTTCGCCCAGCTCGGCGGGTTCGAGGATGACATCCGCTGCGACGAGACCAATGCCATCGCCAACCTGTTGCGGCAGTCGGCACGCAGCGGCGATGTCGACCTGGGCAATTCGCTGCTCAACAGTGATTGCAGCCGCACCGTGGCGCGCATGACCCAGCCCAACCAGGACCTGAAGCCGGAGAAGGCGAAGATCTCGACGCTG
This sequence comes from Stenotrophomonas oahuensis, assembly GCF_031834595.1. NCBI lineage: Bacteria > Pseudomonadati > Pseudomonadota > Gammaproteobacteria > Lysobacterales > Lysobacteraceae > Stenotrophomonas > Stenotrophomonas oahuensis. The sequence continues at coordinate 1,338,571 of NZ_CP115541.1, read as the reverse complement.
GGCCTGGTCTATGAGCCCGCCAGCTGGTTGAGCGTGTCGGCCGATTACTGGTTCATCTATCGGCGCAACGAGATTGCCGCGCCGGACTACGGCAAGCCCGAAGACATCCAGTCGATGACCCGCAACCCGATCAGCGACGCTGACCGCGCCAACGTCGAGGCGGTGGCCGCGATGTGCGCCGATCCGGCCAGCGGCGTGGTCTGCCCGGGCACGCTGCCCAGCTACAGCGTCGGCAATGTGTCCAGCGTGGTGGGCCAGTACAAGAACCAGGGCCGCACCCTGGTCGATGGTTTCGACATCGACGCACGCAGCCGCTTCAGCCTGGGCGACTTCGGCAGCCTGAACATCGGTGTGGCCGCCACCATTGCGCGGCGCAAGCAGTACTACATCGACGACACCTCGCGCTGGTACTACGGCAACACCATCGGCTATTACGGCAACCCGCGCCTGCGTGCGACCTTGAATGCCGACTGGACCTATCGCCAGGTCACCACCAGCTTCTTCGTCAACTACGTCGGCACTACCAAGTGGGCCTATGACCAGATCGACGCCGAGGACAACAATCCGGAGACCTGCACCGCCAGTCGGCTGAAGGTGAACCCGGCGCAGTGCGGCGGCGTGCCGTCGTGGTGGACCGCCAACCTGAGCGTGGGCTGGCGGCCAGATGAGCACTGGACCCTTGGCGTCACGGTCAAGAACCTGTTCAACCGCCTGCCGTTCTATGACCCCCAGGGTTTTGCCGGGGACTCCAGTGACTATGCCAGCATCTACGGGCGCAGCTACAGTCTGCAGCTCGGTTATCGGTTCTGACCCTTACCAGCGGAGCAATGTTTCATGAAGCGTAGGGAATTCATCGCGGCCAGTGCCGCACTTGCGGCCACCAGCCTGTTGCCGGAGACGCCCGCGTGGGCGAAGGCACGCACATTGAAGCTCGGCCTGATCGGCACGGGCATGCGCGGCCAGGTGCTGCTGAAGGAACTGGTGCGGCGCGACGACGTGCAGGTGGTGGCGTTGTGCGACATCGAGCCGATCATGCTCAAGCGCGGTATGGACATGGTGGCCAAGGCCGGCAAGCCGGCCCCCACTGCCTACGGCCAGGACGGCGACGTCAATGCCTGGAAGCGCCTGCTGGAGCAGCGCGGTCTGGACGGTGTGATCATTGCCACGCCGTGGGAATATCACGCGCCGATGGCCATCGCGGCGATGCAGGCCAAGGTGGCGGTGGGCTGCGAGGTGGTAGCCGGGATCACCCTGCAGGACCATTGGGATGTATTGAACACCCAGCTGCAGACCGGCACGCCTTACATGCTGCTGGAGAACGTCTGCTACCGACGCGACGTGATGGCCGCGCTGCAGATGGTGCGCGAGGGCCTGTTCGGCGAGTTGGTGCACCTGCAGGGCGGCTATCAGCATGACCTGCGCGGGGTGAAGTTCAACTCCGGCGACCCCAGCCAGCCGTACGACAGTGGCGTGGAGTTCGGGCCCAAGGGCTGGTCGGAAGCACGGTGGCGTACCGCACATTCGGTGAATCGCAATGGTGAGCTGTATCCCAGCCATGGCATTGGTCCGTGCGCCATGTATACCGGCATCAACCGTGGCAACCGTTTCACCCATATCAATGCGTTCGCCAGCAAGGCGCGCGGGCTGCACGAGTACACCGTGGCCAAGAGTGGCGGCACCACCCACCCCAGCACCCAGGTGAAGTTCAAGCTGGGTGACATCGTGACCACCACGCTGGCCTGCGCCAATGGCGAGACCATCCTGCTGCAGCACGACACGTCGCTGCCGCGTCCGTACTCGCTGGGCTTCCGTGTGCAGGGCACCAAGGGCTTGTGGATGGACCTCAACCAGTCCATCCACATTGAAGGCCGCAGCCCGCCGCACAAATGGGAGGACTTCCAGGTCTACCAGGATAAGTACGAGCACCCGCTGTGGAAGCAGAACGCCGCCACGGCAGCGAGCGCGGGCCACGGTGGCATGGACTGGTTCGTCATCCACGCGTTCGTGGAGGCGTTGAAGGCGCGTGCGCCGATGCCGATCGACATCTATGACGCGGTCACCTGGAGTGCGATCACGCCGTTGTCGGAGCAGTCGATCGCCAACAGCTTCCAGACTCTGGAGTTCCCGGACTTCACCAAGGGGGCCTGGCAGCAACGCAAGCCGATCTTCGCCTTCGACGGCCGGTATTGATAACCCCACGGCCTGCGCATGCCTCTCGTCATGCGCAAGGCCGGGAACCTGTGCATGCCTCCGACCGTCCGAAAGGCCCGGTAGAGTCGTTCGACAGACGACTGCCGATAACACCCATCGCTGCTGGAACGCATGACCTTCGAACGGGGAGACGCTCCTTCGCTGCAGGTCATGCGTTATCCGGCCGATCGCCGCCATCGGCGGTCGACTGTCGACCGACCCTGCCGCGTTCGCTCAGGAGCTGAGGGAGACTCACGACCTCTTCTTCGGCCACCACCAGAACCAAAGCGGAAGCGGAGCCGTCGTGATGCAGTAATCGCCTTTACCTGCCGCCACGTCAGCAACGCCCTTCCTGAGCACCGGTGCACGCTGCTGGCCAATCTCAAGGACCAGCTGACCACCTTCCTGGTTCCAGGAAAGCGCCTCCGGATCAAATGCATGACTCAGCTTGAGCGAAGCAGGACCCTCTACCGGTGCCCTGCGGTTGTTGGGCACGCTCAGCACCTCCGCCGACGGAGCCGTCAACTGGAGGGTGCGGGTGGTGCCCGCAGGATCGAGTAAAAGGGCATCAAGCAGTGCCAGCATCGACGCACACCCGGCATCGTCGGCGCTGAAGTGCCAACCGGGATAATTGCGTGTGTTCTCCAGGTAGCGCCACAGCGATATCGTGCCGCGCTGCCGCCAGCGGTAGCTGTTTGCTGAGGTCACGCCTACTTCCTCCTTGCAGCATGGGCGAAAACTGCAGATGCAGATTGGATGGCGAGGGGGAAAGCCCGGCCACTGCACGGCGCATCATTCATTCCGTGAAGATGTGGTCACGTCGCAGTTTACCCAGTCGCCGGGTCCCAGTAGCCGGGCTCTGCCCGGCTGGGTCGTGATCGTGCACCGCCAGCTGGGCAAGCCCGGCTCTACGACAAGCGGAGCGCGCGCAGCACAAACAGTTCGCAGGCAGGCGATGGCAGTCACAATCGAAGGAAAAATGGCGCGCCCGGAGGGATTCGAACCCCCGACCAATGGCTTCGGAAGCCACTACTCTATCCGGCTGAGCTACGGGCGCGTTGTAGAACCGCCACGCCGTCAGCACAGGGCCGGGGCGGGCATCGCAGCGCCAAGTGGCGGTGCGGGAGGGGCATTCTAGCGGTAAACGCGGCGCAGGTCTGCCCCCCCTTGAACGAACGGACCGTGCAAGCCCGTCTGCGGGTGGGCTGGCGTATCCTTGCCACCATGGCTTACGAACGATTTGATGCCCCCGCTGGCGCGCCGCCGTCGCGTTGGGGCCAGTACTGGAAACTGATGCGCGCCGATCGCCCGATCGGTACCCTGCTGCTGTTGTGGCCCACCTGGTGGGCGCTGTGGCTGGCCGCCGGTGGGATGCCCTCGCTGTGGACCCTGTTCGTGTTCACCGCCGGGGTCTGGCTGACGCGATCGGCCGGTTGTGTCATCAACGACTACGCCGACCGCTGGCTCGACCCGCACGTGAAGCGCACCAAGGACCGTCCGCTGGCCAGTGGTCGGGTCAGCGGGCGCGAGGCGCTGCTGCTGTTCGCCGGCCTGATGCTGGTGGCGTTCGCGCTGGTGCTGAGCATGAACGCGCTGACCATCGGCATGAGCTTCATCGGCGTTTTCCTGGCCGCCAGCTACCCCTACCTGAAGCGCTACACCCACCTGCCGCAGGTCTACCTGGGCCTGGCCTTCGGCTGGGGCATTCCGATGGCGTTCGCTGCCGTGCAGGGCGAGGTGCCGGTGATCGGCTGGCTGCTGTACGGGGCCAACATCCTGTGGTCCACCGCGTATGACACCTGGTACGCCATGGTCGACCGCGATGACGACCTGAAGATGGGGTCGCATTCCACCGCCATTCTGTTCGGCGATCTGGACCTGGTGATCCAGGGCATTCTGTATGCGCTGTTCCTCGGTACCCTGGCGCTGGTGGGCCTGCGCGGTGGGCTCGGCTGGGCGTACTGGGCTGGTCTGGCGGTCGCCGCGCTGCTCATCGTCTATCAGTTCCATCTGTGCTGGCACCGCGACCGCGACCGTTGTTTCAAGGCCTTCCTGCACAACAACTGGGTGGGCGCGGTGGTGTTTGCCGGCATTGCGGTCGCGCTGGCGCGGGAATCAAACCTGGGAGGGTAGGGCATGGCCAACACGGCATCGGCAGCGGTACAGGACGGCTGGATGGCGCGCGCGGCGCTGCGTTCGGCGGCCTGGGCGGAGAAATGGTTCCCCGACGCGTACGTGTTCGCGGTGCTGGGCGTGGTCATCGTGGCGGTGGCGGCACTGGGCTTTGGGGCGTCCCCGCAGGCCACCGCCAAAGCGTTCGGCGACGGCTTCTGGAGCCTGATTCCGTTCACCATGCAGATGGCCTTCGTGGTCATTGGTGGCTATGCGGTGGCGACCGCACCGGTGGTGGCGCGTTTCATCGACCTGCTCGCGCGAGTCCCGCGCACTGGCCGTGGCGCGGTGGTGTACGTCGGCCTGGTCAGCATGTTGGCGTCACTGCTCAGCTGGGGCTTCTCGCTGGTGTTTGGTGGCCTGCTGGTTCGCGCGCTGGCACGCCGCGAAGACCTGCGCATGGACTACCGCGCAGCAGGTGCTTCGGCCTACCTCGGCCTGGGTGCGGTCTGGGCCATGGGCCTGAGCTCCTCGGCCGCGCAGCTGCAGGCCAATCCGGCCAGCATGCCGCCGGGGCTGGTGGAGATCACCGGTGTGCTGCCCTTCACCGAAACCATCTTCCTGTGGCAGTCCATTGCCCTCACCGCCGTGCTGATCGTGGTGTCGCTGATCATTGCCTGGATGACCGCGCCGGGACCGGCTACTGCCCGCACCGCGGCCGACTTTGAAGGCGCGGCCCAGGCCGAGCCGGAACCGCTGCCTGCGCGTACCCGTGCCGGCGAATGGCTGGAGTACAGCCCGCTGCTGACCGTGCTGCTGTCGTTGCTGGCCTTCGGCTGGTTGTTCAGTGAGTTCGCCAGCAAGCCGGTGGTGACCGCCATTGCCAACCTCAATACCTACAACTTCCTGTTCATTTCGTTGGGCCTGCTGCTGCACTGGCGACCGCGCAGCTTCCTCAATGCGGTGGCCAAGGCGGTGCCCAGCACCACCGGCGTGTTGATCCAGTTCCCGCTGTATGGCGGCATCGCCATGATCCTGACCCACGCTGCCGGCAGCGGCGGCGAAACGCTGGCGCATCGCCTGTCCAGCGTGTTCGTGCACATCGCCACCACCGATACCTTCGCCCTGGTCATGGGCGTGTACTCGGCGGTGCTGGGCTTTTTTGTTCCCTCCGGCGGTGGCAAGTGGATCATCGAAGCGCCCTACGTGATGCAGGCGGCCAATGAGCTGCACGCCCATCTGGGCTGGGCGGTGCAGGTGTACAACGCGGCCGAGGCCCTGCCGAATCTGATCAATCCGTTCTGGATGCTGCCGCTGCTCGGCGTGTTGGGCCTGAAGGCACGCGATATTGTCGGCTTCACCTTCATCCAGCTGCTGGTGCATATCCCGCTGGTGCTCGGATTGCTGTGGCTGCTGGGCATGACGCTGACCTATGTGCCACCGGTCATGCCGTAACCCGGGCCGATCCAGTGCGGGGCGCGGCTGATCAGCGCATCCAGAATGAGTTCGGCGCGCATCGCGCCGAACTCGCGCTCCAGCACGCCGCGCAGGCTGGCCCTGAGGTGCTGGCGGAACTGCAGCGGTTCGTCGGGAAGCAGCGGGAACCCCGAACGGACCGTCGCCTCGATCAACCGGGCCAGTGGGGCGTGGCCCTCCACGCCCATGCCGGTGCCCAGCATGCCCTCCAGCAGCAGATGACTGCGCGAGCGCCGCAGCGGCCCGGCATGACCCAGCAGTGCGGGCAGCCGTGCGCGGAACTGCTCCAGTGCGGTGACCTGGCCGGCTGCCCCGGGATGGTCGCGCAGAACGCCCTGCAGCTCGCGCCGCGCAGGCTCCACGCGCCCCGGCTCTTCGCCGGGGTGTTCAAGGTGGGCGCGCAGTTCCGCGTAGGCGCGCCCGGCGCGCTGCAGGATGTGGACATCTTCGGTTGCTGCGGCGTAGGCACCGGGAGCTTCACGCACCTCCAGCGCGCCGCCGCGCAACCAGTGCCGCACGCGCCGGTCTTCGCGGCTGTAATCCGCGTCTTCCAGGGCGACAACCGCAGCGAACTCATCTACCTGTGCATAGAACCGGAGCTCGCAACGGGCCTGGTCGACCTCGGCGTCGTCGCGGTCCTGTCCTGCCGGCGCGGCGAGCTGCAAGGCCAGGCCCCGATCGGTGACGCGACGACGCAGCAGATGCCGGCGTTGGCGATGCGCATCGCGGTCCTCGCCCATTGACGTGACTTCCCAGCGCGGTATCACGCGCTCCACGCAGGCGCTGAAATCCTGAGTTGACGCATCAGGTACCAACGCACTGAGCCGCGCCAGTGGATCTGGGCGAGTGGACTTCGGAAGCCGCGATGCCGTGTCGGCAGCGCGCAGATGGGCGGCTGCGGCGTGGCCCAGCACCAGCAGCGCCGCATGCTTGTCCGGATGCGGCTGGTTGATCAACCCCAACAGACGCGCATGCTCAATGGCGGAAAGCGCGCGTTCGACATACGCGATACCGAGCCGGGCTTCCTGCAAAGCGGGCAGTGAACCGCTGCATATCTCGAGCTGCACATCCGCCGGAGGCATGGCCGGCATACGCTCACGACAGTGACCGCGTGCGTCCAGGTGTTTGACCTGTGTGTTCAGTCGCCCATCTTCCATGAACGCGTGTTGCAGCTGGTCCGCCTGTGCAACCGTGTCCACCAGCACGGTGCCACGCAGGTCACGCTGCAGATCAATAGTGCGGCTCTGGAAATGCCGGGCAATCGGGCCTGCGCCGGCATCCTGAAGCAGATCCGCGTCCTCGCGTCGCCCCTGCAGTACGGGAACCACGACGCCATCAGCGATGGCCTGGTGTTCGCGATACTGATAGATGATCGTACCCGGATGCGGACAGCCCACACCGGCCTTGATCGGGACCGGCGCAAACGTCAGCCATGTCGCTTCCGGCAGGCGTCCACGAAGGTGAGCCAGTGACGCGCCGGGTTGCGTCCAGAACCCGGCGTCCAGCAGCAGCACCACGCCACGACCGGACGACGTCGCCGAATGTGCGCTGTCCGCCCAGCGCAGCAGTACCTGCACGGAAACCTGCAGCGGCGAGGGTTGGTGTCCTTCGAAGAAGGCGCGTAGCTGCCGCGCGCCGGCGGGTGGGTCGGGGACGCGCTGGCCGCGTACCCACGCGGGCAATGTGCGTGACGGATGCTGCACCGGCATCAGCAGGCGGAAGGCACCATCGCCCAGGTCGGCCAACATCGCAGCAGCCAGCCATTCGCGCGCGCGCTGCAGCCCGCAGCCCGGGGCCAGACAGACCTGGGCATCACTGTTGCGTCCATAGCGGACGACGCGTCGCAGATGGCACAGCGCCGCTTCCACTGCGAAGAACTGCGCTGCCCGTGCCAACTTCGGTTGCACGGGTGGTGACGACTGGATATAACGGTGGAGCAGGCGCAGCAGTCTGGCGTGGCTCAACACGCCGCAGATCACCTCAGCATGCGTAGCCAATGGAACATCGGGCGGACCCTCGTATTGAACGACGGGCAGGTTGCGTCGTTGCGCTACCGCAGCCGCACTCCAGCCGTCCTCCCGCCAGCGGGTCCACGCGTGGCCCGGAGTGCCGGCACCCGCGTAAGCGCCGCCGCGACGGTCCAGGCTGATGAGCAGCTGTGCCTGCCGCGGCAACGGATCGAGGGCGCTGGGCTGAAGGCATTGCAGCAGATGGTGCGCGCCCTGTTGCATATGCCCCCAGTGACGGTGCGAGTCGCGCTCCACGCAGGCAATCACTACCAGCGGAATGCCGTTGACGAAGCAGACCAGGTCGCGGATGCCGTCCGCACGCGAATATCCGCAACCGCGCAGATCGTCCGCTACGTCCCAGTGGTTGCGGTTCGGATGTGCCCAGTCGATGAGGGGCAGGGTGTGGGTGATACGGCCGCCATCGGGCAGCGACAGCTCGACGCTGATGCCTGTGTGCAGCATATGCAATGCGCGTGCGCTGGCCACAGGCCACGGTGCGCCGGGATGTGTATCTGCCAGCTGGCGCAGAATCGCATCGACCTTGTCTTCCGGCAGCGGCAGCGGACGGCCTTCGTGGACGTAACGGAAGCGCTGCAGAATGGCGCGCACCCGATCAGCGAGCAGCACATTGTCCGGATGCCCGGTGAGTGCACGGTACTGCTCAAAGGAGAGATGATTCCAGCCCAGGCGTTTCAGCCAGGCCAGGGCGGAACGGCGAACAGCGTCTTCGTGGCGTGGGCCCTTCATGCAGATGTCCGGTGAGCGTCCCTGCGGATCATTCCGGATCATGCAGCTTCAATCGAGCCTGGTTGTCGTCTTTCCCCCTAAAGCTCGATGCCGCGTGCCATCGCCTCCACCTCACGATCCAGTTCCCGCAGCAGTGCCTCGGCTTCCAGGTGCAGGCGCATGCGGGTATCGCGCAGCGTGCGCGGGTCGATGCAGTCCGCATCCGGATCGGCCTGCACGTGACGGGCCACGTTCAACACGGCACCGGACGACAGCACCTCGGCCACCGGTACGACCTCGGCAATCCCGGGCACGTTGCAACGTTGCTGGCACAGCTGGATGACCTGGCGGGCGATGCTGTCGTCCATGCGCGCACCTTTGCCTGCCGCCTGCAGCAGGGGCCGAGTATCAATGAACAGCACCGACGGGTCTTGCCGTGCCTTGCGCAGCACCAGCAGCGAGGTGGACATCGCCGTGCCTTTGAACAGACGCTCGGGCAGGCTGACGACGAGGTCGACTTCGTTCGCGTCGAGCAGGGCACGACGTATCTTCGCCTCCTCGCCGTCGCGGAACAGTACCCCGTTGGGAACCACCATGGCCATGCGTCCCACCCGAGGGTCCAGCTGGGCATGCACGTGCTGGATCAGCGCCATGTGTGCCCATTGTCGCGGCGCGATACCGTGCTGGAAGCGACCGAGGATATCGAGGGACCCCAACGCACTGTCCCATCTCAGGCTCAGCGGCGGACGCGACAGTGCGACCTGCACGTGTCTGCGCAGCGGGGCGCTGCAGAGGTGCGCCACATCGGTGAGTGGGTCGGTGGCTTCCAGGCCGCTCCCATTCTGGCCGTGCAGCAGGAAGCGCACGCGCGCGATGGCCCAACGACGCCGGTCCGCCTCCTGGCCATGCAGCCTCAGCCGGGCCGATGATTGGACCTGTTGTGCCCAGCGTGCGCAGGCGAGAAGCAGGCAGCCATGATGGCAGGATGGGTCGTACACCTGGTCACCGTCGCGCGGATCCAGCAGCGCCACCATGACGCTGGCCAGCGCGTCCGGGACGTGCAGGCCGTCTTCCCGGCTCCGACGTCCGTGTGCCTGCCCCAGGATCTGGTCAGTGGCCTCGGCAAGATCGGGGCGCTGGTGGCCATTGCGCACGCGGAAGTCCAGTGCGGGTATCCGCAGCCGCTCGAGCACGCGGTACATGGCCGCGTCGCCGGGAAGTCCGGAGGCAATATCCAGCACGTCCGCCACCTCGCCAAGCATCTGCCTGTTGTCCAGGCAGAACGTATTCAATACGTCGCGTACGCGCATCGCCAGACCGCCCAGCGGCGCGCGACCCAGACGCTCGAAGTCCGTGGATGGAACGACTTCCAGGGCCCGTGCGCCCACCGGAGGTGGCACGTCGGGCGCATCCGGACCCCTGGCGGCGGGGGCACGACGATCCGCCTGCGCGTCGCTGGCCACCTTGAGCAGCACCAGCAGGAGCAGCAGGTGGGTGGCGGCCTCCTCGTCGGCCTGGTCCTGCATGCATCGACGCGCCATCTTCAAGGCGGCCAGCGTGGCGCGGGCACTGCGAAGAATGACGTCGCTCATGCAGCACGCCCCTGGATCATGCGCTCGGCCAGCGCCGCGATCTCCGCGTCGCGGGCCTGCATCAGTTCGTCGACCTTGCTGCGCGTCCGCTCCAGGGCATGGGTGACGGAGACGATGCGCTGCTGTGTCGCGCGCGGTGGAATGCGCAGACGGAGGTGTTCGATGGCGGATTTGCGCACACTGTGCTGTCGCGACCCGGCGGATTGCCGGCGCAGCTGCCGCTGCACCTCCACATGATTGAGCTGCCACGCCAGGAACTCGGGCAACAGCAGGTCGGTGGCGGTGACCTGGATGATGTACAGATGCGGGCTGCAGACGGTCTGCTCCGGAGGGTGCGAAAGCAGCGTGGCGATGGGGCGGCTGCCGCGATTGGCCAGCAGGATGTCATGGTGCTGCACGTAGTGCGGCGGGTTGCGTGAAGGCAGCCGGGTGCGAAGCAGCGCCTCGGCAGACAGGGTCTCTGGCGAGGTGAGGTTCTTGAGCTGGATGACACGGACCGGCCCGTCGACAACGGCCGGGATGGCGCCACGGAAGGCGTGGCCCTGGCGCACGTGGGCGACATCGGCCAGAGGCAGGGTGCTGGTAAATGCGTTCATGCGGCGGAACATGCGTGCCGGGTGTCAGCGCGTCAATAGAGAAAAAACGCACCATTCGAATGGTGCCTGCGTTCGCGCTGGAAACATCGCAACAACGGCATTTCGTGTCGTTCAATGCGTGATCAGAACTGCGTTCCGCTGCAGCGGTAGAGTCGCACCAGAGCCAGTTTCCGCGAGATGCGCAGTCGCCGTCCGTTTGCGACGCGCGGCCGCCCTGTTCATCCAGATGACCGCGTCACATGCTGGACGTTGCATCAGTGCATTACGTTTCGGCACAAGCCGCCTGACTACGGGGTGATGGCCATGTGCGACAAGCACTTGCCGTCGCTCGTGGCGGTGCGTTGACGAATTCGTTGGAAAACTGCCACACAACGTTAACCCCGGTCTGCACACAGTCACCCCGACCGCGGCATTCCGCACGCGGCATCCGGAGACCGACATGGGCCAGCAGCGTAATCAGACTTCCCAGCAGAACCAGAAGGGTCAGCAGCAGGGAGGTCGCGACCAGCAGCAGCAACAGCAGCAGGAACAGCAGCAGCGCAACCAGAACCAGCAGCAGGGCTGGCAGGACGAAGAAGAGTGATTGCTGGCTGTAGATGCGGTACGTGAGGGCCCCGCTTCGGCGGGGCCTTTCAATCTCTGCGCAGGTCAGCGCGACAGCACCCGCCAGCCGTGCGATCGGTCTTCAAGCTCGCCCGGCGATACCTCACCCACCCTGACCTCGATCCCCCGCGCATTCGGCAGCACCTTCTGCTCCGGGAACCAGGCACGTGTGGCATCAACCACGATCAACAGCCCCTCGTCGTCGCCCAGCGCAGCGAAGTGCGGTGTCGGTGGGCTGAGAGGCTTCAGCCCCAATGCTGCTGCGGCCAGGGCATGCGGCGCAGACACATCCGCAACGGGCAGCCCGACTTCGCTGATACAGGTCAGCTCGCTGCCATGGAAGGGGCCGGTGTGGTCGGACGCGGGCAACCTTCGCCGGCCGATCAGTTCCAGGATCAGCCCGTCCGGTCCTTCGAAATAGATCGACTCCGAGGCCCACGCATCGCCAAAGGTGAAATGCGCCTCGCCTTTCGCGTTGGTCTGCAGGGGCGCGCGTGCCAGCAACCATTCGGTCGCCACGACAAAACGATTGGCCGGCACGTTGAAGGCCAGGTGCACGCCGCCCACCGGGTCGCTGCCCGCGGCCCGCAACTGCAACTGCGTCCATCCGATCTGCACGCTGTCGCCGTTGACCGGTAGCTGCAGCATGTCGCTGAAGTACGCGCCGACCTGGGCCACATCGGAGACGGGCAATGCAATTTGCAGAATACGCATGTCAATTCCCTGACAATCTGAAGAAGGCCGCGACGCGTGTCGCAGGGGCTGAATCGCTCGACCTGCAATGAAGTGTGATGTCTATCACGTTTTGGAAGGCTGCCTGGCCACCGTCAGAGGCCCGTGAACGCCATTGTATTGGCGCACCGTTATGCTACGCGCCCCGGCGCAGAGATTGTTTGTGCCCCCGACACGAATCAGGAGGATCCGTTGTCCCATCTACGTCCCATGACGCTGGTTGCCTTGTCGCTGAGTCTGTTGCTCGCCGGATGCAAGCCCAACGCCGCCGAGCCGGCAGCTCCTGCCCACCCCTCACCCACAGCAGTCGCGCCAGCGGCCACGACCGGCACTGCACCGGCTGACGCAGCTCCCGCGGAACCGGTGGCGGCCGATGCCCAGGCCAGCTGTCCCTATCCCGACTTTGACACCTTCCTGCCGCATTTCGGTGCGGAGATCGCACTGCAGGAAAAGGCGACCGCCGACCCGCTGATCAGCGAGTACGTGGATGTCACCGCCGATCCCGAGCCTGCGCAGGTTGTGCAGCAGATTCCGCTGGCCGAGGTGACCTGGCCGGTCATGCCCAACCCTGCTTCGGCGGGCAGCAAGGCGCGCGAGATCACCCACACAACGCAGCCTGACGGCAGCATCAAGGTGCAGTTCCGTACGCCCAACACCAGCGACCAGCAGTCGTACTACTTCGCACAGAAGCCCTGCTGGCAGTTGGTGCGCAAGGTGGACGAATCCATTTAAGGAGCCTGTGATGTCGAAAACCTTGCTTGTGCCCGTGCTGGCTGTGCTGCTGGCAGCGTGCAGCGCACCGAGTGGCGAGGCCGGAGCCCCTTCCGCACCGGCCGCCGCCGCGCCTGCGGCCCCCGTTTCATCCACCCCGCAAGAAGAGAAAGGCATGCATAAGGAATGCAACGGAGCCCGGTTGTCGCTGACCGTGCTGCCAGCCAAAGACGAAACGTCCCGTACCCGCATGGACTTCGAAAAGGACGGCCAGCGCCGCACCCTCGAGAACCCGCCGGAAATGAGCGACTACAGCGCGGTCGGCCTGGCCTGCGTGAAGGATGAGAAGGGCACTTCCTATTTCGTCGTGCAGTTTGGCGAAGTGGAGCAGGGCTGCGCGTTCTGCGAGTGGTTCTATCTGTATGACACCAACGGAACCGCGCTGACCCACAGCAACCCGCCGCTGAAGGACGAAGGCGACGAGAAGTCCCCGAACAACGACGAGTACGCAGCCCTGCTGACCAAGCTCGGCATCACCCATCCGGAGGAGGTGGACTACATCGAAGAATGAAATGTGCGGTAGGTACTGACCGATGCTCAGTACGCGGTAGGTATCGACCGTTGGTCGATACAAGGAGCAACACCCCTTAAGGAAAGCCTCTTTCTCACAGAATGGATAGCACAGACATGCCAAACGAAATCTACACCGATATGATCCAGCCAAAGGGCGCGGAGTATCGCAGCAGCCAGATCAAGCCGTGGAGCCATTACCGCGAGCCGATCAGCGACAACGACGGTCGCCTGCATGGTGAATCGCGCCGATGGGGCGATGCAACGCCCGAAGTACAGTCGCGCGTCATCGACTCGCTGATCGAATCCTCACGCGACGCCGGGCTGACCCCGCGCGAAACCGCCTACGTGCTGGCGATTGCCCGCGTTGAATCCGGTTTCAACCCTGATGCCGCCGCGGGCACCACCTCGGCCTCCGGCCTGGGTCAGTTCATCGACAAAACCGGCAAGCACTACGGTTTGAACAACGCCAACCGCTTTGACGTCGACGCCCAGTCAGACGCACTCGTCGCCCACTTCGTCGACAATCGCAACCTGGCACGCAGCCGTGGCCAGGGCGAAGACTACATCTACAAGTACCACCACGATGGCCCGACCACCGATTACGGCGGCCTGGGGCTTTCCCAGCGCAAGGTAGCGCCGCATCTGGATGAGTACGAGCAGTTCGTGAACCAGCGCCTGGCCCAGACCCAGGGGCAGAACCACGGCCACAGCCAGGCCACGCCGCAGCAGGCCGCACAGGCCGGTGCCGCGATCGCCGCTGGTGCTGCCGCCGGTGCCGCCGCCGTGGCCAAGGCCGATCCGACCCGCTCGTACGAGCACACCATGAATGTGATGCTGCCGCCGCAAAATGGCGTCAAGCCGCACATCACCGGTCACTTCGGTGAACACCGCGGCGAGAAAGCCCATGGTGGCAGCGACTTCAACTACGTGGGCGGGCAGAGTGGTCGCAACCTGCAGCACCCGACCGTGCATTCGCCGGTGGCCGGCGTGGTCACCTCGGTGGGAGGCAAGTACGGCACGGTGATGATCCAGGATGCCGACGGCAATTCGCACCAGATCCTGCACATGCAGGGGCTGACCGCCAAAGTGGGCCAGCACGTGCAGCCCGGTGACCCGATCGGCACCATGGGCGGTCGTGGACCGGAAGGCCCGAACCAGTATGCCCAGCACGTGCATTACCAGATGAAAGATCCCAAGGGGAACCTGATCAATCCGGAGGCCTACTGGAACAAGGGCGTGGTGCAGGCAGCCGGCAAGCACGGCCATGCGCACGACCATGACCATGACGCCCCCGCCGGTACCCTGCGCAAGGGTGACCGCAGCGATGAAGTCACCGAACTGCAGAAGGAACTCAACCGCTTGGGTGTGCGCGATGCCGATGGCAAGCGCCTGGCCGAGGACGGCAAGTTCGGCGACAACACCCGCGAAGCGGTCATTGCCTTCCAGCGCCAGCATGGCCTGGGTGACGATGGCATCGTCGGCAGGCAGACCCACGCCGCACTGGAGAAGGCACAGCATCAGGATCAGGCCAAGCCGGCCGGCCCGCTGCTGGGCGACAAGGGTCACCCGGACACGCCGCTGCACAACGCCATTCGTGGCCAGCTGCCGAGCCCGATCTCCAACGAAGCTGCAGCGCACATCACCGCGCAGGCCAAGCAGGCCGGCATTGATTCGCCGGAGAAGCTGCACAGCGTGACCGTGCAGGACGGCAAGGCGTTCGTGATGGGCACCACGCCGGGCTTCCGCACGGCGGTGGATCTCGGCCAGCCGGCTCCGTCGGTGGAGCAGACCAGCGCGCAGCTGCTCAACAACAACAGCACCCAGCAGAACCAGGTGCAGGACGAACAGCAGAAGGTCGCGATGGGCCGCTGATGTTCCGGCCCCTACGGGGCCAAGAGTGTGGTGTTGGGGGCCGGCCAGGGAAACCTGGCCGGCCCTTTTGCGTACTGCCTTGTCAGTGGTGGCCGAAGGTCATCAGGTCAATGGCCCTGGGATTGTCTTTGAAACCACTGGAATGCGCCTTGACCAGGTTGCTGTAGACAAACAGATACCGCGCCTTCGCGTTGGGCAGGGTGACGTTGATCAGTCGGAGTGGGGCCTGGCTCTCGGACGGATACACGGGTACGCAGCGTCGAGCGAATGCATCAGTCAGGTGGTAGCTGAGCGCGTCGTTGGGGTCGGTGAACGCCACTACCTCAACGGATGCCGTGTCGCTGGATGCAGCATCCTCCGACGGCGCGAGCAAGCCCGGCAGGGGGCGATAGCATCCATGGTTTCCCGACATCAGTCGGTCCAGCGCCAGGTTCAGTGGTACCCCATCGTCGGTCGGTATGTAGTAAGCAAGTTCCAGCAGCGGGAGCTGGTTCGCCAGCATGTACATGCTGACCACCCGGTGCTCCAGCTGATACTGGACTAATGCGTCCGCCGACCCAGCAGCCAATGTCCGTTTCTGGTATGGGGCCATCTCCGCTTTCGGCCCTACAGCTGCAAGCGGCGTGCCTTGGCAGAGTGCTTCTGATTGCTCACAGACCAGGTCAAACACAATTCTACTGCCCAAGCTGTCGCTCATGATGGCCACGTAGCCTTGCGACCCGAACGACCGCATTGCGTCCGCCTTCTCTACAGCAGTAAGCGCAGTGAGCGACTTCTTCGCATTCATCGCTGCAACGTGACTTGTGGACGCCACAATGCCCTGCCAGACCACGTCACGGATGTAGGGGCCCATGCCGCCCAGATAGATCACCGGATCAGCGAAGCTGCCGTTGACGAAGCGCTTGGCTTGGCTGTTGATCCACACCCGGTGCTTCTCGTTCTCCGCCTTCTCCGTAAAGTCGTCTTCAAGCTCAAGCAGCTTGCGCTTCACAACCTTGCCGGTCTCGCCCCATGTGATGCAGGAAAAGAACAGATCATGATTACGATCAGAATCGGGGTCGGCAAATCTGCGTACCGAATAGGTTCCTGCCACCATGCCATCCTTCACGATGGAGCGCGTTATCGCAGCGTCCTTTCCGCCAGCCAGCCCGTACTTCAGCTTGAGCGCGATCTCATTCTGCAAGTTCAGGTTCTCGGATCCTTCACCGCAGTCTTCCTGCGCTGAGTGGCTGCCCATGCCGTGAATCTGCATCACATGCAGTGAGCCCCTTTCCAAGTGATCCAGGATGCCATTGAACGCATTCGAGCCTATGGGCGCATCTTTTGGCGGTGCCGGTGCGGCAGTGATCCGATGGTATCGGTTCACGCAACCACACAGGCAAAGCGCCACCAACAGCCACACCGCCGCGCGGATCACGGAACCGCTCCTTCTGCGCTCACCACCAGGTACTCTCCCGCACCCGCGTCCTCGGCGCTCTCGTCCACACAGAACACCGTATCGCGCAAGTACGCCTCGACCGTCTCCCATGGTGCGCGCTGTGCGATGTACGCGAGCAGGGTGGCGCTGACGTTCACCGGGTCCTGCTGTGCTGTGAACGTGTGATCTGCCCATGCCTGACGACGATCGGCGGTTGCATGCTTCTTCGGGTCCTGGTCGATGTACGAATGGAACTGCACCACACGCCCGGCGAGGCAGGACGGGCTGGCGTCGTAAGCGCGCCGGGTGTGGGCAGCCGAGTAGGAGTCCTGAACCATGTGCAGCAGCGAGCCGGCCGCCATCAGCCTGTTGTGGTCGGCCGTCTTGAGCCGGTACCGTGGCGCAAACAGGTAGTTCGTGGTCCAGCCGCTCTGCTGGCTGAAGTAGGGCTGCAGCTGCTGTGGTGCTGCGGTGTTGATGGTGGTTTCCATGTCGAGTGAGCCGGTGGCCGCCGCGTAGGTGAACTCGGCCCAGGCCAGGATGTTCTGTTGCGTCCTGCGCGCCGGCTCGCCATTGGCCGAGGCCATCGAATGGATGAACTGGAGGTCGCCGTAGTGGCTGCGGTAGGTAAGGTAGTAGGACGCATCAATCGTGGCCGCGCGCCCTTTCCAGTTTCTGTTGCTGCGTGCGATGTTCTCGGCATCATCCATCCACGCAAGCCACTTCCATGGCTTGGTAAACAGCAGCTGGTTGGGGTCGTCGTTCCACCACACCCCCCGTACCAGTGAGTCGTACTTGTTGCCCTCCGGGGTTTTGATGCGCACTGTTCGGTCAGTGCACACCAGGGGCGATGCGACCGGGCCCGGGTGGGCCTGCTGGCAGGCGCGGGCCAGCTGGGTGATCTCTTCGTGGACCGGCTCGGAGATTCCCCGGGTGATGGCTCTGGAATCTTGCTTGTACTTGTCCTGCAGCGGGTTGATCTTGTGCGCGTGGACGGTGCCACACAATGAAGTCAGCATGCTGATGATCACGATTCTGGAAAGCATTGCTCATACCCCCTGTGAGTAATTGGAAGTCGAAAGAACATTGCGTCTACGGAACGTGCAGGTGAAAACCGCCCGGCGTGCATCACGTTGAAGGCACGGGCTGTTGCATGTCGATGTTTCGAAAATTCCCCCAGAAGCAACGCGGCGGACATAAACTCGCCGCGTCAAATGGAGTTTTACAGCATTATCTTCAAATAATGAACCAGCACCCCGAAAGTTTTCCTGCGGGCCGCCGATACCGACTACGGATCAACATCATGCAGGGAGGCTGGCGATGCACCGGATCAAGCTCGGCTACAAGTCGGTCGAGCAAGCGCATTACGCGCACTACCGCATTGTGTCCACTGCGGAGTACCACTATGGCCTGAAGGCAGACCCCCAACGTCACGGTCTGCATCACGCCATGCAGCACGCTTTGGATATCGCACGCCGGCAACCGGATGCGCCCCTGGGCCTGGCCCTGGTCGGTGCCGGGAGCCGCCACCCGCAGTTGCACGGGGTGCCATCGGCCCGGTTGTCGCTGCTGTTCTGGGAAAGCCTCTTCGAGCAGGTTCGCGCGGAGGACTTCCCCGAACAGCTGTCCCGCCTGGAATCGTTCTTTGCGACGCCTGCACTGGAAGAGGCCGCCACCTTCAAGCGCGAGTACGGCATCGGCGAGGTGTTGTGCAAGGTCGACCTGTCCGGCTGCACCACCCAGGCCCGGCTGGACTACGCCCTGCTGGATGCCATCGATGGCGGGTGGGACTACGCCAGGGCTCGCCTGCAGATCGCGGATTACTGGGCCGGCAACGTCTCCCCTGCGCCGCTGATGGAAGTGCTGTGCCAGGGCGAGGTGGTGTTCGGTGAGCGCTGCGCAGCGACTCACCGCTTACAATAGCGCCCGGCTTCAGTGCCGGAATCTGTTGCAATTGAAAGGGTTGAAGTGATGGACATGGGCCTGCGTACGCCGGCAATCGAACTGGTGGCCATCGACATGGATGGCACCCTGCTGAATCCGGCCCATCAGCTCACGCCCCGCGTGAAGCAGGCCATCGCCCTCGCTCGAGCGCAGGGCGTCAAAGTAGTGCTGGCCAGTGGTCGCCCGGTTTCAGGTCTCGCCCCCTTTCTGGACGAGTTGGGCATCGACGGCGCGGAGGACTACTGCATCGCCTGCAACGGCGGGCTGGTGCAGCGGCTGGGGGATGGCCATCGCGTGGCTGAGTTCCCGCTGACCTTCGACGACTTCGTGTATGTGGAGCGCGTTGCACGCGAACTTGGCGTGCACTTCCAGGCGCTGGATGGCAAGCGCCTGTACACCACCAATCGTGACATCAGCCATTACACGGTGGTGGATTCACACCTCTCGCATGTCCCGCTTTCGTATCGCAGCGTGGATGAGATGGACCCGTCGATGTCCTTCATCAAACTGATGATGGTGGACGAACCGACGGTGCTGGATGCCGCCATCGAGCGCTTGCCCGCGGAACTGATCGAGCGCTTTGCCGTGCTCAAAAGCGCGTCGTTCTTCCTGGAAGTGTTCGACCACCGCGCCGGCAAGGGGCCCGGGCTGCGGATGCTGGCCGAGCACCTGGGCCTCGACCGCAGCCAGGTAATGGCCATCGGCGACCAGGAGAACGACCTGACCATGCTGCAGTTCGCCGGGACCAGCGTGGCAATGGGCAACGCGGTGGACGTGGTCAAAGCCACTGCATTGCATGAGACCGCGACCAACGCCGAGGACGGTGTCGCGTTGGCGCTGGAGCGGTTCGTGCTGCGTGGCTGACGCCGCGGGAGGCTGCGTTCCTGCGCAGTTTCCGAGTGTACGCAGGCGAATGTTGAACGATCCAAAAACCGCTTCTGTCCAATTGCATTGTGACGTGCATCACATTTAGTGCGGCCGCGTTGAGCGGGAAGCGGTAACCATCCGCGTGAGTCTGGGTTTCTGTCCCACACGCCGTCACACTTTCACTTCCAGGGCGTGAAAAGCCGTCGCACCCGTAATGCGACAATTCGTCACACGAAACGTCTACACGTGATTGCTCACATGCGTTGAGCGAACTGTCACGGCACATTGCTTGCAGCGTCAGTTCGCTAACATTCCACCGCTCCCGCTGCCGCCCCCTTTTCCGCCGAGTCCGGAATGCCACAGACACATCGCATGACCGCTGCCGAACCCCCGCATGCACGTGTCGAAGCTGCCTCGACTGTTCCGGAAGTCACCGACGATGCACTCGAGTACGCGCTGCGTACCAATGCCATCGTCCCGTTCTTCCAGCCCATCGTGGACGTGCAGTCCGGCAACCTGCGCGGCTTCGAAGTGTTGGCCCGCTGGCGCGCCAGCGACGGCCGCCTGTTGCTGCCCGATGCCTTCATCCCCGTTGCGGTGAGCGCCGGGCTGATCGCCAGCCTCACCATCAACCTGGTGGAACAGGCCTGCCGCGCTGCCCGTGAATGGCCTGGCGACTTCTACCTGGCCTTCAACATGCCGCCCACCATGCTGCAGGAATCAGCCACGGTGGACCACATCATTGCCACGCTCAAAGCCACCGGATTCCCGCTGCGGCGGATACGGGTGGAGATGACCGAGGTCGAGGTGGTGGAGGACGAGCGCGCCGCCGAGCTGGGCATTGCCCATCTGCGCGAACTGGGCATCAAAACCATGCTGGATGACTTCGGCACCGGTTATTCCAGCCTGGTGCGTCTGCATCGCTTCCAGTTCGACAAAATCAAGATCGATGGTAGTTTCATCCGTGCCCTGGAGCAGGATGAGGCCAGCCGCAAGATCGTGTCGGCCATTGTCGGCCTGGGGAAGAGCCTGGGTGCCAAGGTGGTCGCGGAAAGTGTGGAGACCCGCTTCCAACTGGAGTTTCTGGCCAGCATCGGCTGCGATACCTATCAAGGCTGGTGGCTGGCACCCGCCATGGACGCGGCTACCGCTGCCGGCTGGCTGGCCCGGTTCGAGCCACGCCAGGCGGCCCCGTCCAGCACCCACCTCACACCCTACCAGCGCCAGTACCAGCTGGAGATCCTGTACGAGCGCTCGCCGGTGGGCCTGGCCTTCATCGACCCCGACCTGCGCTTTGCGGCTGCCAACGCCAAGTTCTGCAACATGATCCACGTGCCGCGCTACGAGGTGATTGGACAGAAGGTGACCGACGTGCTGCCGGTGGAGATCGGGGGGCGCGCGTTGGAACTGATCCTGCGGGGCTTCTGTGACGACCAGGGCGATCTGAGCGAAGTGGTGATGCCGCACACCGCCGAAACCTTCCTGCTCAACCACGAGCGGGTCAGCGATGCCGGCGGCGTGGTGCTGGGTGTTTCGGTGGTCTGCATTGATGTCACCGATACCAAGCGCTACGAAGCGGCGCTGCGTGCGCGCGAACAGGAAGACGTGTACGCCGCACCAGGTACCCCGACCGTGTTCTGGGTGGCGGAGGAATCGGGTGAACTGAGCTACATGACGCCGCACCCACCGGAGCTGGCCGCGATGAGCGTGCGCGAGCGCATCGACAGCTGGTACGCCCGCATGGACCCGCCGGACCGCGAGCGGGTGCGCAGCGAATGGGTCGGACGAGACCCGGCGGCGACCACATTCCAGACCCGCTTCCGGCTGGAATGGCCCGATGGCAGCCGGCGCTGGGTGTTGAGTCGGGGCGATCTGAAGGAAACCGGGCACGCGCGCAGGTGGTACGGGTTCTTCACCGATATCACGCGCGAGGTGGAGCTGGAGGAACGGTTGGGCGTGGAGGCCTGACACTCAAGAAGTTCGAGCTCACGACCGAATCCCCCGATCGACTTGCCGGTAGCCGATGGCCTCGGCGAGATGCGTGGTTTCGATGTTGTCGCAACCGGCCAGGTCCGCGACGGTGCGTGCGACACGCAGGATGCGGTGCATGGAGCGGGCGGAGAGTTGCAGCTGCTCGACTGCGGCCTCGAGCAGATACTGGTCGTCCTCTGCTAGACGGCAGTGCTTGTCCAGTTCAGTGGGAACCAGCAGGGCGTTGGGCTTGCCCGCACGCCGTAGCTGGATGTCGCGTGTTGCCACCACACGTGCGCGGACACTGCGGCTGTCTTCGCCCAGCGGTGCATCGCTGCGCAGTTCCGCAGGCTCCAGTCGCGGCACCTGCACGTGCAGGTCGATGCGATCCAGCAGTGGGCCGGAGATGCGCGCGCGATAGCGGCGGATGCTCTCCGGGGTACAGCAGCAGCGCCCGCTGCGGTCGCCGGCCCAACCACACGGGCACGGGTTCATTGCGGCCACCAGCTGGAAGCGCGCGGGGAAGGCATCGGTGCGCGCCGCGCGGGCGACATTGACGTGGCCGGACTCCAGCGGCTCACGCAGCACTTCCAGGGTGTGCCGGCTCCATTCCGGCAGCTCGTCCAGAAACAGCACGCCGTTGTGTGCGAGCGATATTTCCCCCGGGCGTGGGTAGCTTCCGCCGCCCACCAGCGACACCGCGCTGGCGGTATGGTGCGGTGCGCGGAACGGCCGTTGTCGCCAACGCGCCGTATCAATGCCGTTGCCGCTGCAGGAGGTAATCACGGCAGTCTGCAGCGCCTCTGCCTCGGTTGCGTCTGGCAGGATGCCTGGTAGCCGCGAGGCCAGCAGGGTCTTGCCACAGCCCGGGCTGCCCAGCAGCAACAGGTGATGGCCACCGGCGGCGGCGACCTCCAGTGCACGGCGCGCCAGAGGCTGGCCGCGGACGTCGCTGAGGTCGGGCACCTGCGCGGCGATGGTCTCGTCGGGAACGGCCCGGGGTAGATCATGCGCCTGCAGGGACGCACACACCTCCAGCAAGGTGCGCCCAACCCGCACATCCGTGTCCTGGGCCAGCCCCGCTTCCGCACCATTGGCGGCAGCAACAATGAGACAGCGCCCGTCTTCGGCCGCAGCCAGCGCCGCCGGCAGCACGCCATCCACCCCGCGCAGTTCACCGGTCAGCGCCAGCTCGCCCAGAAACTCATAGCGATTCAGCAGCAGCGGGTCGATCTGCCCACTGGCCCCAAGAATGCCCAGCGCAATGGCGAGGTCAAAGCGGCCGCCCTCCTTGGGCAGGTCGGCGGGGGCCAGATTGATCAGGATGCGCTGGTTCGGATATTCGAACTGCGCACACAGCAATGCGGCTCGGACGCGATCGCATGATTCGCGAACGGCAGCGGCGGGAAGGCCCACCAGCGTGGTATGCGGCAGGCCGCCGCTCAACATCACTTCAATACGTACCGCCGGCGCATTAATGCCGATGCGGGCGCGGCTGTGCACCAGCGCAAGGCTCATGCGGGGCTCCGGTTTGTGGCAGGAGCCCGAAAGTCTGGGAGGACCGCACGCCCATGCCTATCAGCACGGGCACACACGCCATGTCAGAGATTTCTGCTTTGCAGGCGCGCTACTGCCGGCCAGCGTAATCCTTCCAAAGCGCCGACAGATCCTCACCGGTGTGCTCCTTCCACAGCGCCGGCGTATAGCTTCCGCTGCGCAATGCCGAATCAAGCGCCTTCACCAGCCCCGGATGCGCGGCCTCGCCCCATTTCAGGAACGCACCGGTGACCCGGTAGCCGCTGTCCACCTTGTGCTCCGGCTTGATCTGCGTGGGCAGTGCCCAGCCTCCGGCGGCGTTGGCCACTCCGTACTGGTCGCGGGCATAGTCGGCGATGCCCTCCACCAGCCACGAAGGTGCCTGCTCGCTGGCGTAGCCGGGATAGCCCTGCACGATATGCATGCCTTCGTGGGTCACCAGGTCCGTGTCATTGGGGTGTTTCACCAGCCAGCGCGGATTGATCGTGATGGTGGCCGACTTCTCTTTTTCGCCTACATAGGCGACGCCGTCATAGGACGGGTCCATCACGATGCGCACGCTGGACGGTGCCGAGGGATGGAAGTCGTGTCGTTGGCGCGGGTAAGTGGCGAAGAAGGTGGCGATGATCCGGTCACGCACATCTGCAGCGGTCGAGCCGCTCTGGTCCTGGTAGGTCAGTGTGACGCCGTCGCGGGTCTGTTGAATGTCGGCCGCGTATGCGCTGGGGAAGGCGAGGGCAGCAGCAACCACGGGGACGATCAGGCAACGGCGCAGACGCATGGGCGGCACTCCAGGACGTGATGGGCAACCGCGCTGATCCTGCAACAAGGCCGTAGGCCGCCGCAAGTGCCATTTCGTTCGATCCAAGCGCTTGGAAATGGTTACATCTCAAATTATTGACAATCGATTTAGATCGATCTAGAAAAGCCCCACCCCCACGCCTCATGGAACCCCCGCACCCCGTCTCCTGCGCCATATCGCGCCGGGAGACCTTGTACTGGAGATCTGCAAGATGAAGCGCACGTTGCTGTCGTTGCTGGTGTCATCCGTACTGCTCCAACCGCTGCTCGCACAGGCGCAGTCATCGCCGCCCGATGAAGAAAGTGCGGCTCCGGCCACACGTAAGCTCGATACGGTGAACGTGACCGGCTCGCTGATCCCCCGCGCGCAGGTCGAAGGGCCTTCGCCGGTGACCACCATCACCGCCGAGGAGATCGAAGCGCAGGGCTTCACCACGGTCTTCGATGCGCTGCGTTCGCTGCCAACGTCCAATGGCTCCGTGCAGGATTCCCAGGGCACCGGCTTCTACACCCCGGGTGCGAAAACGATCAGTCTGTTCGGGCTGGATCCCAGCTACACGCTGACCCTGCTCAACGGGCGTCCGCTTAACAGCTATCCGCTGGCCTACAACGGCAATACCAGCATCGTGGACATCGCCAACATCCCGCTGGGCATGGTCGAGCGAATTGATGTCCTCACCGGTGGGCAGTCATCGGTGTACGGCTCGTCCGCTGTCGCAGGCGTCATCAACATTGTGTTGAAGGACAAGGTGGAGGGCACACACTTCCGCTACCGCGCCGGCGGCTACAGCGATGGCGGCGGTTCCAGCCAGCGCTTCATCTTCAGCAGTGGCCATTCCTTCGGCAACCTGGATCTCAGCTACGGGCTGGAGTACACCAAGCAGAAGCCGATCTTCGCGTCCGACCGCAGCTACATCGACAGCGTCAACGACAGCCCGACCGGCCCGCAGGATCCCTCGCGCACCTTCCTGCGCATGCAGATGTCCCCGAATGGCTATATTGATCCCGGCCAAGCCACCTGCGCGCCGCTTTCCTATCTGTTCGGTGGCAGCACCAGCTACGCGCACCGCAACGCGGCGGGCACCGGCTACTACTGCGGCAGCCCGGACAATGTCGGCACGGCCACCCTCTACAACAAGAGCGAGGACGTAAACGCCACCACGTTCCTGCGCTACCACCTCAGCGAAACCACCGAGCTGTACTCGGACATCCTCTTCAGCTTCAGCCGACCGACGTACTCCGGTGGCAGCCCGTTCTGGAACAAGACCTTCTACAACCAGACCAGCGGAAACTACGAGCAGTGGCAGCGCATCTACGCGCCCGAAGAAGTGGGCATGGACGCGAAGGACCAGCGGGTCTACACGCGCTCGCTGAACATCACCGCCGGCGCACGCGGCGGGCTGGGCGACACCGGCTTCGACTACGACGTGTACGTGAATCGGTCCAGCACTGATGTCACACGCAAATCAACCGACTTCCTGGCTACCGGCGGCATTGATGACTATTACCTGGGCCCGCAGCTGGGCAAGGTGAACGGCTACGACGCCTACGCGCCCAACCTGGATCTGCTGTACCAGCCGTTGACGCGGCAGCTGTACGACCAGTTCAGCGGCACCAATCGCGCCGAGTCCTCGGCCTCCCGCACGGGCGTGACCGCGCTGGTGACCAACACGTCGCTGTTCGGTCTGCCCGCAGGTGATGTCGGCTTTGCGATGATCCTCCAGGGCACGCGCGAGAAGTTCTTCAACCAGTCGGCCGATCCGAATGCCGGCGTGCTGTTCCGAGGATCGACGGCCGGTACGTCGGCAGAAGGTCAGCGCGATCTGTACGCCGTCGGTGCCGAACTGCAGGTGCCGATCTTCGACACGTTCAGCGCCAATCTGTCCGGGCGCTATGACAAGTATTCGCTGCAGGGTGGTGGCGGCAACGGCAAGGCGACCTGGAAGCTGGGCCTGGAGTACCGCCCGGTGGAGTCGCTGCTGCTGCGGGGCAGCTACGCAACCGCGTTCCGGTCGCCGGACATGTTCTACCTGTATTCGCGCGAAAGCAGCGGATACACCACCAACGTGGACACCTTCCTGTGCCGTCAGGCTGGATACACTTCGGAGAACTACGATGACTGCCCGCAGTCCTCGCTGCAGGTGCTGTCCTCCAGCACCGGCAACCGCGACCTGAAGGACATCACCGCCGAGACCTTCACCTATGGCTTCGTCTGGTCCGCGCTGGACAACGCCCTGAATCTCTCGGTCGACTACAACTCGGTGAAGATCGAGAACGAGGTGTCCATTCTCGGCACCGACAGCATCCTCACCACCGAGGCCAACTGCCGCTTGGGGCGCTCCGAGAACGGCGATGTGGCCTTTGACATCAATTCGCCCACCTGCCAGCAGATCCTGGCCCAGGTGCAGCGCCTGCCGGGCACCGATCCGCTCAATCCTAACGGCGTCGAAAAGGTGTTCTCGTATCCGATCAACCTGGCCAAGCAGCGCCAGACCGGCATCCAGGCATCGGGTGACTATCGCTGGAGCGCCGGGCGCGCGGGCGAGTTCGGGGTGAATGCCGGCTACTACCGTCCGCTGAAGCACGAACTTCAGCAGCAGGAAGGCGACCCGGTGCTGGACATGCTGTGTTGTGCCAACTCCAATGAGCTGCACTACCGCGCCACGCTGGGTGCGAGCTGGAACATCGGTGCCTTCAGTACCAACGTGTTCGGCGTGCGCAACGCCCGCACCTGGAATTCCGCGGGAGAGGAACGCAACATCGGGCCGTGGACCACCTGGAACGCGACGGTCAACTACCGCATCAACAAGCTGGCGAGCGTGCTGCTGACCGCCAATAACCTGACAAACGAGCGCCCGCCAAGGGACTATACCAACGGCAACTGGCCTTACTACGATCAGGGTGTGTACAACGCCTTCGGACGTTCGATGTTCGTCGAGCTGTCGCTGGACTTCCAGTAGAGCAGGATCGGGGTGGCCGCGGAGCAGGCCACCCCGAACTCCATCACTGCCTGGCGAACTGGCCGCGACGCCATGCGAGCCACACCACCGCAAGCCCCACGGCAAGGCAGACCACCAGCCCGGGCAGCGATGCCTCCGGGCCGAAGGCACCACCGGTGAGCCACTCGGGTACCGTCGCATTGGGCAGGCTCCGTGCAATGGCCGGCCCAAGCTCCGTGCCCGACACGGCCGTGCCAAACACATAGCCTTGGGTGAAGTTCCAGGCCATGTGCACACCGATCGACACCCAGACGCGGCCGGTCAGGGCGTAGAACGCGCCCAACATCACGCCGGCTTCCAGGGCAATACAGATGGCGGCGAACACCGTCGCATTCGGATTGCCCAGGTGGCTGAGGCCGAACACGGCGGACGACACCGCGAATGCCACCCAAGGGCCGAACGCCCGCCACAACAGGCGCAGCAGCACCGCCCGCATCATCAGCTCTTCCACCACGCCCGCCTGAATCGCTTTGCGCAGAGGGATCCACGCGGATGCCGGGCCAGTTGGCTGAATGTCGTAGAGGCCGAACACCGCCATGATGCCCATGACGGCGGAGAACATCGCCACGCCAGTCAGCAGGCCGAAGCAGAGCTGTGGGAGCATGGGGCGTAATGCAATCTCCGACGCTTTTCGCTTCTCGGCCAACCGCACGGCCAGTGCATAGATTCCGAGCGACGCCAGAGCACCGAGCAGGCCGGCGACAAACTGCATCGGCTCGTTAGTCTTCGGCCAGAAACCGCCAAGCAACTGCGTGATCGCACCCGCCGGGATGGCGACCAGGAAGAACAGGGGGATAGCCCAGGCACAGGCGCGCAACCAGCGCAGCTTGCCAGGCTTCAGCACGCCGTGCTCGCCAAGTGCAATCGGCTGCCATGTAGGACGGGTGGGAACGGGCACTGCACTGGACTGCGTCACTGCGTTCATATGCGATCCCTGGTGGGTACTGCGGCTAAGGGGCGGTGCTACCGGAGGTGGCAGCCGCCGCGGCGATGCGGGCCGCGAACGGCCGTTGATTCAGTGCGGCAATGGCTTCGGCCAGAACGGCGGAAAGCGGCACAGACAACTCCGCGTCGAGTTGCGCGGCTGCTGCATTGGTTGCGGCCCATTGGCGCTGCAGGGCAGGCACCATGCGGCGGGTCTTGGCGCTGAGCACCACGATGCGCTCGCGCGCATCTGCACCCGGCTTCAGCGCGACGAGGCGCTGCTTGGCCATCTGCGTCACGGTCTGGCTGGCCGCGGAGTGGGTGATGCCGATCTCCTGCGCCAGCACCTTGATGGAGGCCGGACCCAGCCGCATGAGCACACGCAGCACCGGGGTGTAGCGCGGTCGCCACTCCAGCCCCGAGGCCGCGTAGACGGCTTCAAGGTCGCCATCCAGCTGCTCGAGCAGGTGCCGGACCAAGGTGCCGAGGGTAGGGGAGGGGGCGTCCATGGCTGAAATGTATAAGCGCTGTTACATGTTCGCCATGTGCCGGAAGTAGGGGGTGTGTGTCGCAGATGGGCCAGATGCCGCAATCGGCCAGTACATGGTGGACTGGCAAAAAGCGCACGCAGGTCACACAACGAAACATCCATCCGCTCGTGACCGCAGCGCTACCTGGGTGTGCTTCCGTCTACTGCCACAGGCGTTGCGAGTATTTGCCGCGCCGATTGCGTCGCGCCATTTGATCGCGCGCCAGTAAATCGCCACGCTTGTGGCGCAATTGGCTATGTCAGTTGTTGTTCGATTCCTGCAGGGTAGGCCCCGGAGCGTAGAATCTCCAAACCTTGAACTACCGTTGTCCTGCGTCGGAACGTACGTCCTGCGTCGGGAGGGTGGCTAATACAACACCCCCGCAAGGGGGAAATATGCCCGCCGTTTGTGTTCTAGGTTTGCGGTTCTAACCTCCCGACCCCTCGCCATTCCGGCAGGGGTCGCACTCTGCAGGAGGTTTGCCATGCAAACACGAAGGTCGTACGTACCCGAAGAAGAACTTGAAGCTGCACTGGTCTGCCAGCGTTGGAGGGCACGCCGATGAAAAAGCCCGCCTGGGTACGCACGCGTGTGGAAGACGAGCTGCGCTCTGACTTCAAAGGCGTGCTGAAGCGCACACCATACGCGCCGGCCGAAGCCATCCGGTTGTTCATGAGACGCATCGTGGAAATCGGCCACGACACCACGGCCGTTGAGCGGGCGCAGTGGCGTCGCGCGATCCTCAACGCATCAGACCATGTGGCGGACTCGCTATGCATCGGCGAGAAATCGCCAACGTGCCGCGAGGAGAACGAGGTGCAGCGCGTGCGCCGGCCGGTCGGAGCAAGCCCTGGTTCCGAACGAGACTGAGCTGACCCCAGCGCAGTCGCCCTGCTCGCACGAACGAACGGACGGCAGTCCGTGCACCGTGCGGGCAGGGGCAACTGGAGAAGACCATGGTCGCCCGAAAGTCCACCCTGCGGGAACGCGTCCTTGTGCACGTCCATAAGAGCGCGGCCCAGCTCCGGCCATCACGGGGGAGCACGCCGTCGGGGTCTACGACCGTGAGTAGCTGATCCAAGGGGATTACGTCGGCGAACAGCACCACATTCACGCCACCTGGCGATGCTTGGCTTGGGAAAATGATGCCGGCGTGCCCAAGCTCCCGCGCCAGGTCCGCCAGCACCCACGATGGCGGTTCAACACGCGCGATGATCGACAGTTGGCGCCAGTCGCACGACCAGTCCAGCCACAGAGGATCCCAGCCCCCTTCGTGCAGGCGACGCAAGTCCACCAATGGAGGAAGGCTTGCCCTGTACGTGACGAGCGTAAGGGGTGGTGCAAACGCAGACGTCTGCTGGTACTCGCTTACCGCTGTTGTCAGCTCGAATGAAAGGTAGAGCGCCGGTTGTGCAATTCGATTGAAACGGCCACCCGCCAGCGCGGCACCTGCACCGCTCAAGGGTTCGGCGGCCCAGCGCGGCATGAAGGCACGATACAGCGCCACATCCAGCTGCGCCGGTGCGAGGATCAACCCACAAACCCCGCAGATATCGAGCGCAGGTACGCGAGCGCTTCATCCGTTCGCCCGTCGCGCACCACCTGCAACAACGTGCGATGGCCGAACATCTCGACGGGGGTGTTCTTTACCAGGAACAGCGCCTTCGTCACGTCGGGCTGTATCTGCGCCGCCGCCGCGACGACGCTTACCAGGCCACGAAGAGATTCCTGTACCCGAAAGGACTCCGGGTGCAAGCGGAGCGTGTTCCGATGAACGCCGATTACGGTGGCAAGATCGTGCTGCGCCACGCCAAGCGTGGCGGCCATCAAAGCCGGCGACAGATCACTGGTACCCGGCTCACGCAGCGATTCAACAAACTGGTCGATCAGTTGTGGAGACATGATGGAACCTCCGTTTCGCACAATATACGCACATTCTGCGCACAGTGTCATGCGGCCTGAGGTGGCCCTCGGAGCAAGGGAGACAGGAGGGCACACTGCGGAAGTGGTCGCTGGATGCACCGGGGTGGGGTTCATGTGGAGGTTTCAACATGCGATCTGAGAACCAGCATGCATAACGAATGATCAGTTCTGTATCAGTATGTGCAGCAATGACGTATCAGGCATTTTCCCGACTCGACAGTGGGGCGTTATTGCGTAATGACGTTGGTCACGCTTGACACTTACTTCGCTTTCGCACGACTCTCCATGAATGACTATTGACCTCGAAAAGCTCAATTCACGCGAACTCACGTCCCTCATGAAGGCCGCCCAGAAGCGCAAAGCGCTTCTGGAGAAGCGTCCGCCGGTTGGCGAGGTGCGCCGGAAGCTGCTGGCCATCGCCAAAGCCTCCGGCTACAGCATCGAAGAACTGCTCGGTACTGGCACGGGTGCAGCGCCTGTTGCGACCAAAAGCGTCAAACGCGTCAAGCGCACGAAGCTTGGAAAAGCGCCGGTGAAGTACCGTGATCCGGACAACAAGCGCAATACCTGGTCCGGTCGTGGCAGCACGCCGCGCTGGTTGCTGGAGAAAACCGCGCGCGGTCGCAGCGTGGCGGATTATCTGATTCCGGGGCTGGCCAAGCCGACGGCGCGTAAGGCTGCTCCGATTGGTAAACGCACGGTGTTCAAGCAGGCCTGAGCGCACCACGTAGGGACGGGCCATGCCCGTCCAGCGATCGGCCGATTCGGCATGGCGCAGCCACGCAGGGCGTGGCTGTACCGGGCGTCTTTCAGTGGCAGGTGTCCAGGTTGCGGACCAGCTCCAGATTGGCGGGGGCGAGCTGGGTCACCGTACTGAAGGTAGTGCCTTGTGATCCTGGCGAGGGGCGGATCAGCGACAGAAGGGTGCCGCCCGGCTGCCTGACCACGGTGGTGACGTCGTGCGTTATCGAAGTAGGGCGCGCGTAAACGGAAATCGGCTGGCGGGCATGCTGGCTTTCAAGAAACGCCTTCAGCGCCGCGTCCTTGTCCGGACCATACCAGGTCCCGAACGTCAGTTCTATCGGTGCGCCGGTGTCCTTACGGGTCACCAGCGAGGCCATCGACATGGTGGTATCGCCAATCCGGCAGATGCCTTGCCGCCGGATCGTGACTGTCATGACCGTAGCGGGCTGGCACTTCTGCTCCTCCGTCTGATCGATCGCATCGTGCGGCAGCGCATTGAAGGCAGACTGCACCGGTCCGTCGGCCAGTTCCAGCTGCAAGGGACACTCTGGCAATGAAGTGGGGACGGGCACTGCTGCCACCTCCCCGATGCCCAGCTTCAGCGATGCCAGGAAGGGCGTTGCGCTGGCCTTGATGTCGTCGCACTGCGATCTTGGTCCCTCCACGATCAGCAAGATGTTGCTGGCACCGGCCCGCACCGTGCGCGCCTGCGCGCACATTGCGTCGGTTTCGTTGCGCAATGTCACTGTGGCATGCCCGTCCTGCGTGGAACGCTCGATCTGCGCGCCCGGTTCCTTTTCGGCGGTGGCAATGTTCTCGAAGTACTTGCTTGCCGTGGCTTCATCGCGATAGTGCGCACGCACCGCGCTGAGGCGGATGGCACCGGCAGGGCAGCCCACGCCGTCGGCCATGACCACTTCGCCGCTCGCGGGCGTCATCCTGAAGTCATTGAACAGGCAGGGCAGGCGGACCGAGAAGTTGCCCAGGGTGGATGCAGCTTCGGTCCAGCCGTCAGCGCTGAGCGTACCGCCACCGACGCGGTGCATCTGCACGCTGGGGCTGGCCTCGGCGTGGGTGAGGCTGCCCAGCATCAGGCTGCACAGCAGCAGGGCTACTCGACCTTGCGGCCGGTGAGATTTCAGATGCGTCATCCGTGAAGACATTTCGTACGCTTCCTTGTTTGGCGAGGGTGTTGGCATTCTATTCGGGTGGTGCAGCCACGCAGGGCGTGGCTCTACGGGGTGTAAGGGCGGGACTGGAGGATGAGGATGTCGTCGCCGACCACGGCCCATTCGATGTCCTGGTCCACACCACCGAGCGCCTGCTTGGTGGCGACGCCCAGTTTGGCCAGGCGCGCAATCAGCGCGTCGGTCAGCACCTGGCGTGAGCCGATGATCGGCACCTCGCGCACGCCGCCGCCCGCCTGGGCGACCAGCTGGGTGTCCTCGGCGGAGCGGCTCAACACTTGCACCGCCTTTGACCAGTTCGAGTACATCACCTGCTCTGCCTGGCGTTTGCCTTCGACCACGCGGATGCCCAGGCCACGCTTGGCCGAGATGTAAGTGACGTGCTTGCGGTTGGCATCGAACGGGTCGCGGGTGATCATTACCCCCGAGCTGTCCGAGGGCGCGGCGCGCTGCACCAGCACCGCCATCGACACTGCATCCTGTGGCAGGCCTGCGGCGGCCCGTGCTTCGTAGGCTTCGAAGTTGTAGACCGACGCCCACACCGTCTGTACCGCCTTCGCAGCCGCCTCCGTGCGCGTCACATTCGGCACGGTGGTGTACAGACCCGCCCCGCTGAAGCCGGGCAGGTCTTCAGAGTTGGACGAACTGCGTACGAACACGGCAGCGCCTTTCAGCTGGCTTTGCCACTGCCGGTCCAGATCGCGCACGAAGGCCGGGTCGGGCGCGGCGTTGGCGATATCCGCACGCAGGGCTGTGAGCGCTTCGCGACGCACATTGGGGTCGGTGTCGAAACCTGGGCGGCGCTGCAGTGCCTGCAGACGTGCGGCAATGCCGAGACGTTCGGACATTGCCTGGTAATGCGCGAACGGGATGCAGAAGCCATCGGGCACGCTGGCAGCCGGTGGCAGTACCGCTTTCAGCGTGCCCAGGTTTGCCGCTTTCACTCCGCATTGCCTGCTGTCTCGGGCGCGTAGCGACACCAGTGGCTTGAGCGCGGTCACGCTGAGGTCGGGGCGGGGCAGGTTGCGTACCGTCGGGCGGGGCGTGCTGCTGGAGGGCGTGCGGGCTGGGCGCTTGAGCGGGGTCACCCGATAGTCGTTGGCCGTGACCTGCAGCGACACCCAGCGTCCATCGTACTGACGCAGCGTCTGCTGGGCATCGCGCACGTACACGTTGGGAATGCCCCAGCCCTTGGTGAGCAGATTCACATGCGAAAGCAGGGTGGAAGGACGCTGCGTCACCAGGCCGGCCACCGGTGCCAGGGCGATGGGAACCTCGTCCAGCACCGGAATGTCGCGCGGTGAAAGCGCGTCCAGCTGCGCCTGCGTGCGCACGATGCGCAGCCGACCCTCGGTGCTGCCTGTGTTCAGGGGCAGGAAGCGCTGTTCGCGCAGCAAGGTTTCCTGGGTGACGAACGCCAGCCCGGTGGATCGTGCCAGCGCATCATGCTGTGTGGAGTTGGTCTTGAAGCGCACCGGCTCGGCGAACGAAGCCCGCACCGCTGCGTCGGTCTCACGCAGGAGTGCGGAGGTAAGCTGGTCGCCCTCCCAGAACTCGTAGGTGTATCCCGGTAGATCCTGCTGCCAAGCCAGCGTGCCGAACAGGAAGCGTCGGTCCGGGTCGCGGTACTGGGCGTTGAGCGTGGCCTTGTCCAGGCTGCGCACCAGCCCCTGTTGGCGCACGAACTGCTCATGCAGCGCATGCCGCGGCGTGTTGACGTAGTAGATGCGGTTGCCGTTGCGCCGGTCGATCACGAAGATCAGGTGCGGCAGTTCCAGCGCGGTGCCGGCGTTGTAGACGCGTGCCAGCTGCAGGAATTGGGCGCGGGTCTCTATCCGTGGCAGGAAGTCCGGGCTGGTGTTGGCCGTGGGGGATGCGGCTTCAGTACCCGGGCGAACTTCATAAGGGGACGGCTTTCGCGCGGTCTGGGCGGTGGCGCTCGCGACCGAGCCGAGCAGCAGAGAAAGTACGGCCAGCCGCCAGAGCGAACGCGGTGAGCGGGCGATACGCGAACGGGATCGGTCCATGATGCCGGTGCGGGTAGGAGGGAGTCAGGATGATAGAGGAGTGCGGGGTGTACGTGCATGGGAAGATTTCCGATACTTCGGGTCTGCTGCGCGTTGCAGCCCCCACCAGGAGACTTTCATGAGCCTTGAGGCACAAGCGCTGGTTGAGCGCTACTACCAGGCGTTCAATGCCGGCGACCGCGAGGGCATGTTGGCCCTGCTGACCGATGACGTGGCCCATGATCTCAACCAGGGTGAGCGCGAGATCGGGCGTGAGGCCTTCCGCACCTTCCTGCAGCGCATGGACCGCAACTATGCCGAGCAGCTGAAGGACATCGTGGTGATGTCCAACGCCGACGGCGTGCACGTGGCGGCCAGCTATGTGGTGCATGGCCAGTACAAGGCGACCGACGACGGCCTGCCGGAGGCGACTGGCCAGCGCTATGTGCTGCCGGGTGGTGCGTTCTTCGAGGTGCGCGACGGCCGCATTGCGCGGGTGACCAATTACTACAATCTCGCCGACTGGATCGCGCAGATCGCACCGGCTGCCTGAGATGGATCCGGTCATCCAAGTGGTGCGGGTTACCGGCGCGGACATGCTGCCGTGGCTGGAACATGTTGCGCGCCTGCGCATCGCGGTATTCCGAGATTTCCCGTATCTGTACGACGGCGATATGGCCTATGAGCGCGAGTATCTTGAAGCGTTGAGCCATGCTTCGGGCGGCGTGTTGGTGCTAGCGCTGGACGATGCGGGTGTGCCCGTGGGTGCCTCCACCGGCATGCCGCTGGTAGAGGCGGAGGCAGCCATTCGCGAGCCTTTCCAGCAGGCGAATCTGGCTGAAGACCAGATCTTTTACTGTGGCGAATCGGTGCTGTTGCCGGCTTATCGCGGGCGCGGACTGGGCCACCGCTTCTTTGACGAACGGGAAGCGCATGCGCGTAGTCTGCGCGGGATACGCACCAGCGCGTTCGCTTCGGTGGTTCGAGCGGCTGGCGATCCGCGTTGCCCGGCGGAATACCACAGCAACCATGCGTTCTGGAATGGTCGTGGCTATCGTGAGCACCCGAACCTGCGCGCGACGCTGGCGTGGAAAGAAGTCGGCGCGACGGCGCAAAGCGATCACGCGCTGACCTTCTGGCTGCGCGAACTGGAGACATCCCAATGAAAGTGGCGGTTGCGAAGTATCCGATCCAGGCTCCGGCTTCGTGGGCGGCGTTCGCCGAGCGTCAGCGCACTGTGCTGGGTGAGGCTGCCGCCGCTGGCGCGCAGCTGGCGGTGCTGCCCGAATATCTCTCGCTGGAGCTGGCCTCAGTGTTGGGTCCGGAGGTGTCCAAGAGCCTGCCGGCATCGCTGCGCGGTATTCAGGCGTTTCACGATGACTGGCTGGCGCTGTATGCCGATCTGTCGCGCAGCCTGAACATGATCATCCAGGCCGGTACCTTCCTGTTACAGGTCGGCAAAGGGCGATATCGCAATCGTGCGTGGTGGTTTTCGCCGGATGGTCAGCGTGGCTACCAGGACAAGATGCAGCTGACCGGCTTCGAAAAGCAGCTGGGCGTGATCGAACCCGGCGATGCATTGCAGGTGTTCGACTTGGGTGGCGTAAGCACCGGCATTGCCGTCTGCTACGACAGCGAGTTCCCGCTCAGCGTGCGCGCCCAGCGCGAAGCCGGTGCGCGGCTGCTGCTGGTCCCCAGCTGCACAGACACCGACGCCGGCTCCACTCGCGTGGCCGTGGGCTGCATGGCTCGCGCGCTGGAGAACCGCATGTTTATCGCCAAGGCGGTGACCGCCGGAGAGGCGGCTTGGAGTCCGGCATTGGACGTCAACACCGGTGAGGCGGTGCTATACGCGCCAATGGATCGTGGCTTCCCGGCCGATGGCGTGCTGGCCAGCACCGTCGGCGATCAGCTGTGGGCGATGGCGGATCTGGATTTCGAGGCGCTGACCCGGTGCCTGGACGATGCGCAGGTGACGGTGGATGGGGACTGGGGAAAGCAGCGGGTCGCAGTTGGTTCGGGCTGCGGTTGATTCATATATGTGAAAAGTCGACCTCGGCACGCCGAGCACTGCTGCATGAATCGCTGGTTGTGGGTTACTTGCAGGTAATCGACCCGCTCTTTAGACTAGCCCCAACACACCCGCCACGCCTCTGACGCGAAACATCGCGCCATGCTCAAATTGGCGGGTTTTTTTTGCCCGCAACGTGGGGTGTCTGGATGACTCATTACCGCAAGCCGCCGCTCTCGATCCAGGAACAACTGAGGCAATTGCAGGAGCGCGGTTTGGCCATTTGCGACGTTGGCACCGCTGAGCGATATCTTCAACGCGTAGGTTATTACCGACTCATGGGGTACCTTTATCCTCAGCGAAACGCAGGGAGTGACAGCTTTCGAAAAGGCGCAACGTTTGAGGACGCGCTCCAGTTGTACCAGTTTGATTGTGCTCTGCGAGATGTAGTAATGGAAGCGATCAGTCATGTAGAGATCGCCGTGCGAACATCGGTCGCTTATCACTTCTCGCATGCACACGGTGCGTTCGGGTACCTGGCCGAGAACAACCTGGGCTGCTCAAGCGACCAACACCAGGCTTGGCTCGAAGGTGTGTTCAAAGAAGTAGAGCGCTCTAAAGAAGTCTTCATTCTTCACTATCAGAAGAAGTACTCTCAGCCAGCCTTTCCACGAGTTCCTATCTGGATGGCGACTGAAGTCATGTCTCTGGGTTCCCTATCGCGTTTGTACGGCGCAATGCGAGGATCAGAGCAGAAGGCCATAAGCAGGGAGTTTGGAATCGCTGCGCCCGTGCTTCAGAACTGGTTGCATGTCACGAGCGTCGCCAGAAACGTCGTCGCCCATCATGGCCGCCTGTGGAACAAGGAATTCGGTGTTGCTGCGATTCGGCCGCGAGCGTCAGGATGGTCCGAGCCGGAGGCACCGTTTCAGACCGGTCGGCTGTTCTTCCTGCTCCTTCTGTTGCGCAAGCTGCTTCAAGGGACCGCCGGAGATGCACTGGACTGGAGAGATCGCGTGGATACTCTTCTGAAGCAAAGCCTGATCAACGAGGAACGGGTTCGCGGGCTCGGAGCCGGACCCGATTGGGATGCTCACCGGTTGTGGCGGTCATGAAGGGGTTGCCAGATCACGGGCAGATCCGCATCACGCAGCCACGCAGGGCGTGGCTCTACGGCCGATTTTAGAACCTGGGCGTTACGGAGCCGGGCGCTCCGGTGCGTTGCCGCCGGCTTCCAGCGCGGCCACGGTCTTCTCCAGCGCTTCCAGTTTCTCGCGGGTGCGCAGCAGCACCGCGCGCTGTACGTCGAATTCTTCACGGGTGACCAGGTCCAGCTTGGCCAGGCCGGCCTGCAGGGCGCTCTTGAAGGTGGCCTGCAGTTCCTCACGCTGCTCGCGCAGCCCCGGCGGCACCATGTCGCTCAGGCGGCGGGCCAGGTCGTCGATCTGGTTGAGGTCAATCATGGGGGACTCCGCTTCGGTGGGGGCTGGCCAGGTTCACGCCTAGGATAATCCCCGAGGGGGTGGCCGGAATACGGTGGCAGCATCGCCTTCATCGGCCGACAGGCGGTATCCTCGCTGCCGCGAATACAGGAGCCAACGAATGAAGATGGTCATGGCGGTGGTCAAGCCGTTCAAGCTCGACGACGTGCGCGAGGCGCTGGCCGAGCGTGGGGTTACCGGAATCACGGTGACCGAGGTCAAGGGTTTCGGTCGCCAGAAGGGGCATACCGAGCTGTACCGGGGCGCGGAATACGTGGTCGACTTCCTGCCCAAGGTGAAGATCGAGGTGGCGGTCACCGACACCCAGGTCGACGAGGTGGTGGAAGCCATCGTCAAGGCGGCCGGCACCGGCAAGATCGGCGACGGCAAGGTGTTCGTGTACGACCTGGGCAGCGTGGTGCGGATCCGCACCGGCGAGTTGGACGCGGACGCGTTGTAACCGTCAAACGCCCTTGAACCACCTGTAGAAACGCTTCCAGGCCACCCGCACGCCCGCTACCCAGCGCGGGTCGGCGACCAGCGCCGCCTGGCTTTCGGTCGGGCGCTCGCCGGTCAGGCGCTGGCGCATCTTCAGCAGGTTCTTCATGTCGCTGCGGCGCAGCTGGCGCGACACCGGGTGCACCGGCAGCCAGCGCGGGCTGCGCCAGGCCGAGGTGAAGTCCACCAGTACCGGCACGCCGCCATTCACCATCACGTTGGTGCCGTGCAGGTCGTTGTGGGTGATGCCGGCGGCATGCAGGCGGCTCAGCGCGAACTGCAGCTGCTCGAACACCTCCACGCCCACCGAGGTGGCCGCGCTCAGGGTCTGGCCCGGAATGAACTCCATACCCAGGGCCAGGCCGCCGATCGTACCGAGCAGGGCCGGGGCGTGCTTCCAGCCGCTGAGGCGCTTGAGCATGCTGGCCTCACGGCGCACCAGCAGGCGCGCCACCAGCGACAGCGGGGTGCCCTTGTAGCGGGTGTAGTCCTTGACCACGGCCGGCTGGCCGTTCAGGCAGGTGCGGTAGACGTCCGGTTCCAGCAGGCGTTCGCCACGCTTGAGCAACAGGGCCGGGGCGGTGTCATCGACACACGAGGGAGCAGGAGTATTCATGACGTTCTTTGGGCGACCCGGTGGTCGGCGCGAAGCGTCAGGCGTACCGGTGCAGCTGAATGGGGGTGATGTCAAACTTTCGTTAATTTTAGTACCCGGAAGTACAGCAATCCAGCCCTTGTCGGAGAAATGTCGGACCCAGAGGTGGAACAGTTTGTCGCGCACGCTACGGACAGGCGTCCCGCCGCCGGCGAAATACCTTTCAAAATCAAATGGTTGACATTGATGTGAGACAGGCCGCGCGGTGAATGTCCGCTACCTGTACACGACTGGCTTGACCGGACGCGAAGGCATGCGGACCATAACGATCTTGAATACGGCACGCGTGGCCCGCCGCTCCCCAAGGCCTGCCAGCACCGCGTGCGCACTCCCCTTCACTGATGCTTTCCGGCAGCCGCCGGTGGACGTTCGATGATCAAGATAATTGTGGTGGCCCTGTTCGTGGCGTGCGTGCTGTACGTGCACTACCGCGGCAAGGTCCGGGCGCGCTGGTCGCGCCAGCTGCTGGACCATTCCAGCTTCATGGCTCCCATCAACGTGGTGATGTACCTGTTCTCCAAGGTGCCGACCACGCCGTTCCTGGACCCGGGCAAGGAGTTCCCGCAGCTGGAGCCGCTGCGCGCGAACTGGAAGATGATCCGCGACGAGGCGCTGGCGCTGCGCGATGCGGACAAGATCGCCGCCTCCAGCACCTACAACGACGCGGGCTTCAACTCGTTCTTCCGCCGTGGCTGGAAGCGCTTCTACCTGCGCTGGTACGGCCCCTCGCACCCGTCGGCCAAGGCGCTGTGCCCGCAGACCACGGCGCTGCTGGAGTCGATTCCCGAGGTGCGCGCAGCGATGTTCGCGCAGCTGCCGCCGGGCAGCGAGCTGCGTCCGCACCGCGACCCCTTTGCCGGCTCGCTGCGTCTGCACCTGGGGCTGGCCACGCCAAACGACGATGGTTGTTACATCGAAGTGGACGGCATCCGCAAAAGCTGGCGTGACGGCGAGTGGATGATGTTCGACGAAACCTACATCCACCACGCGCACAACGAGACCCAGCAAGACCGGGTGATCCTGTTCTGCGACATCGCGCGGCCGCTGCGTTTCGGGCTGCCGGGGCTGTTCAACCGCGCGGTCGCGGCCACGCTGCTGGCCGGCGGTGCCTCGCCGAACCTGCCGGGCGATCCCACCGGTGGGGTGAACAAGGCATTTGGCGGGCTGTACAAGGTGCGGCTGAAGGCCAAGGCGCTGCGCGCAAAGAGCGCGTTTGCCTACCACGCGATCAAGTGGGGCCTGGTGCTCGCGGTGATTGCGGGGATCTGGGCGCTGTAACGGCCCGGAGGGTATCGACCAACGGTCGATACCTACCGCAGACCCGGTAGGTGCCGACCGTTGGTCGGCACCCCGATATCTTCTGAATCAACCCTTCAACGCGGCCTGCACGAACGGCGGGGTCACCAGCACGCCGGTGTGCAGCGCGGCGGTGTAGTACAGGGTGTCGAAGCTCTTGGAGGCCGAGTCGGCCTGGCGGAAGTCAAAGCTGCTCTGACCCTTGCGCGCCAGGGTCACGCTCCACCAGCCGGTCGGGTAACAGGGCTGCGGGAACGGCAGGGTCTTGAACGACTGGAAGCCGGCCTTGCCCATTTCGGTGCGCATTTCGTTGATCAGCGCCAGCTGCATCAGCGGCGATTCGGACTGCTGGACCAGGATGCCGTCGTCCTTCAGCGCCTTGAAGCAGCTTTCGTAGAAGGCCTTGTTGAACAGGCCTTCACCCGGGCCGACCGGGTCGGTGGAGTCCACGATCACCACGTCCACGCTGCCGGCCGGGCAGTTGGCCATGTAGGCCACGCCGTCATCGAACATCAGCTCGGCGCGCGGGTCGCTGTTGGAATCGCACAGTTCCGGGAAGTGCTTCTCGGCCATGCGGGTGACCTGCTCGTCAATGTCGCACTGGGTCACACTTTCCACGCCCTTGTGCTTCAGTACTTCGCGCAGGGTGCCGCAGTCACCGCCGCCAATGATCACCACGCGCTTGGGCGCGGCGTGGGTGAACAGCACCGGGTGGCTGATCATCTCGTGGTAGAAGAAATTGTCCTTGCTGGTCAGCATGATGGCCC
Source organism: Stenotrophomonas oahuensis (assembly GCF_031834595.1). Lineage (NCBI taxonomy): Bacteria > Pseudomonadati > Pseudomonadota > Gammaproteobacteria > Lysobacterales > Lysobacteraceae > Stenotrophomonas > Stenotrophomonas oahuensis. Next base: position 1,297,822 of record NZ_CP115541.1, on the reverse strand, counting down.
CGTCGATGGTCATCAGGTTGCCCCAGTCGGTGGTCTGGAAGATCTCGATCTTCTGGAACGGCGACTGCACCTCGTCCAGCTTGCCGGTGATGCGGTAGCCAATGGCCGAGCCGGTGCGCTCGAAATGCTCGATGTACCAGTTGCTGTTGTCAGTCATGGAGTAACGGTCCTGTTCGGAGGGTGTTGGAGCCGGGATGGCGGCACAAGGCGCGTCCGGACGGGGTCCGCCCCGTTCAGGTTCAAGCCTGGACACGGGCGCGGGCGCGCATGATAACGGAGCTGTCGGCATATAGGCGTTATCATGCACCCCCTTTTTTACCAACCAGGCCCACTGCAATGACCGATTGGTCCCTCGACCAAGCCCGTAAGACCTACTCGATTCCGCATTGGGCGGATGGCTACTTCGACGTGGATCCGGCGGGGCATATGGTGGTGAGACCGACGGGGCAGGACGGCCCGGTGGTGTCCTTGCCCACGATTGTGGATTCGGCCCGTGCGGCCGGGGCCAAGCTGCCGCTGCTGGTGCGCTTCCCGGACATCCTCGGCCAGCGCCTGGGCAAGCTGCAGGCGGCGTTTGGCCAGGCCCAGGCCGACTGGGACTACGCCGGCGGCTACACCGCCGTGTACCCGATCAAGGTCAACCAGCACCGCGGCGTGGCCGGCACCCTGGCCAGCCATCATGGCGAGGGCTTCGGCCTGGAAGCGGGCAGCAAGCCCGAGCTGATGGCCGTGCTGGCGTTGTCGCGCCCGGGCGGGCTGATTGTCTGCAACGGCTACAAGGACCGCGAGTACATCCGCCTGGCCCTGATCGGCCGCAAGCTCGGCCTGCAGACCTTCATCGTCATCGAGAAGCCCTCCGAGCTGAAGCTGGTGCTGGAGGAGTCCAAGGCGCTGGACGTGAAGCCGGGCCTGGGCGTGCGCATGCGCCTGGCCTCGCTGGGCGCAGGCAAGTGGCAGAACAGCGGCGGCGACAAGGCCAAGTTCGGGCTGTCGCCGCGCCAGCTGCTGGACCTGTGGAAGTCGCTGCGCGACACCGAGTACGCCGACTGCCTGAGCCTGCTGCACTTCCACATGGGCTCGCAGATCTCCAACGTGCGTGACATTGCCAACGGCATGCGCGAAGCCACCCGGTACTTCGTGGAACTGTCGCGCCTGGGCGCGAAGATCACCCACGTCGACGTCGGCGGCGGTCTGGGCGTGGACTACGAAGGCACCCGTTCGCGCAGCTTCTGCTCGATCAACTACGGCCTGAATGCTTACGCCAGCAACATCGTGCAGCCGCTGGCCAATGCCTGCGAAGAGCACGGCCTGACCCCGCCGCGCATTGTCACCGAGTGCGGCCGCGCGATGACCGCGCACCACGCGGTGCTGATTGCCAACGTCTCTGAAGTGGAGCAGGCGCAGGAAGGCCGCGTGCCGGATGCGCATGACGACGAGCCGGCGGCGATCCGCCACCTGCGCGAAATCCACGAGGAACTGGACCAGCGCCCGGCGGTGGAACTGTTCCAGGAAGCCCAGCACTTCCATGCCGAAGGCTTGGCCAGCTACGCGCTGGGCCAGATCGACCTGCCGCAGCGTGCGCGTATCGACGACCTGTTCTATGCCATCGCGCATGGCGTGCGTGCGCGCCTGAGCTACGACGAAAAGAGCCACCGCCCGGCGCTGGACGAACTCAACGAACGCCTGGTCGACAAGTACTTTGTCAACTTCAGCGTGTTCGAGTCGATTCCCGATGCCTGGGCGATCGATCAGGTGTTCCCGATCGTGCCGATCGAGCGCCTGAACGAAGTGCCTGACCGCCGCGGCATCATCGCCGACATGACCTGCGACTCCGACGGCATGGTCAAGACCTATGTGGAAAATGAGAGCCTGGACACCTCGCTGCCGCTGCACGCGATGAAGCCGGGCGAAAGCTACCGCATCGGGTTCTTCATGGTCGGCGCGTACCAGGAAATCCTGGGCGACATCCACAACCTGTTCGGCGATACCGACGCAGTGGAAGTGGTGGCCGATGCGGATGGCTATGCGATCACCCAGCAGCGTCGTGGCGACACCACCGACGTGATGCTGGATTACGTGGGCTACCGTCTGGACGACCTGCGTGCGGCCTACGCCGAACGTGTGGCGGCGGCGAAGCTGGAGCCGGCGCGTGCGCAGGAGCTGTCCGAGGCGCTGGAGGCCGGGTTGACCGGTTATACGTATTTGTCCGACGAACCGTTGGTGTGACCGCACGCGCGATCTTCCATCTGTTTCTCCACGCCGCAGTGCCTGCACTGCTGGCGTGGATGTTCTGGCGCAAGCGCTTCCTGTCGGCGTGGTCGTTGCTGCTGCTGGGCTGGATCATCGACCTGGACCACCTGCTGGCCGACCCGATCTACGCACCGAATCGCTGCAGCATCGGCTTCCATCCCCTGCATACCGCACCGGCGATTGCCGTGTACGCGGGGCTGTGCGTGCCGAAGAAGACGCGATTGTTCGGGATTGGATTGATGATCCACATCACGTTGGATGCCATCGATTGTTGGTGGATGCACGCGGGGCGTTGATCACCCCGCCGGCAACACCAATGTCGCTACCAATCCGGGCGCACCATTACGCAACGTCAGCGTACCGCCATAGCTCTCGGCAATATCGGCCACGATCGCCAACCCCAGGCCACTACCCGACGCACGCTCATCCAGCCGCACACCGCGGCCGAGCACGCGCTCAAGATCCTCTTCGGGCAAACCCGCACCATCATCGCGCACCTCAAAGCGCATCCGGTTGCCCTCATGGCGCACCTTCACCTCGACGCTGTGCGCCGCCCACTTGCCCGCGTTGTCGAGCAGGTTGCCCAGCATTTCTTCCAGGTCCTCGCGCGCACCGGCAAACAGCCCCTGTGCATTGACGTCGCAGACAAAATGCACGTCGCGGTCGCCATGCACGCGCTGCATCAGCCGGCACAACGCGTCCAGTACCGGGCCTACCGGCGTGCGCTGCTGGTGATCAGCGGCCACGCCGACAGCCAGATACCGGTCAATGCTGGCCTGCATGCGTGCGGTTTCACCGCGCAGCGTCTGGCGCCAGTCGCTGCCGTCGCTCTCCGCTTCGGTGGCCAGCACGGTCAACGGGGTCTTCAGGGCATGCGCCAGATCGGCCGCGCTACGTCGCGCGCGCTGCACCATGCGTCCGTGATGGTCGAGCAGGGCGTTGAGTTCATCCGCCAGCGGGGCCACTTCCTTGACCAGCCCCTGCTGCGGAAACCGCACGTTCTCGCCGTTGCGGACCTGCGCGGCAATGCGGCGCAGCTCGGCCAGCGGTCGCAGCCCGTAATGCACCTGGCTGACCAGCACCGCAAACCACAGCGCCACCAGCACGATCAGCGCCAACGCAGTGCGCTGACGGAAGCTGCTGACCTGGTCGTCCAGCGCGCTGCGATCAGCGGCAACCAGCACCTGCAGCGGCGTGCCCGCACGTGGAAGGGTCACCTGCTGGGCCACCACGCGCAGCGGCTGGTCGAGGGGGCCCAGGCTGTCGAAGGCACGCGCCGGACCGGTCTGCAGCGCCTGCGGTACAGGCAACGTGCCGTCCCACAGCGATCGCGACTGTGCCAGCGCCTGTCCCTTCGGCGTTCGCACCTGCCAGTAAGCACCTGAGAACACCCGGCGGTAGTCCTCATTGACCAGCTCGCGACGGAACTGCACCTGGCCGTTGGCATCCACTTCCGCCAGCGACAGCACCGATACCAGATCGTTCCCCAGGCGGGCGTCCAACGCGGTGCGTGCCGAACTTTCAAACAACGCGCCCAGCCACCAGGTGGCCAGCGCGGACACCAGCACCATGCCCAGCCCGCCGGCCAGCAGCAGACGGCTGCGCAGTGAACGTGCCTTCATGGCTGTGCTGACAGGCGGAAACCCTGCCCGCGATGGGTATGGATGAGCTCGCTGCCCAGCTTGCGGCGGATGCGCCCGATCAGCACGTCCAGGGTGTTGGAGTCCGGATCGAAGCCAGCCTCGTAGACATGCTCGCCCAGTCGCGAGCGGCTGATCACAACGTCCGGGTGATGCATGAAGTAGCTCAGAATGCGGTATTCCTGCGGGCTCAGCGCCAATGGCACTCCATCCAGTTCAAAACGCGCCGCGTTGACGTCCAGCTGCAGCGGACCACAGCTTAGACGCGGGCTGGCGTGGCCGGCACTGCGGCGGATCAGCGCACGCAGACGCAGCAGCAGCTCTTCAGGCTGGAACGGTTTGGTCAGGAAATCATCCGCACCGGCATCGAAGCCGGCCAGTTTGTCGTGCCAGCGGCTGCGGGCGGTCAGCACCAGCACCGGAAAGGTGCGGCCGGCCTGGCGCCAGCGTTCAATCACACTCAGACCGTCCAGGCCCGGCAGGCCAAGGTCGACCACTGCGGCAGCCACGTCCTCCACTTGCCCCTGGTACTCGGCGTCGCTGCCGTCGGTACTGTGCAGCACCACGTAGCCGGCTTCTTCCAGCAGCGTGCGCAGGCGATCTGCGAGTACCGTGTCGTCCTCGGCAAGCAGCAGGCGCATCAGTCCTCTTCCATCTTCAGCAGGCGGCCGTTGCGCGCATCATAGTCCAGCTCCATCACCTTGCCGTTGGGGGCGAGAATCTCGATCTCATAGGTGTCATCGTCCAGCTCCACCTCGAGCAGCTTGCCGGGGTAGCGCTTGAGTGCATCGCGCACCACCGTCTCCAGCGGGACATAGCGGCCCTGCTGCACGGCCTGGCGCACCGCCTGCTGTTCGCGCGCGTTGCCGTCCAGCACCCGCATGGGGTCCTGGGTGGCACTGAGCAGCAGGGGCAGCACAAGGGCGTAGGGCGACATGGGGGCGCACACGTGGGAGCAAGGCCTACGGTATACGCGGGGCGATTAAACAAACCCTAACAATGCTGCTCATGAGGTGCTTAAGGACGCTTGCCAGACTGGCGGTGCCGGAATGGTCCGGTTGCCACAAGGAACCCCCTCATGAAGACCCTGATGATTGCCGCCGCACTGGCCGCCACCATGACCGCCGCCCCGGCCTTCGCCGCCGAACTGGGCGCAGCCGAAGTGCAGGCCAAGCTGCGTGCCGCCGGCTACACCCAGGTGCACGAGCTGGAACGCGATGACGGCATGTGGGAAGCCGAAGTCACCCGTGCCGACGGCAGCCGCGATGACGTGCTGATCGACCCGGCCAAGGGTGAGATCTTCGATTCGGCCAACGGCCGTGCGGTGCTGGATGCCGGCAGGATCCTCGATCTGGCGGCCAAGGCCGGCTACACCCGTATCACGGAAGTGGACCGCGACGGGGCCACCTGGTCGCTGGATGCGTACAACAAGAACAACCAGCGCGTGGACGTGCGCATGAGCGGCTACGACGGCCGCGTGTTGAGCAGCCGTCGCGACGGCTGGTGGGACTGAGCCGGCTTACCAGCCAACAGGACCCGGGCCGCCCCAGTAGCCGCCCCCGCCATAGCCGTAATCGCCGTAGCCATAAGGGCCATAGAAACCAGGCCCCTTGCCCTCGCTGACCCGGATGTTGAGATTCATGTTCCGGGTCTTGCCTTCGTCGTTGGTGTAATTCTTGTTGAGGTTCAGTTCGGCGGCGTTGAAGTGCGTATTGCCGAAGTTCTCCGAATAACCAATGCCGGTCGTGAAGCTGCCGTTGACCCGCAGCTTGTCATCGGTGACCTCGGCAATGCCGTTGCCGGCCGGCCCGCGCGCGACGCGGCGACCGCTCTTGTCGCCGTAGAAGGTGCCGGGCGGGTCGCCGCGCAGGGTGGGGTCATTGAGGTACTGCAGCGGTTCCTGCGGCACGGCCAGGTTGAGGTCGGTGGCCGACTGCGGGCCGGTGGCACCGGCGGCGGACTGCGCCAGGGCAACCCCGGGGGCAAGCAGGCACAGCAGCAGCGAAAGCGGGCGGATCATGGGAGGCTCCGGGGCAGGCAGGGCGGCCGACAGGCTGACGCTAGCAGGCGCTGCTTGAATGATGCCTGTCATGGGCCGGATTTGTCGTGTGCCCTGGCCGTGTACCCACCAACGGTGGGTACCTACCGCAGCCTCTCGAAGCCAAACAGCGCCTGCAGCGGGTGCCGGCGGCGCTCGATCCGCGCACGCAGCAGCCCCGCCCCGACCATGGAATACGTGATGCCGTTGCCGCCGTAGGCCATGGCGAACAGCACCCGTGGCCCCCATTGCGGGTGCGGGCCGAAGAACGGCAGGCCGTCGGCGGTTTCGGCAAACGTGCCGCCCCACGAAAAGGCCGGCTGCAGCGGCAGGTCCGGGAACAGCTGGTTGACCTGCTTCAGCAGCGTGCGGGCCTTGCCCTGCACCCGGGCATCGCGCCGGGCTGGCACATCCACCGCATCATCTTCGCCGCCCACCAGCAGGCGGTGGTCGCCGGTACTGCGCAGGTACAGATACGGCCGCGCCGACTCCCACACCATCGTATTGGACAGCGCGCCGAGCTGGTCCGGGTCGACCGGGTCGGTGATGAAGGCATAGCTGCTGCGGTTGCGGGCCACGCGCGGCTTCAACCAGTGCTGGCCAGCGTAACCCGTGGCCAGCACCACATGCCGGGCACGGATCTGCGTTCCCTCGGTGGTGATGGCATTTACCCCGCGCGCGGTGGTCTGCAGGGTATGCAGCGTGGTGCGGTCATGTACCGCGCAGCCGGCCTTGGCCAGCCGCATCAGCAGGCGGTAGGTGAGCTGGTACGGGTCCACGCGGGCCGCCAGCGCGCTCAGGATCGCGCCGGGTGCATCAATGCCGTACTGCGCCTGCAGCTTGGCACGGTCCAGCCAGGTCACGTCGAACCCGTGTTTGCGGCGCAGTGCACATTCGGCTTCCAGCACCGACCCATGGCGGCGCTTGCTGGCGTAGTACAGGCTGTGCATCGGATGGCAGTCCACGCCGCGGAAGCCGGCGGCGACGGCGCGCAGCGCCGGAATCGCCTCGGCGCAGGCGCGGTAGGCCAGTACCGCGGCAGACTCGCCGTACTGATCGGCCAGGTCGATCAGGTGGGTATCGATCTCGTACTGCAGCAGCGCAGTGCTGGCGGCGGTGCTGCCCCAGCCGATGTCGCGCTGTTCAATCAACACCACGTCATGACCGTGCGCGCAGAGTTCGTTGGCGATCAGCGCACCACTGATCCCGCCGCCCACCACCAGCACGTCACAGTGTCGATCCTGCTGCAACGGCGGGAAGGCGTGCATCAGCCCGTTGCGGATGGCCCAGTATGGATAACCGCTTTTCAGGTCCATGCGCGGCTCAGGCCGTCGGATGGCCGGTGTGTGGGGTGAGGATCAGCGGGCCCAGGTCAAAGTCCTGCTGCCGGGCCTGCGCCAGGTAGTGTTCACGGGTGGTGGCATCCAGGTGCGGTTCGCGCGCCAGCAGCCACAGGAAGCGGCGGTCGGGGCTGCCGACCAGGGCCACGCTGTAATCCGGGGCGACCTGGATCACCCAGTAGTCGCCCTTGCCGAACGGCAGCCAACGCAGCCCGGCCGGCAGGAAGCTCACCTGCAGGCGCGCGCTGTCGTTGTCCACCGGGCAGGCCTCGCCCTCGGCTTCTTCAATGTCGTCCCCGAGCCGGCAGCGATTGAGCACGGCGACGTTGCCGTTTTCCTTCAGGCTGTAGTGCGCGGACACGTCGGTACAGTCCTCCGGCTCATGCTTCATCGGCAGCCGGGCAATTTCATACCAGGTGCCCAGATAGCGGGGCAGGTTCAGGTCGGGGACGGTCTTCAGGTCGGCGTAGGTGGTCATCGCAGGCGCTGTGGCAAGGTGGACGCCACCATGCCGGGGCCAATGCCATGGCGGAGTGAAGCCGGACCCACGTGGCGCGCACACACCCGGTCTGAACCTGAAGCGGTTTATAGTCCGCGCACGCGTGGTGATCCGCGCAACCTGCAGGTGCCCCCGGTTTGTCTTCCCGTCTCCGTTTCAATCTGATCCGTTCGCTGGCCGCGTTGATGATGTGCGCGTGGCTGGGCATGGCCACCGGTGCCTGGGCGCAGGCCAGCGACGACGCGGCCGCCGACCCGGTCACCCAGCTGGCGCAGGCCGACAAGGACCTGAAGGCGATCCGTACCGCGCTGGACGACGCCGAAACCCGCGATACCCTCAAGACCCTGTCCGACCGTGCGCTGGAGGTGCAGCGTGAGGCCGATGCTGCGCAGGCCGCGCTGCAGCCGCGGCTGGAACAGCTGGACTTCCGTATATCGCAGCTGGGCGCGGTTGCCGACGGCGAGGTGGAGGCGCGCGAGCTGGCGCAGCAGCGCAAGGGCTTGAACAAGGAGCGCGCCGACGTCGCCGGAGCCATCGCCCGCGCCAAGCTGCTGTCGGTGGATGCCAAGCAACTCAGCGCCGACATCGAGAAGATGCGTGCCAGCCAGCTGAGCGAAGAGCTGGTGCGCAAGGTCAGTTCGCCGTTGTCGCCGTCACTGTGGCGGCAGTTCGCCACCGACGTGCCCACCGATCTGCAGCGGCTGGTCATTCTGTATCGACAGGGCGAAAGCGCGTTGCGCGATGCCGTGGCCAAGCACGGCTGGAGCACGCCGCTGACCGGTGCGGTGCTGGCCTTGCTGATGTTTTTCCCGCTGCGGCTGTGGCTGCGCGCGCTCGGGCGGAAGCTGGCGGCCTCCGAGCGTGCCCCGGACGGGCGCCTGCGCCGCTCCGGGCTGGCGGTGTGGCTGATGACGGTCGGCACGCTGCTGCCGGGCTTCGCTGCAGTGGTGCTGATCGGCTCACTGGAGGCCATAGGCGCGATTCCACCGCGCCTTGAGACCACCGCGTTCAATTTCCAGGTGGCGACCTTCGTCGCCGCGTTCATGGCGGCCGTCAGCGCGGCCGTGCTGATGCCCAAGCGCCCGTCATGGCGGTTGATGACCCTGGACGACGATCTGGCCTGGCGGCTGCGCAAATACGCCTGGTGCGCGGCGGCGCTGACCTGGGTGAGCATCATGCTGGTGGCACTGAACAAGGCCGCGCGCACCGGACAGGTCACCACGGTGGCCGTGGACGGGCTGATGGCGCTGACCTACATGGCCTTGATCGTGGCCATACTGGTCTCGCTCGCGCGCATGCACCGCCGACAGGCGGAGGAAGCGCAGGCCAAGCTCGAGGCGCAGGGCGACCAGCCCACCAAGCCCAAGACCAGTACCCGCCGCAGCGGCTGGATCGTACTAGCCCGCGTGGCCGGCAATCTGGTGGTGACCGCAGCGGTCATCGCCAGCCTGCTCGGGTATCTCAACTTCGCCATGTTCGTCGGCCAACAGCTGATCTGGGGCGCAATGGTGCTGATGGCCACGTCAGTACTGCTGAAGTTCGTCAACGACCTGGCGATCTGGCTGTTGTCGCCAGGTGGGCGCATCGGCCAGACCGTGGTGCTGACCACCGGGCTCAGCGCGGCACGGCTGGAACAGGGCGGGGTGCTGCTGTCGGCGCTGCTGCGCATTGGCGTGGTGCTGCTGGCGGTGCTGATGCTGACCGCGGCGTTTGGCAACACCAATGCGCTGCTGGGTGGGCTGGACACGCTGTCCAAGGGCATCACCATTGGCAACACCACCCTGCGTCCGCGCGACGTGGTCAATGCAGTGCTGGCGTTCGTGCTGGTGTGGGCGGTGATGCAGGCGTTCCAGCGCTGGCTGTCCGATACCTACCTGCCCAAGACCGAACTGGATGCCGGTGCGCGCAATTCGATCAGCACCGTCACCCGCTACCTGGGCATCATCGCCGCAGTGCTGTGGGGGCTCACCGCACTGGGCATCGGCTTCGAGAAGCTGGCGCTGGTGGTCAGTGCGCTGTCAGTGGGTATCGGCTTCGGCCTGCAGGCGATCACCCAGAACTTCGTCTCCGGCCTGATCCTGCTGGCCGAGCGTCCGGTGAAGATCGGCGACTGGGTCAAGCTGGGCGACCAGGAAGGCGATATCCGCCGCATCAACGTGCGTTCGACCGAGATCCAGGTGGGCGACCGCTCCACCCTGATCGTGCCCAACTCCGAGCTGATCACCAAGACCATCCGCAACATGACCCTGGGCAGTGCACAGGGCCGCATCCAGATCCAGTTCACCGTGCCCTTGAACACCGACGTTGTGGCGCTGCGGCAGATCCTGCTGGACACCTACGCCGAACACGTGGCGGTGCTGGATGAGCCGGCCCCGTCGGTGTTCATCGACTCGATCAACAACGGCCAGATCTCGATCAACAGCTTCGCCTACACCTCCGGCCCGCGTGCGGTGTATGGGGTCCGCAGCGACCTGTATTTCACCCTGCTGCAGCGGTTGGCAGAGGCTGGCGTCGCGCTGTCTTCGCCCACCGACATCCATCTTGTCCGCGATCCCGCAGAACCGTAGCGCCGGGCTTGCCCGGCTGCCTTTGTTCTACCCGTCCACAACCTGCATTCCATGATTGCGCAGCTGCCTGTCCAGATCAGGCGGTGCCAGAACCCCAGGACGCTCGCCTGATTCCTCCTGCGACGCCTTGGTCCCCTGCTTGATCGGCTTCAACACCTTCTGCGGTGAAGGGCGCGGAGGGCGCAAACCCTCGCTCACCTTGAACAACACGCCGGCTGCACCGGAATCCAGCCGTTCCTGCAGCAACGGCCCGTAGGGCGTCAGCGTGGCGGGGTCGAACAGGTGCGCCGCCGTTCTCCCGTCGCCGGTCACATGCGAGGCGACCAGCACGTCATGAACCCCCTGCACGGTGCGCATGCCCACCTGCATCGAGCTGCCCACCGGAGCCGCTCCATCCTGCAGGACGGCCATGCCCTCGCGCATCGCCCAGTGCCACTCCGCGCCATGCAGTGACCCGTGGCGCGCGCGGCCCCACGCGAACCGCAGTCCGCCCTGGATGCCGCGCTGGGCCACCCCGATGCCCATGCGGGCAATCGCCAGGCTGCCGGCGAGCGGATTCAGCGCGTCGAGGGTGTTGCGGCCCAGTACGCTGGACAGCGCTGCGAAACGTGGCAGCGCTTTCATGCCCGGTCGTATGACCACCTTGGCCACACCGCCCACGACCGGACCCAGGGTCAGCACGCCTTCCAGATAGAGGCCGAAGACCGCCATCGCCAGTTCGTTGCGGTCGGTGGAGCCGAGTCGTCGCAGGTTCTCGACGAAGGGGACGATGAAGTCGACCGTTCTCAGCCACAATGGCGGCGCCTTGAGATGCGCCTCGAACGACGAAGGGCCACGGCCCTCGTGGAAGAAAGCCTCCGGGTCGAGCCAGAAGAAGTCCTGCTGGATGGGTTCCACCAGCGCATGAAATGGCGAGCGTTCCGGATCAATCACCGTGCCCGCCCGGGATCTGTTGGAGGACAGCCGCTCGATGATCACTTTCGAACGTTTCCCTGCAGCCGGTACGCGGTAGTTGGCGAATGCGTCCCAGTCCAGGTTTTCGAAGCGGCCGCGTCTTACCTGGATGGTCGTATGGCCGCCGTGCCTCAGGCGCACCTTCCGCTTCTCCAGCACACCGCCGAGGTGGAGTGCGCCATCAAGCCGCAGAGGTTCGATCCGTCACAGCAGCGGGAACAGCTGGAAGCATCCCCCGCTGTGGTTGCGCCCCACGCAGTAGATCAACCCGAACCGGCCGCGGTAGGGATCAGTGTCTGCAGCGGTTTCCTGGCCGGCTTCAAGGTCCGGCTCGAAGGTGCGCACGGTGAACAGCTCGACCTCGCCACCGGCGATCGCAGCGCGTTCCGCGGCAGGGCGCGCGTAGAGCGCCTCTTCAATCAGGTCGCCGTAGCCCTCGCACGCCTTCGCGAAGTAGTCGTCGAATGCCGCCTGGAATGCGGCGTTGATGTCGCCGAGGCGCGGAAACCGCGCCTGCATCGTCGCGAAGTCGGCCTGTCGAAGCGCCTCGATCCGCTGTTGCTCCTGCGCACGGGCGACGACGGGTTCCGGTACCGGGCAGAGATACCACGCACGCGGTGCGTTGCGCAGGACACCTGCGGCGACCAGCTCGAAGAACGGAAAGCTGTAGCGCAGCCATTCCTGGTCGTTGCACAGGCGCAGTTGCGTGTCGTTCCACGCCAGCCCGGCGAACACGCCGGGAAACGCGGGAAAAACGCGCCGGATCTCGGCCTCGACGCGCGGCATGCGATAGGGAAGGGGCGCAAGCAGACCGGTGATCGCCGACTCGACCCGGGCCACGCGTGCGTCGAAGGCCTCCATCGCCGCGCGGATGCGTGCCGCGTGGGTCACATTGCCCGCGAGGGATGTATCCTGCGCACGGAAGTACTGCCAGTCCAGCGTCGCTAGGCCGCGCGCGTCCAACGCCATGGTGCGGACGTTGATGGGCACATCGGGGTGCCCGCACAGCTCGGCTGACAGCGAGACCAGCTCGTTGAAAGTCATCTGCTGCGAGAGGCCGCGCCGGATGCGCTCAGCCAGATGGACGCCGCTGACATAGTTCACGGCGCTGATGGCGCTGCCAAACATGAGCGTCGGTGGGACATCCGGAGCCAGCAGCTCGGGAGCTTCTTCGTGCAGCACCAGCGCGGCTGCCATCGGACACAGGTCGAAAGGCAGGCGACCAAGACTGCACAGGTAAGCTTCCAGGTCAGTCCGGATGGCGGCGAACGTGCGACCGACGTTGGCCTGCTTGTGCAGACGATAGCCCAGCACGATGCGCGCCTCACGGTTCGACGGCGGCCCCAGGTCGGCCACGAGGGCAGCGCTCGTCAGGCTGGCACGTAACGTCGGTGAGGTCGTTGCGGGGTCAGTGCTTCCATGCCAGCCCAACGCCGTCAGCAGTGCCTTCTGGAGCGGACGCGCCTGCGGCGACTCCGCGATGTCGGCCAGGAAAGCACGCGCGCGATGCAGCTCGGTCCACCTGAACCGGCCAGCGCTCACCAGTGGCATGCCGAGGTAGTGGAGCAGGGTCGTGTCTTCCGGCGCGTGGCCGGCCAGGAACGTGGCGATGGTCGCCCTCAGCGTGTGCATGTCCGCGTCGTCAAGCAGGTCGCGCGCGTGTACCAGATGCGGACGCATGCCCAGTCGAAGTTCGCCGTGGATACGCTCGGTGCAGCGCTGCATTGCGTCGGAATCGCCGCCGTCCTGCGCGCCGCAACCACCGTGTGCGGACAGCAGTGCGGCGAGGTTGACGCGACCATCCGAACGAACGCGGCCGCCCAGCTGCGTGGCCTGGCCGGCCAGCAGCGTCACGAGGGGGGCGAGCGCACCGGCGGCGGTCTGGTTCTGCTGCAGCGCCAGCGCATGGGTCTCGCCGTTGTGCAGATGGGCCACCAGCAGTCCGGCGGCGTCCACCGACAGCAGGTGCGGGAACGACCCGATCGCGTCCAGCGCGACCTGCACGTCGGGATGCTCCAGCAGCAGTGCGAACGGCCCGAGCGCACCATAAGTGACCGCGGCCGCCGCCGTGCCCAGTGAAGGCCGGTAGTGGCCGTTCGCATCCAGCTGCAGAGTGGAAAGTGATTGTTGCAGATCACCCAGGTCTGCTGTGTCGCGCTGGTGATCGGAGCTGCCACCCGGTGGCGGCGACCATCGCACGTAGAGCGCGTGCAGCAACCGCAGCCGCTCCGCAGGTGTGGTCACGCGGACCGCCTGACAGGCTGTGCGGGCGGGGACCGGCGTGACGCCGTGCCACAGCAGCACGCTGGAGAGCGGTGCCTGTGCGGCGGGTGTCACGCACCCCAGACGCGTGGCAAGGTGCTGCAGTGCCGCCAGCGCCGGGCCCGCCGCGTGAACCGAGGTGACGTTCAGATGCAGCATGCGGCCATCGATGCGATCGCCTGCGATCACGCCGTCCGGGCTGACCCGGAGGCTATGGAACGACACGTTCGCAGCCCGCATCACCCGCCACAGCGGTTCGCCTTCGAACAACGCCAGCAGCTGTTCGCGGGCATCCTGCCACGCGACCTGCACCGGTGCCGTTGGACGACCACTCAACCCGGTCTCCGAAAGGACCACGCTGGCATTGGCTGGCAGCCGATCGAACTGGTGCCACAGCTGGTCCGCCACGACCTGCTGCATCGGGCGGGGCACAAGAGGCGGTGCGGGGGCCGCAGGGTCAGGCGGGCTGGCCGCGAAGACCTCATTCTTCCGCCTCGTCAACGCAGCCAGACAGCGGTCGAAGGGTACGTCGTCCTGCGGAACGTCCGGAAAGGGAATGCCGTAGTACGCCAGCATTTCCGGCACCCGCAGATGGCCGCTGGCACGCACCGGAGCCCGCAGCATGGCGGTGAGGCCGCGCAGCATCCCGACCAGGACCGCCAACCCGGGGGGGGGCGCATCGAGCGCGAACACGTGAACTGCGTGGCCCGATATGAGCGCGTCGGCGCTTACGTCGCCCTCCAGCGGCACCACCAGACGCAGCGGGTCGGCTTGACGTTCCGCACACCGCGCGATCAACGCGGGGTGGTCCGAGAGCATGCGCAGCACCCGCCGCGCCAGAGCGAGACTGCTGCCCAGGTGCGAGCGCGGGTCCGGGCGCAGGCTGTTCCAGGCGGGTTCCAGTCCTCGTACCGGCAGTGCTTTGGCGGCCTGCACCTCGCCGAGCAGCCAGGCCAGGGTGGCATGCTCATGCTTTGCTGTGAGCGCGGCATCCGCACGCAGGTGCTGTTCGACGCGCCCGATGAGCCCGGACACGGCATGAGTGGTCACGTGAGACGTCGGCAGGGGCGTACCAAGTTGGACCTGCAACGCGCAATCCAGGCGCCGGCCAGCGGTGTCATGGCAGCCGCCGACATTGTCCACCGCCTGTTGCAGTTGCCCGAGCAGCGTCCGGGTGGCGGCTGACCAGGCGGGGGGTGTGGCAGGGTCCGGCGGGGGGTGAAGCTGGACCGGTGTGCGTGATTGCACGCGCGCACCGGTCAGGGTGCCGTTGCGCAGCCGAAGGCTCCCCGGCGGTACCCGTTCAAGGTAAAGACGGCCCAGAAAGTCGTCCTGGTGGTACAGCGACACCAGCGCGGCGCGGACGGCCTGCCGACCGTCGTGGTTCCGCGCAGTCGCCGGGGCGATGCATTTGGTCTCCGCCAGATCGATGCTGGCATTGCCGCGCGAGACGTCCCACACCGACCAGAGCGCGTCGATCACGGCCACCGCGTCGTCTCCATCACCTGCAGCCTGCGGCTCGGCCCGTGCCGAAGGCAGGCTGGCCAGGGCGCAGCCTGCCCCGGCCAGCACGCCGGCGCTGCGGCCGCCCTGCTGCGACGAACTCCAGATCGACGCCGCCGCCGCCGTGGCAACGGGCAGGAGCGGCGAGGCTGCCCCCGAGGGAGCAGCAAACAGCCTTCGCGCGGCCCGCCCTGCGGTGTCCAGATCGTCCACTCGGGCCGGCAGCTGGGCGATGCGGCGTCCGATACTCGTCGCCGGGGCAGCGGCGGGATCTGGCCGACACCGCCACAACACCCACACGGTACCCAGCAGGGCCAGCCGCAGCGATGAGGTGGACAGCGCCAATGTCCTGCCCAGTGCGTCGTGAGCCTGCTCAACGCCACCCAGGGGGGCGTGCAGGCCGGCCGGCAGGGCCGCGATCAGCGGCTCAAGCCAGACACCTTCCCGCAGCGAAGGCAGCGGCAGCTCACTCAGCCAACGCAGCCATGGTCCCCACGCGGGCTGATCCAGCAGACTCACCAGTGCCTGCATCTGCCGTGCCCATTGCACGGCCTGCGTGCCCTGCACGCCCAGCAGCCGGTTGCTGACGGCATACAGCGCTGCACCGAGCGCACGCTGGCCCTGAAGACGGTGCAGCCCGTCCAGCAGCGCCTCCAGCACGCGTCGGCACTCCATTGACCAGGCAAGGTCGTCCCGTGGCAGATCCTGCAGCACGGCTTGAACCTGCGCGCGCTGTGCGGCAGGACGATGTTGGAGCGCTGCGAGGAACAGCGGCGTCAGGGTGGCGGGCGAAGACCCCTCCATCAGTGGAGGCAACGCGTGCTCGATGCAGGCCACCTCCGCCGGCGTGAGTGGACACCGGCGCAGGACGCGATCCAGCACCGGATGCAGTTCTCCTGGCGGGGTGTCAGCGTCGCGCGGCGCAGGCGCGTTGCGGAGTGTACGAGGCTTGGCGGAAGTCGCGGCGGTGGTTTCCGCGGCTGGGGGCGGACGTACGCCGCAGCCCTCGGTCAGGCAAGACGAAATCAGGACGACACTCCTGCAGGAATCGCCTGATCAGTGTCGTTGTCTGCATTGCCGCGTCCAGCGGCGGAAACGTCATCCGCGCCCGCCGCGACGCGAGGGCACCAGCGCGAAGGTATCCACGGCGAGCTTCTCGGCATGATTCAGCCACGCGCGGATCTCCAGATCGTCCACCTCATGGTCCAGGCCGAACGGCACCGTGATACGACCCTCCGCGTCCGGCTCCACCCACTGCTGGGCTACCACCACCTTGCGCTTGGACGACACCGCTTCGATCCAGAACCCGCGGTTCGGGGCCTGCTTGGCGACCAGCTGCAGGATGTACTGGCCGGCCCGGGTGCGACGGCCCTTCTCGGTGATCATGTGCGCCTGGCGGATGCTGGGCACCGGCCCGTTGAAGGCATCCAGCGGGGCATCCACCGCAAAGCCCTGGCGCAGCTGATCATCGCGGTACAGCTTGATGCCCTTGTCGCGGTGGACCAGCATGGCGCACCAGTCGCCATCAGCCGAGCCGTCCTCGAAGGCAGTGCAGCGGTCCACGTAAGCCAGCGTATTGGCGGGATCGGCTTGCTCGAACTGTTTGGAGGTGTTCTCCAGATACACCGATTTCAGGTCCCACTGCTTGTCATACTCCAGCAGTACCGGCGGCTGCACGTGCTGCAGGCCGACCACCACCTGGTTTTCGTCATCGATGCGCAGCTGGCGGGTGGTGTCACCCAGCCACAGCGAACGTGAGAACGCGAGGTAACGCGGGAAGTCCTTGCCGCCCTCACGCAGTGCGGCAACGCTGGCGCTGTCGGCACGCTGCGGGTCGAGCAGCGAACGACCGAAGCCGATGGCCTTGATGTCCGGGTCGACCAGGCTCAGCAGCGTGGCACCGGAGTCCAGCGTGGACCCAGCGGTGGTGGCCAGCTGGCGCGGTTCGATGTCCTTGCCCAGGAACAGCAGCAGGTTCTCGCGTTTCTGCTTGGCCAGCACATGGCTGAGATCATTCGGCATGGCCAGGTGATCCGACGCGATGACGATCAGGGTGTCCTCGCCATACGGACTGGCCTGGATGCGGTCGACCAGCTTTGAGATCAGTCCGTCGGTGCACTTGAGCGCATTGAGCAGGCCAATGTTGCCGTAGTCACTCTGGTAGCGGGTGCGCTTGCAGGCCACCGGCAGGTGGCCTGCCGGATGATGCGTGTCCATGGTCAGCGTGGTCAGCATGAACGGCTGACCGGCCTTGGACAGCTGCATGAAGCGGTCATAGGCCTTGTCCAGCAGCACGTCGTCGTGCACGCCCCAGGTCGAGAAGTGCGAGCGGGCGATCTTCTGCTGCTTGAACCAGGCCAGGTCATGCACTTCATCGAACCCATGCGTGGCCAGGAACTGGCCCTTGCCGGCAAACAGCCCGTTGGCACCGCCCAGATAATGGTTGGTGTAGCCCTGCTGCTTCAGATAGTCACCCAGGCACACCGCTTCCGGCAGGAAGCTGCCCATGCGGTCCATGCTGTTTTCATCGCCCTGCGCCGTGGTCAGCGGCACGCCGCACATCGACGACACCAGCCCGGCGATGGTCCAGCCACCGCCCTCGGCCTGGGCCAGACCACGCACGTCCAGCGACTGCGCGGCCAGACGGTTGAGATTGGGCATCAGCCCCGGGAACGTGGCTTCGTCCAGATAGGTGCGCTCCAGGCTTTCGCCGTAGATCCAGACGATGTTGCGCGGCTTGCGCAACGGCTGCTGCGGCACATGGTACTCCGGCGCGATGACGGTGTAATCGACCGGACGGGTCTGCTGGTACAGACGATGGCCATCGCGATACAGCGGGCTGACTGCGATGGCGACCAGCCACATTGCCGCAAAGCCGGCGAACACGGCACCGCCATGGCGCGATTCCTTCCACTTGCGGCGGCGCACCAGCAGCAGGGGCAGCAGCAGCGAGGCCAGGGCCAGTGCGATGAAGCCGGCGATATAACCCTTGAAGTCAGCAACGCCTGCGCCTTCCATGTCGGCACCCAGGTGATACAGGGTGGCCGCATTCAGGCCATCACCGGACAGCTTGTTGATCAGCCACCACGCACTCAATGCCAGCAGCAGCACCGACATCAGTGACACCTTCCACCACACCCAGCGACGCGAGGCCAGCAACAGTACGGTGAGCAGCAGCAGCGACAGCAACAGGATCCAGGTCATAGGCGGTGTTTCGCTTCCAAGCACGCCTGCATGACAGGCTGATGACCGGATCATGCCTGCGCGAACCTGACTGAAATGTTTGTTGAAGCGACCTATTCAGCGCTTACTACGCTTCGCTCGCGCAGGTGTAAAACCGGCGTGAACGCATGAATCCGCGTTCACCGATGGCCGCGTTCTTCCTTTGAACGCGCACGCCGATCAAAGATCAACGCGCTGAGAATGATGCCAAGCCCGAGCACCACGCCGATCATCATCAGCATCATCGCGATGGCCGGGTAGCCGAACAGATGCCAGCCGGTGTTGACCTTCATCATCAGTGCGGCCGCCAGAATCAATGCGGCTGTCACGATGCCTGCGGAGACCCGGTTGGCGATCTTCTGCAGGTTCTCCATCAGGCGCGATTCTTCCAGCCCGGTCACCTTCATCTGCAGGCGGTTCTCGGCCAGCAGCGCCAGAATGTCCGACATCTTGCGTGGGCCGTCGCGCAGCAGCTGCTGCACTTCCATGGCCTCGCTGGCGAGATTGGCAGCTGACAAGGACTTGCGCAGGCGCGCACGCATCACGTGCTGCAACTGTTTCTCGACGATGCGGCGCGTGTCCAGATCCGGTGCCAACAGCCGGCACACGGTTTCCAGATTGAGCAGCGCCTTGCCGAGCAGGCTGAGTTCGGGCGGCGTGCGCAGGCCACTGGCGGTGGCAATGCGGACCAGGTCGAGCACCACGCGGCCTTCGGAGAAGCTGTTGTTGGCTGCATAGCGTGCGATCAGCTGGCCGGTCTCGCGCAGGTAGCGCTCTTCATCGAACGCTTCCAGCCGCGTGCTCATGCCGATGATCTCATCGGCCACTTCCTCGCCACGCCCATCCACGGCAGCGAACAACACCTTCAGCAGGCGCTCGCGCAGGCGCGGCGGCATGTGCGCGACCATGCCGAGGTCAAAGATCGCCAGTCGCCCCTGCGGCGTGACGCGGAGATTGCCGGGGTGCGGGTCGGCGTGGATCTCACCGTGCACGAAGATCTGGTCCAGATAGCCGCGGATCAGCGCGGCGGCGAGGGGGGCCATCGGCTCCTCGGTACGGCGCACATCCGGAATCATGTCCACGCGCACGCCCTGGGCCAGCTCCATGGTCAGCACGCGGTGGCTGCAGTAGTCCCAGATCGGCTGCGGCACCCACAGCCGCTTGAATGGGCGCAGGTGCTGGCCGAAGCGCTGCAGGTTTTCTGCTTCGGCCTGGTAGTCCAGTTCCTGCATCAGCGTCTTGGCAAATTCATTGAGCCAGTCACGCAGGCGCACGCGGCGACCGACCTGGGTCAGGTGATCGGCAGCCAGCGCGAAGCTGCGCAGTACTTCCAGGTCCGAGCGCAGCTGTGCGGCCACTTCCGGCTTCTGTACTTTGACCGCGACTTCGCGCCCGTCGTGCAGCTGCGCGCGATGCACCTGGGCGATGGACGCGCAGCCCAGCGGGGCGGGGTCGAAGCGGGCAAACAGCTTGGACACCGACGCGCCCAGCTCCTGTTCGATGATGGCGTAGATGCGTTCGACCGGAATCGGTGCGACTTTCTCCTGCATCCGTTCGAGCGCGGTGGCGAACTCCACCGGCACCATGTCCGGGCGGGTGGAGAGCATCTGGCCGAGTTTGACGAAGGTGGGGCCCAGTGACTCCAGGTCGGTGACGAATTGTTCGGGGTTGCCTTCCGGCGGCACCTCGTGGACCGCACGGGCATCCAGGTTCATGCCCGAGAACACCCCGGAATGCCGGTAGCGCAGCAGCAGGCGCAGGATCTGGCTGCGACGGTTCATGCCTTTGACCAGCGACGGCGATTCGGGTGGGGTGGGCAGGGTGCTCAAGCAGGGCTCCGCGACGGGGGAGCCCGCAGTGTCGCCGCCAGCAGGTGGTGGAGCAGTGAATCCGGGCATCTTCCACGAACGTGCCCGGATCGGTCAGAATCGGCGCACCTGAATGAACCTTGGATTGCCATGGCCGGTGCCAGCCTGTTTGCCCTGCTCGACGATATTGCGACGCTGCTCGACGACGTCTCGATCCTGACCAAGGTCGCGGCCAAGAAGACCGCCGGCGTGCTCGGCGACGATCTGGCATTGAATGCCCAGCAGGTCACCGGGGTCAGCGCCAATCGCGAACTGCCGGTGGTGTGGGCGGTGGCGAAGGGCTCGCTGGTCAACAAGGCGATCCTGGTGCCGGCGGCACTGGCGATCAGCGCGCTGGAAGCCTGGCTGAAAACCAAGGGCTTCCCGATCCCGATCGTTGTGCCGCTGATGATGATCGGTGGTGCCTTCCTCTGCTACGAGGGCGTGGAAAAGCTGGCGCACCGCTTCCTGCATTCCAAGGAAGAAGACGCGCAGCACAAGGCCGAGCGTGCCAAGGCGCTGGCCGATGAGAAGGTCGACATGGTGGCCTGGGAGAAGGACAAGGTGAAAGGTGCGATCCGCACCGACTTCATCCTGTCGGCCGAGATCATCGTGCTGTCGCTGGGCGTGGTGTCCGGGCAGCCGTTCATCAACCAGGTGACCGCACTGGTGGTGATCGCGCTGGGCATGACCGTGTTCGTCTATGGCCTGGTGGCGGGCATCGTGAAGCTGGATGACGCCGGCCTGTACCTGTCGCGAAAGGGCGGCGCGGTGGCCGCCTTCGGCCGCGGGCTGGTGGCATCGGCCCCGTGGCTGATGAAGTTCCTGTCGGTGGCCGGCACGCTGGCGATGTTCCTGGTCGGTGGCGGCATCCTGGTGCACAACGTACCGGCGCTGCATCACTTCGTGCTGGGCCTGGCCGGTCAGACCAGCGTGGGCTGGCTGGTGGAAGCGCTGGGCAATCTGATCGTGGGCGTCATTGCGGGCGCAGTGGTGCTGCTGGCGGTCACCGGCATCCAGAAAGCGCGCGGCAAAGCCGCCGCGCATTGATTCGCGGTCAACCTGCCTGTACGCGGTTCTTGCCCACGCGCTTGGCCGCGTACAGGGCCGCGTCCGCGCGCTTCAGCACGATTTCCGCACTATCCCCCGCCTGCCACTGCGTTACCCCGGCACTGAAATGCACGGGTACCCGCTGCTCATCCAGATGCAGCGGCCGCTGCGCCAACGAGCGCTGCAACCGCAGCAGGGTCGACATGCTGTCGGCGGCCGGTGTTTCCGGCATCACGATGACGAATTCATCGCCGCCGATGCGGCTGACCACATCCGAATTGCGCAGCAGCAGCTGACACACCGTGACCAGGTGGCGCAGCACCGCGTCACCGCCCGGGTGGCCGTGTTCGCTGTTGGTCTGGTGGAAGTCATCCAGGTCCAGCAGCGCGATCGCCAGTGGATGCGCATGCCGGGCAGCACGCGCGATCTCCTTTTCCAGCAATTCATCAAAGCCACGGCGGTTGAGTGCGCCGGTGAGCGGGTCGGTGCGGATCTGTCCGGACATGTCGCTGAGTTCAAGCTCGAGCTCGGCAATGCGGGCCTCGGCCTGTTCCACTTCGCGGCGTGCATTGCCCAGGTGGTCGCGCGCCTGTAGCGCCTGTTCCTGCACCTTGCCGGTGTCGCGCAGCACGTCCTGCAGCAGCTGGTTGAGGTCGGCGATGCTGCGCGCTTCCTTCAACGCCATCGCGTAGCTGCTGATCCGGTCGTGGTAGTCGCTGGTGTGCGCGGCCATGCCATCGAGCTGTTCGATGAACTCGCCCATCAGCCCGCGCATGGCGGCCTTGCTTTCCACGATGCCCTGTTTGAGCAGGCTCTGCTTGTAGATGACCTCGCGCAGATTGTTGCGCGCCTGTTCCACCGAGTCGCGGTCCAGCGGACCGCCGATCAGGGCGCGCACGGCGTGCAGCTGGCCCTGCAGCCAGCTGCTGTCGTCGAGCAGTTCGCTGATGTTCTCCAGCAGCAGGTCGAACAGGCTCAGCAGCAGTTCCTGCTGCTCCTGCCAGCCGTCGCTGCGTACGCCGATCTGGTGGGTCAGCTCGCGCAGGCGCACTTCCAGCGGCTGCAGCGGAATGCCGGGGTGCCACTGCCTCAGTTCAGCAGCCAGCTGCACCGGTTCGTCCTTCAGCTCGGGCATGTTCTGCAGCAGGCTGGCCACGGTGACACCCAGGGTATGACGCAGCAGTTCGCGCAGACGCAGGCTGTCGGGCGGGCCGTCGGCGCTGTCCTGCTCAATGGTGCGGATGTACTTGTCGATCAGCTGGCGCATGGCGCGGCCGTAGCTGACCCAGTCGGCGCTGCGCAGCGCCGACTGCAGGCGCAGGCCCATGTCGCCGAGTTCACCCGGCAGGGTGGCCATGCCATTGGCAAAAGCGGCCAGCAGCGGCTCGGGCTGCTCCGCCCCGGCAAACAGGCGCTGCAGGACGGCACTGCCGCTGCCGCTGCTGGTCACGGCGCTGGATGCTGTGGCCTCGACCCGTACCGGCGTTATCCCGGCGCGGCGCGCCAGCAACCGTCCCACGGCCGTGCCGGGGCTGGAGGGGGCGTCGGGATGGTCCGTCATGCGGCGGGTCCTGGGGCGAAGATGGAGTAGGGTAGGTGGGAACAGTATCGGCGCTGGACCGGCTGGCTTGAAGACATCCTCTACACAACAACGGACCGCCCCATGAAGGTGATGCTGGTCGGTGCCACCGGCCTGGTCGGCACCCAGGTGCTGCAGCTGCTGCTGGACGATCCCCGCTGCCAGACCGTGGTCGCTCCCACGCGTCGGTCGCTGGCGCTGGCCGACACCCATCTGATCAATCCGGTGGTGGACTTCGCCCAGCTGCCGGAAGCGGCCGACTGGTGGGCCGTGGATGCGGTGATCTGCGCGCTGGGGACGACCTTGAAGCAGGCCGGCAGTCGTGAAGCCTTTGCCCAGGTGGATCACCAGTACCCGCTGCAGGTGGCCCGTCTGGCCCGTGCGCACGGCGCGGCGGCCTTCGTGCTGAACTCGGCCAAGGGGGCGGATCCGCAGTCGCGGTTCTTCTACAACCGGGTCAAGGGCGCGCTGGAGCAGGACCTGCGGAAGCTGGGATATCCGTCGCTGACGCTGGTGCGGCCGGGGTTGATTGGCGGCGACCGCAAGGAGCACCGTGCGGGCGAACGTGCTGCCAGCGTGGTGCTGGGGGCATTGGCCCCGGTGCTGCCGCGGTCGTGGCGGATCAATCCCGCGGAGAAGATCGCGGCGGCCATGGTGGAGGCGGCATTACAGCCCGCCCCGGGCGTGCAGGTGATCGAGGCGGACCGGTTGGTGTGACCCACGCAGGGGGGCGCGGTGCCGCCGGTAGCGGACGACCGTTGGTCGTCCGGCCACCGATGCCTCAGCTGGCCAGGGCCAGGTCGTCCATCATCGCGCGCAGGAACCGCGCCGCCTCACCGCCGGTGGCGGCACGGTGGTCGAAGGTCACCGACAACGGAATGACCTTGTGCGCTTCCACGCCGCCCATGACCGGGGTCATCTGGTGACGGGCACGGCCGGCACCGACGATGGCCACGCACGGCGGCACGACCACCGGAGTGGCATAGCGGCCGGCGAACATGCCGAAGTTGGACAGCGAGATGGTGTAGCCGCTCAGCTCGGACGGTGCGATCGAGCGCGATTCGACCTGCTCGCGCAGACGGTTCACGCCTTCGCGGATGCCGCGTGCATCGAGCATGTCGGCATTGCGCAGCGCCGGCACGAACAGACCGTCGTCGGTGTCCACGGCAATGCCGATATCGACCTGGGCATGCAGGGTTCGGGTCAGTGCGTCGCCGTCGAACCAGGCGTTCATTGCTGGTACCTTCTGGCTGGCGACCACGATGGCGCGTACCAGACGGGCGGTGACATCGTTGCCGGGCAGCCAGGCATGGATGTCAGCGTCGTCATTGAGCGTGGTCGGCACCACCTTGCTGTGGGCGTCGGCCATGACCCGCGCCATGTTGCGGCGCACGCCCTTGAGCGGTTCTGGCTGCCCCTTGGCGACCACGCCCGGGGGCTGGGTACGCATCGGCTTGCCGGCGGCGGACAACGGTGTGCGGGCTTCGGCCTGACGCGCCGGGGCTGGTGCAGCCGCGGCAACCGGTGCCGCCGCAGGAGCCGGCGCGCTGCCGATCTTCGCGCTGCCTGCGGCAGCCGCTTGTTTGACGTCGGCCATGGTTACCGCGCCGTCCGCGCCGGTGGCGCGAACCAGGCTCAGATCCACGCCCAGCTTGCGCGCGGTGGCGCGCACGGCGGGCACGGCCTTGACCCCTCCCACCGCCACCGCCTGTTCGGTGTGGACGGCGTTGGAGCTCTGCATAGCACCCACCACGGTGCCGGCGTCGTCGCGCTCGGCGGCGGCCGGCTTGGGCGCTTCGGCAACGGCCGGAGCCGGAGCCGGTGCAGCGGCCGGTGCCGGCGCGGCATGGCCGTGGCTGTGACCGGTGTCCTGACCGTCGGCGCGCTGCGGCAGGTTCGGGTCCAGTTCGAACTGGGCCAGCACGCTGCCGGTGGGAATGATGTCGCCGGGGCCGCCGGACAGCTTCAGCACCTTGCCCGAGAACGGCGAGGGCACTTCGACCACGGCCTTGGCGGTTTCCATCGACACCAGCGGCTCGTCGAGCCGGATCACGTCGCCTTCCTTGACGAACCACTCGACGATGGTGGCGTCGGGCAGGCCCTCGCCCAGGTCGGGCAGGTTGAAGTTCTTGTTCTCACTCATGTGCAGTTCTCTTCAAGCAGTTCGAGATCGCGGGCCGGCAGCCAGCCCGTCGCGCCATTCGCGCGTTCGGACCACCACCAGCCGCCGTGTTCATGATGCAGTTTGACCAGTTCACCGCTTTCAACGTCCAGTTCGCGGGCGTCGTAGTCGCGCAGGGCTTCCGCGCGACCATCATCCAGCACCTGCAACCATGCCACCGGAGCCCAGCCGGCGCGCCCGTCATCGGTGCGCACCCAGGCAAACGCCGGCCATTCCTCGTCACGAACACCCAGTTCGACGATCTGGCCGGTGCGGAACCGGAGCGGGTTGGGGTACTGGCTGCGGTACGGGCCTAGAAGACGGGCCCGCATGTCAGCCTGCCGCCACCGCGCGCTTGGCCGCGCTCACAATGCGGTCCACGCTGGGCAGGTACTTCATTTCCAGGCGGAACAGCGGAATGTGAGTGTCGTAGCCGGTGACGCGCTCGACCGGAGCCAGCAGGTCGTACAGCGATTCCTCGGCCAGGCGCGCAGCGATTTCCGCGCCGAAGCCGGCAGTCTTCGGGGCTTCCTGCACGATCACGCAGCGGCCGGTCTTGGCCACAGATTCGGCGATGGTGGCGAAGTCCAGGGGGCGCAGCGTGGCCACGTCGATGACTTCGGCACTGATGCCTTCGCCGGCCAGCTTGTCGGCGGCTTCCAGCGCTTCCTTCACCTGCGCGCCCCAGGTCACCAGGGTCACGTCGGTGCCATCGCGCAGCACGAAGCAGACATCCAGCGGCAGCGCTTCGCCGTCGTTGACCACCACTTCCTTGTACTGGCGGTAGATGCGCTTGGGTTCCATGTAGATGACCGGATCCGGTTCGCGGATCGCAGCCAACAGCAGGCCGTAGGCGCGCTGCGGCGAGGACGGCAGCACCACGCGCAGGCCCGGCACGTTGGTGAAGATGGCCTCGTTGGCCTCGCTGTGGTGTTCCGGCGCGCGGATGCCACCGCCCCACGGCACGCGCAGCACCATCGGGCAGTTCAGGCGGCCACGGGTGCGGTAACGCAGGCGCGCGGCATGGCAGACGATGTGGTCGACCATCGGGTACATGAAGCCGTCGAACTGGGCTTCGGCGACCGGCTTCATGCCCTGCGCGGCCAGACCGATGGTCAGGCCGGCGATGGTGGTTTCATCCAGCGGGGTGTCCAGCACGCGGTCCGCGCCGAAGCGCTGCTGCAGGCCGGCGGTGGCGCGGAAAACGCCGCCGTTCACGCCCACGTCCTCGCCCAGCACCAGCACCGACTTGTCGTGTTCCAGCTCCCAGGCCAGGGCCTGGGTGATGGCTTCAATAAGGGTGATGGGCGTGCTGGTCATGGTCTGTTCTCCGCGCGCAAGGGCGGCGCTGTCGGCGGCGTGGGTCTGCGCGGTGGTGCCGGAAACGTGCTTGAGCTCATCCATGACGCTGCTCCAGGGCAATGGCCTGCGCGCGCTGGGCCAGCAGGTCCTGCGGCGGGTCGGCGTACAGATAATCGAACATCGCCTCGACCGGCTGCACCGGCGTGTTGAGGTACAGGTTCACTTCTTCGTCCACGCGCTTGCCGCACTCGGCGGTCCAGGCCGCTTCTTCTTCCTCGCTCCACACACCGGCGTTGGTTAGATACTTGCGCAGGCGCAGCATCGGCTCCAGCAGCCAGGCGTCCTTCACTTCCGCGTCGTCGCGGTAGCGGCGGGCGTCGTCGGCGGTGGTGTGGTCGGACAGGCGGTAGGTCATCAGTTCCAGTACGGTGCCACCGTCGCCGGCGAGGGCGCGCTCGCGCGCCTGCAGCATGGCGGCCATCACCGCGATCAGGTCGTTGCCGTCCACCTGCAGGCAATGCAGGCCGCCGGCCAGGCCCTTCTGGGCCAGGGTTTCGGCACCGGTCTGGGCCGAGCGCGGAACCGAGATGGCCCAGCCGTTGTTGACGATGCACAGAATCAGCGGGAGCTTGTAGGCACCGGCCGAGTTGAGCGCGGCGTAGAAGTCGGTCTTGGAGCTGCCGCCGTCACCACACACCGCCACGGCGATCTGCTTTTCGTTGTTGAGCTTGAACTTCAGCGCCGCGCCGGCCGCATGCAGGCACTGGGTGGAGATCGGCACGCAGAACGGGAAGTCCTTGGCCGCATTGCCGCCGTAGTCGTTGCCGCGCTCGTCGCCGCCCCAGTACATCAGCACGTCACGCGGACGCACGCCGCGCATGAACATCGCGCCGTACTCGCGGTAGGACGGTGCGAACACGTCGTCTTTCTGCATCGCAGCACCAATGCCCACGTGCGCGGCCTCATGGCCCAGGCAGGCCGCGTAGGTGCCCAGCTTGCCGGTGCGCTGCAGCGCGATCGACTTGCCGTCGAACACGCGCACGAACAGCATCTGCTTGAACATCGGCAGCAGCGCCTTCGGGTCGCGCAAGGCCTCGGGCAGGTCATCGCGGACGAGGTTACCGTCCGTGTCCAGGTACTGCAGGTATTCGATCTTGAACTCAGCGGCAACCGTCATTGCGTACTGCACCTTCGACAGGAAGTTACAAATGATATGAATTGCCATGTTAAGGAAGGCGTACGAAAAAGCCGTCCTGCGGCGCAACAAGGAAACCGCCTGGCCGCCTTCGGGTATACCGTTGTCAGAGCGGAAAGGCCAATAACATCAACGTATTCAGTTGCCGCAACGGCGCATGAGCGCTCTTTCATCGGGGCGTCCGCGGCAATGGGTCGCAGCCGCTGCCGCGCTGAACGGGCCGACCACACGCCACCGTAGGGCGGCCGCTGCGCTACGCTTGCACCCCCTCATGCGGTCACCGCCATGTCTGTCGACAAGAACCAACGCGATCTGGAAGCCGGCATCCACACTGACCTGGAGGGCCGCCTGACCTACGGGGGCTATCTGCGCCTGGACCAGTTGCTGAGCGCCCAGCAGCCGCTGTCCAACCCGCCGCACCACGACGAGATGCTGTTCATCATCCAGCACCAGACCTCCGAGCTGTGGCTGAAGCTGCTGGCCCATGAGCTGCGCGCGGCGATCGGCTTCCTGCAGCGCGACGAGGTCTGGCAGTGCCGCAAGGTGCTGGCGCGCAGCAAACAGGTGCTGCGCCAGCTGACCGAGCAGTGGTCGGTGCTGGAAACCCTCACCCCTTCGGAGTACATGGGCTTCCGCGACGTGCTGGGGCCTTCTTCGGGCTTCCAGTCGCTGCAGTACCGCTACATCGAGTTCCTGCTGGGCAACAAGAACGCGCAGATGCTGCAGGTGTTCTCGCACGACCCGGCCGGGCAGGCCCAGCTGCAGCAGGTGCTGGACGCGCCCAGCCTGTACGAGGAGTTCCTGCGCTACCTGGCCCGCTTCGGCCATGCCATCCCCGAGGTGTACCAGCACCGCGACTGGCAGACCTCGCATGTGGCCGACGACGCCCTGCACCCGGTGTTCGAGCGCATCTACGAGAACACCGACCGCTACTGGCGTGAGTACTCGCTGTGCGAGGACTTGGTGGACCTGGAAACCGCCTTCCAGCTCTGGCGCTTCCGCCATATGCGCACGGTGATGCGGGTGATTGGCTTCAAGCGCGGCACCGGCGGCTCCAGCGGGGTCGGGTTCCTGCGCCAGGCGCTGGAACTGACCTTCTTCCCGGAGCTGTTCCAGGTGCGCACCACGATCCGCAACGACGATCCGCTGCCGCCGGGGTGAAGGCCTATTCAGGCAAACACACGGAAGTGTTTATTTGACGTGAACGCCCAAGTTCTGGAATTCTCCCGGGTTGTTTCGCACATCGGACGTGCATGTCTTCCACCGAACCCAGGAATCCCGCATGAGCGTAGACGCCGCGAAATCCGTTCCCGAACCGGCGTTGCCGGAGTTCAAGACCACCCTCGGCCATCCGCGTCCGTTGTGGATGCTGTTCATGACCGAGTTCTGGGAACGCTTTGCGTTCTACGGAATCCGCTGGGCCCTGGTGCTGTACATCGTGGCGCAGTTCTTCGACGGCGACGCCGCCGGGCAGGGCGCGGCCAGCCGCACCTACGGTGCCTACCTGGCGCTGGTGTATGCCGCGGCGATCTTCGGCGGCTACGTGGCCGACCGCGTGCTGGGTTACCAGCGGTCCATCCTGACCGGCGCGGTGATCATGGCCGCCGGTCTGTTCATGGTGGCGATGCCGGTCAAGGAAGTCTTCGAACTGGGCCTGGCCACCATCATCATCGGCAACGGCCTGTTCAAGCCGAACATCTCGACCATGGTCGGCAAGCTGTATGGCCTGAAGGATGAGCGCCGCGATTCGGGCTTCACCATCTTCTACATGGGCATCAACGTCGGCGCGATGATCGCCCCGGTGCTGACCCAGTTCCTGGCCGAGAAGATCTTTGGTACCGAAGCCATGCCGTCCTACAAGATGGTGTTCATCGCCTCGGGCATCGGCATGCTGCTGAGCCTGGTGTGGTTCTACGTCGGTCGCGCCGGCCTGAAGGGTATCGGTGCACCGCCGGCCGGTGCCGAGGGCATGGGCCGCGTGGTGATGGTGTTCGTCGGTTCGCTGGTCGCCATCCCGGTCGCTTACTTCCTGCTGTCCACCGGCGCCACCGCGCTGGCCTGGATTCTTGGCGTGCTGTTTGTCGCGCTGGCGGTGCTGCTGCTGGTGGAAGGCATCCGCGAGGGCAAGGTGCAGCGTGACCGCGTGATCGCCATGCTGATCATCTTCACCTTCAACGTGATGTTCTGGATGTTCTTCGAACAGGCCGGCAGCTCCTTCACCTTCCTCGCCGACAACATCG
This sequence comes from Stenotrophomonas oahuensis, assembly GCF_031834595.1. Classification (NCBI taxonomy): domain Bacteria; kingdom Pseudomonadati; phylum Pseudomonadota; class Gammaproteobacteria; order Lysobacterales; family Lysobacteraceae; genus Stenotrophomonas; species Stenotrophomonas oahuensis. Next base: position 1,268,173 of record NZ_CP115541.1, on the reverse strand, counting down.
TCAACCGCAATCTGGGTGGCTGGACCTTCCCGACCGCATGGTTCCAGTCGGTGAACTCGGTGGCCATCATCACCCTGGCTCCGATCATTGCCTGGATCTGGGTCAAGCTGGGCAGTGCCAATCCGTCCATTCCGCGCAAGTTCGGCCTGGGCCTGCTGTTCAACGGTGCGGCCTTCGCGCTGCTGATGCTGGCCCTGTCGACCATGGTGGTGGAGGGCAAGATCCCGTTCTGGACCCTGTTCATGGTCTACGTGATCCAGTCGGTGGGTGAGCTGTGCCTTTCGCCGATCGGCCTGTCGATGGTGACCAAGCTGGCTCCGGTGCGCCTGGTCGGCTTCGGCATGGGCGGCTGGTTCCTGTCCACCGGCATCGGCAACAACCTGTCCGGCATCTTTGCCGGTGCGGTCAGCGGCGAGGGCGGCATGACCGTGGAGTCGGCGCTGAAGGGCTACACCTTTGGTTTCTGGGCATTGATCGGTTCGGGCGTGGTGCTGTTCCTGCTGGCCCCGGCGATCAACAAGCTGATGCACGGCGTCAAGTGAGGTCTGCGATGCGCATGAAGATGGGGTATTCGTCGTTGATCATGGCCGGGCTGCTGTGTGCCTGCTCGCCGTCTTCGCCGCCGGCCCCGGCTGCTGCGCCATCGCCTGCTGCCTCCGCGCAGCCACCGGGCGCTGTCTCCAGCGCACCGGTGGCCGCCGACGTGGCCGCGCTCAACAGTCGTTTTGATCCCGCTCGCGACCCAGCCACCGACCTGGCGGTCGCGCAGGCCGAAGCCCGCCGCAGCGGCAAGCGCATCGTGCTTGATGTGGGTGGCGAGTGGTGTTCCTGGTGTCACCTGCTGGACGCCTTCATCGAAGGTGATGCAGACGTCCGCACGCTGGTCGATACCAAGTACGTGTGGATGAAGGTCAACTACAGCGAAGACAACGAGAACGCGGCCTTCCTGTCGCAGTTCCCGGCGATCAAGGGCTATCCGCACCTGTTCGTGCTCGACGCCGACGGCAAGCTGCTGCACTCGCAGTTCACCGGCGAACTGGAAGCGGACAAGGGCCAGCCCAAGGGCTACAACCGCGAACGCTTCCTCGCCTTCGTGCAGGCCTGGGCACCGTAAACCCGGCAAAACGTCGTCGGCACGTCACTGAATGGACGCGTGGCGACGCGTTCTTCTTCGCGGCTGCCGCAAACGTACTGCGGCGCGGCTCTACGTCATCGGTAGGCCAGGTTTCTCACACCAGCCGGCAGATTCCGAACGTCTCCGTTTCCGGATGCGCCACCGCCTTGTCGCCCAGATCGCAGACAAACCGCAACGCGCGCCCCGGCACTTCGCCCTGCGCATCGTAGTTGCGCTTGCTCATCACCCAGCCCTTATGCGTCTTGCCCTGGTAGCGCAGGGTGATGCGCTGACCGATCACCGGCTCATGCGGCAGCAGCCCGGCGGTCCACGAGGTGGCGGTCACTGCGGGAAATCGGAAGCGGCCCTGCGCATCGGTGGTCACCGTGACGGTGCCGCGCTGGTCCTTCCAGTGCCAGTGATGCTCCTGTTCGACCTGCACGCCGGCGACCGGTTGTCCGTCCATCACCACGGTGCCTTCGACTTCAGAAAACAGCGTCAGCGTCTTTGAAAAAGCCATTGCCCATCCTGGGGTAAGTAGTCCAGCCAACAGGGTGCAGCACACCCACGACATCCTTTTTGACACGCGCGCTTCCTGCTCACTGCGATAACGCAGCAGACTGCCATGAAAAGAGCGCGGTGTGTCACATCTTCAACGCTCGGACCTACAGTTCGTCCACGCACTGCCGTTACCCCCAAGGACCTGACGCCACGCCTTCGAGGGCCGACATCGCATGCAGCCTGGAACCAGCGACACCGTTTCCGATACCACCGCTTCCGCCGTGGCGGGCGTGGCGCTGCCGCCGGCGGAGGTGCTGCTGGACGACCACTCCGCGCCCGATGCGCTGGGTAGCGAAGCGGACGCGCCGTCGCCGGGCTCCATGCTCTATCGCCTGCCGCTGATTTCACTGCCGGACAACGTGCTGCTCAAGGCCGCCGTGCAGAAGCTGGTGGAGCAGAAGGCGCAGCTGGACCGGCTGGCCCGCAATCCAGCCTTGGCCGGCTTGCTGCCAGGCGAGTGGCAGGGTGCCGGCAACCGTGGCGTGGACCTGCAGGCCTTTGTGCTGTCGGTGCTGCCCTATCTGCACAACACCGCCACGGCCGACACCCAGCCGGCGCGCTTGCCGGTCAAACACGTGATCGGCGACAGCGGCCGCTGGGAACATGCCGATGTGGCCGAACCCAAGTCGCTGGCGTTCTTCCTGGCCAGCGACGAGCGCGCCAGCGCCGGGGCCAAGGATCCGGCCGGGGCCTATCTGGTCGCCGCGCTGGGTCTGGCCTGGGCACACGAGGGACGCACCCGCCCCGGCTTCCTGCGCCAGATGGGCTACGACAGCATGGCCGCGCGCGTGCACGTGCTGCCCTATCCGGAGCCGGGCGAGCTGGCGCTGTACAGCGTGGTGGCGCATGGCACTGCGCAGGTCTGGTGCGTATTGGGCCGGCGCAAGCTGCGTCCGTTGTTGGCCCCGTGGCTGAGCGTGCCGCTGCTGACCGCGTATGGCGTTCCTGCGCCGACCCTCTGGCCGTCGTCGTATCCGCCGGTGGACGAGGTAGCGCAGATGCTGGCTGCCGTCCGCCAAGGCAAGGGGCCGGTGGAAGTGGACCTGGTCAAGACCGCCGCCAAGGTGGCCGAAGACGCGTCCGGCGAAGCGTGGGTCCCGGTCAGCCTGCTCCAGGTGAGCACCTGGGTGCCGCGCTGGCGCTACTTCATGGCCACGTTCATCGGCCTGCCGTCGGCCATCCTGGTGATCGCGGCGCTGGCCCTGCCCAACGCCGTCGAGGCCGCCGCCGTGGCGGCGTCACTGGGGCTGGCCGCCGGTGCGATCGGGGCACTGGCCGCGCCGTGGGTGCATGCGCGGAAGAAGCATCTGAGGTGATGGGGTGACGACCAACGGTCGTCACCTACCGGTAGGTGCCCACCGTTGGTGGGCACGCTCTGATCACCCCTCATCCATGCGCTGCAGGCCATCCCCGGCCAGGCGCAGGATCAGCTTCTCCAACAACTGCTCTTCCTCTTCGCTGAGCACCGACATCAGCTTGCGGGTGATCTCGATCACCAGCGGCGCGATGGTCTCGTAGACCTCGAACCCGGCGGCCGAAAGCGCCAGCACCGAACGACGGCGGTCGTCGCCATGGGTTTCACGCTTGATGAAGCCCCGCTCCAGCAGTCTGGCCACGGCGCGGCTGACCGCCACCTTGTCCATCGCGGTGCGGTCGGACACCTCGCTGGCCGAAGACCCCGGGTACAACGCCAGGATGGTGATGACCCGCCATTCCGGGATTGCCAGTCCGTAGCGGTCGCCGTACAGCTTGGCGATGTTGCCGCTGACCCGGTTGGACAGGACGCTGAGCCGATAAGGCAGGAACTGCTCCAGGTCGAGCAGGGCGTGCGAGGCGCGGATGCGCTGGCTGGCGGGATCGGGCGGATTCATGCTGCAGTGCACCTTGATGGTGGTTTCATATGAAACTATAAACCTTCATTCCGGACTCCGCATTCTCGCGGGTCTGCCTTCCGCCCGTCATCTGGTTTTTTCAGGTGGGGCCAGTTTTGGAGCCACGTCATGAGCAGCCAGCCCAGCACCGCCACTCACGCCCCCAACCCGGGCATGCAGGTGACCACCTTCGAAAACCCGATGGGAATCGACGGTTTCGAGTTCGTCGAATTCGCAGCGCCCGCAGGACGTGGTGCCGAGCTGCACGACTATTTCCGCAAGATGGGATTCACCGCGGTGCTGCGCCACAAGCAGCGCGCCATCACCGTGTACCGCCAGGGCGACGTGAATTTCCTGGTCAATGAGGACCCGGACTCGTTCGCCGCTGACTTTGCCGCCAAGCATGGTCCGTGTGCCTGCGGTTTCGCCATCCGCTTCCAGAAGCCGGGCGAGCAGGTGTTCCAGATGGCGCTGGGCAACGGGGCCGAGGCGATCGACTTCAAGCCGGAGTCCAAGGCGGTACCGGCCCCGGTCATCAAGGGCATCGGCGACTGCATGCTGTACCTGGTGGACCGTTACGGTGCCAACGGCAGCATGTTCGACACCGACTACACCCCCATCGAAGGTGTCGATCAGCATCCGGTCGGCTTCGGGCTGACCTTCATCGACCACCTGACCCACAACCTGTACTTCGGCAACATGCAGCAGTGGTCGGACTACTACGAGCGGCTGTTCAACTTCCGCGAGATCCGCTACTTCGACATCAAGGGCCTGAAGACCGGCCTGGTGTCCAAGGCGATGACCGCGCCGGACGGCATCGTGCGCATCCCGCTGAACGAGTCGTCCGACCCGAAGAGCCAGATCAACGAATACCTGGATGCCTACAAAGGCGAGGGTATCCAGCACATCGCCTGCTTCACCGAGAACATCTACGACACGGTGGAAGCGATGCGCGCGCAGGGCGTGGAGTTCCTGGACACGCCGGACACCTACTTCGACGTGATCGACCAGCGCGTTCCCAATCATGGCGAAGACGTGGCCCGTCTGGCGAAGAACAAGATCCTGATCGATGCCGACCCGGAGACGAAGCAGCGCAAGCTGCTGCAGATCTTCACCCAGAACTGCATCGGTCCAATCTTCTTCGAGATCATCCAGCGCAAGGGCAACGAAGGCTTCGGCGAAGGCAACTTCACCGCGCTGTTCGAGAGCATCGAGCGCGACCAGATCAAGCGCGGCGTACTGTAACCGGAGCCCGATCATGTCCCCGTCCATCGCTTCACGCGGCTATCAAACCGGTTTCGGCAACGAATTCGCGAGCGAAGCCCTGCCGGATACCCTGCCGGTCGGGCGCAACTCACCGCAACGCGTGGCGCGGGGACTGTATGCCGAGCAACTGTCCGGCACCGCGTTCACCGCCCCGCGTGGCAGCAACCGGCGCAGCTGGGTCTACCGCATCCGTCCGGCGGTCAGCCATGGTGAGTTCACCCCCTACGCGCAGCCGCACCTGCACAGCGACTTCGCGCACGGCGCGGTGTCGCCGAACCAGCTGCGCTGGGACCCGCTGCCGCTGCCGTCCACGCCGACCGATTTCGTCGATGGGCTGTACACCATGGGCGGCAACGGTGCGCCGGACGCGCATCATGGCGTGGGTATCCACCTTTATGCCGCCACGGCGGATATGCAGGGACGCTACTTCTACAACGCTGATGGCGAACTGCTCATCGTGCCGCAGCTGGGTCGCCTGCGCCTGCTCAGCGAGTTCGGCGTGATCGAGGTCGAACCGCAGCAGATCGCGGTGATGCCGCGCGGCGTCCGCTTCCGCGTGGAGCTGCCCGACGGGCAGGCGCGGGGTTACATCTGCGAGAACTTCGGTGCGCTGCTGAAGCTGCCCGACCTGGGGCCGATCGGCTCCAACGGGCTGGCCAACCCGCGTGATTTCGAGACCCCGCACGCGGCGTTTGAAGACGTGGAAGGCGCGTTCGAGCTGATCGCCAAGTTCCAGGGGCACCTGTGGCGTGCCGACATCGATCATTCGCCGCTGGACGTGGTCGCCTGGCACGGCAACTACGCCCCGTACCGCTACGATCTGCGCCGCTTCAACACCATCGGCTCGATCAGCCACGACCACCCGGATCCGTCGATTTTCCTGGTGCTGCATTCGCCCAGCGACACCCCGGGCACCAGCAACATGGACTTTGCCATCTTCCCGCCGCGTTGGCTGGTGGCGCAGGACACGTTCCGTCCGCCGTGGTTCCACCGCAACATCGCCAGCGAGTTCATGGGTTTGATTCACGGTGCCTATGACGCCAAGGCCGAAGGCTTCGTGCCCGGCGGTGCATCGCTGCACAACTGCATGAGCGGGCATGGGCCGGATGCGGCCACGTTCGAGAAGGCTTCGGCAGCGGATCTGTCCAAGCCGGACGTGGTCAAGGACACCATGGCTTTCATGTTCGAAACGCGCGGGGTGATTCGACCGACCGCGCAGGCCATGGAGGCTGCACATCGGCAGCGTGGGTATCAGCAGTGCTGGCAGGGGTTGAAGAAGCATTTCGGCGGGTGACGGGGGCGGAGTCTGCACCGCCGACGTTCGTGGGATGTCCCGTCCGTTGCCGCTCGCGGGATACCCCGTAGAGCCGGGCTTGCCCGGCTGCCGTTCGCGTAATGCAAGAGCAGCCGGGCAAGCCCGGCTCTACATCGCCTCGCCGTGCTCCAACGGTAGCGCCTCCAGCACGCGCTGCCGGACGCGCTGCGAGTAGCCCTCGGACGTCATCCCCGGCAGCGCCTCCAACGCCGTCCGCAGGCTTGTCACCACATCGCCCTCGGCACGCGCCATCTGCAGATCTCGGTACAGCGCCGCCGCCTGCGGATTTCGCTGTAGTTCCAGAATGCCGAGCAGATAGATCCGCGCGGCCACCAATGAGCGACGTCGCTCCGGTGCCGGCTCCGCCGCCGCGGGAGCGGCTACTGTGGCAGGCACCGCCACCACCGCCGGCTCCGGCGCAGACACCAGATACCCGGCCTGGATCATCTGGATCACCATCGCCGGCGCTTCCGGTCCGATCAGCGCAGTCAGCTGGCCGATATCGCGCTGGCCATCACACATGATCAGCAGCCGCCGCTGGCGCATGTCCAGCGGCGCACGATGGGCCTGCAGGGCGTCGCGGGCGAGATCGGTCTTGCGCGGTTGCATGAGGAGAGGTGTCGATGCGGTGCACGCCGAGCCTGAATGGGCCAGGTGAAAGCGTGATGACAACCGGCGACTTGCATGCATCCGCTGCACGCCAAAGGGACTACGCTGCCGGCACTGAACGGAGGAGATGTGCTCATGAAACAGCTGGGAGGCGTTCTGGCCATCGGTATGGTGTTGTCCCTGGCCGCCTGCGACCGGCGGCCACCGGCGGTGGTGCCCGCCGATGAATCACGACCTGCCGCCGCAGGCGAACCGGCCGCACCGGCATCGATGCCCACGACACAGGATGGCGCGGCGACTGCGGGCAGCGGCCCGGCACGTCTGGACGGCTACGGGGCCGCAACCCTGGGCGCTTCACTGGACGCGCTCAAGACCGCCTGGAGCGAACCGCTGCAGGGCGACGTGCCGGATGACTACTGCCATGCGCTGCGCCCGCAGGGCGCGCAGGCCGATGATGTGATCTTCATGATCGAAGGCCGCAAGCTGGTCCGCTACGACGTGCGCAACGACCGCATCGTGGCCCCGGGCGGCGGCAAGGTCGGCATGACCCTGGGCGAGCTGCAGGCGCTGTATCCGGAGCGGGCTGACCTGACCCCGCACAAGTACGAGCAGAACGGGCACAACCTGCGGGTGCGGCCGGCCGCCGAGGGCGGTGCGATCCTGAACTTCGAGATCGGCGGCAATGGCACCGTCACTGCGTGGCGGGTGGGCCAGACCCCGCAGGTGGACTACGTGGAAGGCTGCAGTTGAGGTAGCGTAGGCACCGGGAGGTGCCCAGCCGGGCACATGGGAACGCCGGGCCATGCCCGGCATCATGGGGAGAGGCCAATGTTCGCTGCTGCCATCTGGTTCGTGCTGGGCCTGGTGCTGCTGGCACTGGGCGGGGATTCCATCGTCAAGGCGGCCTCCGGGCTGGCGCAGCGCTTCGGCGCGTCGCCGTTCGTGGCCGGCCTGCTGCTGGTCGCCTTCGGGACTTCGCTGCCGGAACTGGTGGTCAACGCGCGCGCCTTCGCGATAGGAGCCGAGGACCTCGCGCTGGGCAACGCGGTGGGCAGCAACATCGTCAATGTCGGCCTGACCCTGGGCCTCGCCGCGCTGGCCGCGCCGCTACTGGTGCGCGCGCGGGTGCTGTCGCCGCTGCTGGTGCTGCTGGCGGTGGTCAGCCTGGCGCTGATCGTGTTCGGCCTCGATGGCGTCATCGCGCGCTGGGAAGGCGCACTGCTGCTGCTGGGTTTCGTCGGTGTGCTGGCGTTCCTGCTGCGTGCGGCGCGGCGTGAAGCCGAACCGGTGCGTGAGGCCATTGCCGGTTACGCAATGACCCGCACCGGCCTGTTCCTCAACGTGCTGCGGGTCGTGTTTGCCGGGGTGGCGCTGTACTACGGCGCGCGCTGGATCGTGAACGCCGCGCCGGTGCTCGGGGCCGGACTGGGCTGGTCACCGCTGCTGGTGGGCCTGTTGCCGGTGGCGATCGGCACCGCGCTGCCGGAGGTCGCCGCTGCGGTCGTGGCCGCACGGCGTGGGCAGGGTGACATGGTGCTGGGTCACGTGATCGGCTCCAGCCTGTTCAACCTGCTGGTGGTGGTGGGCGGCATGGCCGCGCTGCGCCCGATTGCGTTGCCGGAATCGTTCGTGAAGCTGGAGCTGCCCGCGGCGATCGCCTTCGTGCTGGTGCTGTACCCGATGCTGCGTGGGGACCTGACTCTCAGCCGGCGTGAGGGCGGGATCCTGCTGGTGGCGTTTGTGGGCTGGGTGGTGCTGGAGCTGGCCTTGATTGGGGCGTGAGTCGCAGCCACGCAGGGCGTGGCTCTACGCGTCTTCTGCGTCCGGTTGCGGCGGCGGCAACTGCTCTTCTTCGGCCTTGTCATTCCCCGGCAGGCTCGGCCGCTTTTCCATCATCAGCGACAACGCGGCCTTGGCCATCATGTGCGCGCTGATCGGCGCGGTAATGAACAGGAAAGCGGTGATCAGCAGCTCACGCGGCTGCGGATCTTCACCCAGGAAGATGTGATACGCGACCGAACCGGCCAGCACGCAGCCCACGCCCAGCGTGCTGGCCTTGGTCGGCGCATGCAGGCGCTTGAAGAACGTGGACAGCTTCACCAGCCCCAGCGCGCCGACCAGGATGAAGAAGCAGCCGAACAGCAGCAGCAGCGACAGCAGGATCTGGATGAAGGTGATCATTCGACGATATCCCGGCGCAGCACGAACTTGCTCAGCACCACGGTGCTGCCAAAGCCGAGCATTGCAATCACCAGCGCTGCTTCGAAGTACACCGCTGAATTGAGGTACATGCCAAACAGCATCAGTTCGGCAATCGCGGTTACCGACAAGGTGTCCAGCGCGAGGATGCGGTCCGGCACGGTCGGCCCGCGCAGCAGGCGCCAGGTGGCCAGCAGCATGGCCAGGCCGACCACGTGCATGCACACCACCAGCGTGGTCTGGATGAACACATATCCGGTCATGGGAAGATCTCCATCAGCGGGGCTTCGTAGCGGGTCTTGATCTGTCGGATCAGCTCGTCCGGGTCATCCAGGTGCAGCACATGCACCAGCAGATAGCGGCGGTCGTCGGACAACGCGGCCGACACAGTGCCCGGGGTCAGCGTGATCATGCTGGTCAGCGCGGCAATGCCGTGGATGTTGGCGATATCCAGCGGCAACCAGATGAAGCCGGGGTGGATGCGGCGCTCCGGCCCCAGCACCTGGATCGCCACGCGGATGTTGGACACCAGGATGTCCCACAGGGTCACACACAGCAGTTTGGGAATCGGCCGCAGCGAACCGATGCGCGCGAACTCGCGGTCCAGGCGGGCGGCGAACAGCGGCACCACCACGCCCAGCACCAGGCCGAGCAGGATCTGGCCCAGGGTGAAGCTGTCGGACATCAGTACCCAGAACGCGAGCACCGTGAAGCTCAGCATCGGCGAGGGAATCAGGCGGCGGAACAACGGGCGTTTGCGCGTCATGGGCGGCGGATCTCCGGCGTGGTCGCGCGCAGCTCGCCTACGTAGTCCTGCGGCTGCAGCAACTGGGCGGCCATGGCGTCGGTGTAACGCATCAGCGGGTTGGCGAACACCGCCATGCCGATGCCGTAGACCAGCAGAAGGCCGGCGGCGAACAGCTCCACCGTGCGGGTAGGAGCCTTGCGCGGCGCGGGTACGCCTTCTTCGGCGACCGGCACGCGCCAGAACAGGCGCACGCCACCGCGGGTGATGCCGACGATCACCATCAGGCTGCTGATCAGCACCGCGCTCCACACCAGGCCGGTGTACTGCGCCGGCATGCCGGCCAGCAACGCGGCCTTGGCGAGGAAGCCGGACAGCGGCGGCAGACCCGCGACCGACACCGCTGCGATCAGGAACAGCACCGCCGGGGTCTGCTTGCCCGGCATCGGCGCGATTACTTCCTTGCGGTCGCTGGCTCCGCCGCGACGCCGGCGGATCAAGTCGGCGATCAGGAACAGCGCGGCGGCGACAAAGGTGCTGTGCGGCAGGTAGTACAGACCGGCCGACAGCACCTGCGGTGTGCGGATCGCGAACGCGATGAACAGCGTCGCCGCCGACACCACCACCAGGTAGGAGATCAGCACGCGCAGGCGTGCCGCAGCCAGCACGCCGAGCCCGCCCAGCACCAGCGTGGCCACGCCGGCCCACAGCAACCACTGGCTGCCGTAGCCGGCCATCGGGCCCGCGTCTTCACCGAACCACAGCGAGCTCACCCGCAGCACGGCGTACAGGCCGACCTTGGTCATGATCGCAAACAGCGCCGCCACGGCGGCGGGTGCACGCGCATAGGCTTCCGGCAGCCACAGGTACAGCGGCATCAACGCCGCCTTGCTGCAGAACACCAGCAGCAGCAGGCCCAGCGTAGCCTTGGTCAAGGTGAGGTGGCTGGCCGGAACTTCGGCGATGCGCTGCGACAGCTCGGCCATGTTCAGCGAACCCAGCGAGGCGTACAGCAGGCCCAGCGCGATCAGGAACAGGGTCGAGGCGGTGACGTTGAACACCACGTAGTGCAGGCCGATGCGCATGCGCAGGCCGCGCCCGCCGCTGAGCAGCAGGCCGTACGAGGCGATCAGCATCACCTCGAAGAACACGAACAGGTTGAAGATGTCGCCGGTGAGGAAGGCACCGTTCAAACCAACCAGCTGGAACTGGAACAGCGCGTGGAAGTGCGGTGCGCGCCGGTCCCAACCGGAACAGGCATGCAGCAGGCAGGCAATGGCCAGCAGCAGGGTGGTCAGCAGCATCCAGCTGGACAACCGGTCGGCGACCAGTGCGATGCCCAGCCGCGACGGCCAGTCGCCCAGCAGGTACACCGCGATGCTGCCATCGGCGGTGCGGGAGAACAGCAGGGCGACAGCGGCGGCCAACGCCGCCAGCGTGGTCCAGGCCACGCTGCGCTGCACCTTGGGCCCGTAGCGCCGGTGTTCGACAAACAGCGAGAGCGCTGCACCGACCAACGGAATCAGGATGGGCAGGATCACGACATGGTTCATGCGCCGCCCTCCCGGCCCGGCGCGGTGTCAGGGGCCGGCTCTTCCTCGTGCGCATCCACGTGGTCGCTGTGGTTGTCGCTGCGGCTGCGCATCGCCAGCACGATGCTGACTGCGGTCATCGCAAAGGCAATGACGATGGCGGTCAGCACCAGCGCCTGCGGCAGCGGGTCGGTGTAGTTGCCCAGGTTTGACGCCACGCCTTCCTTCAGCACCGGGGCCTTGCCGCTGACCAGCCGGCCACCGGCGAAGATCAGCAGGTTGGTGGCATAGGACAGGAAGGTCATGCCGAGGATGACGTCGAAGCTGCGCGCGCGCAGCAGCAGGTAGATGCCGATCGTTGCCAGTACGCCAATCGCGCTTGCCAGGGCCAGTTCCATCAGTGCATCTCCCCGGTCAAGGCCGAACGGCGGTTGGGATCGATCTCACCCTTGCGGGCGTTGCGGGTACGGTGCGGCTTGATCGTGCCCATCATCGACAGCATCAGCATCGCGCCACCGAACACCACCAGGTACACCCCGGTGTCGAAGCCGATGGCGCTGGCCAGCGGCACGGTGCCGATCAACGGCAGTTCCAGGTCAACGTGACCGCTGGTCAGGAACGGCACCCCGAACAGCATCGAGGCGCAGCCACTGACAATGGCGATCAGCAGGCCGACGCCGATACAGCGGATGTAGTCGAAGCCGAAGCGCGACTCCACCGATTCGGTGCCCTGGATCACGTACTGGATCAGCAGCGGCACCGCCAGCACCAGGCCGGCGATGAAGCCGCCGCCCGGCGCGTTGTGGCCGCGGAGGAACAGGAAGATCGACACCGTGAGGGTGAGCGGGAACATGATCTGGGCCAGATCGGCCGGCACCGGCAGCTTGATCGGCGGGCCCGGCATGATCTGCTCGGGGGCCATGCGCGACCGCCGCAGCAGCGCATGCACCACCAGCGCGGCAATGCCGAACACGGTGATCTCGCCGAAGGTATCGAAGCCGCGGAAGTCGACCAGGATCACGTTGACCACGTTCTCGCCGTAGGCCTCGGGCAGGGCGCGCGCCAGCATCTCGCCCGCCATGGTGTTCGGCGGCAGAGTCATCGCGCTGTAGGCCATGGCCCCGAGCCCGCCGCCGGCGATGACGGCGATCAGCGCGTCACGCCGCTTGCGCCAGCGCGACTTCTCCGGCGGCGACTGCGCCGGCAGGTAGTTCATGCCCAGCAGCATCAGCACCAGGGTGACCATTTCCACCAGCAGCTGGGTCAGCGCCAGGTCCGGTGCGGACAGGAACACGAAGGTCAGCGACACCATAAGCCCCACGCCACCGACCACCAGCACCGCCAGCAGGCGCTGCCGGTACACGAACAGCGCGCCGAACGAGCAGACCACGATCACCGCCCACAGCACCCAGCCCAGCAGCGGAATCGGCTGCGGCGACGGCCAGTTCGGGGAGATCGGGTTGGCCACGAACGGCGCGGCCGCGACCACGATGGCCACCACCACCAGCGCCATCAGCATGCGCTGCAGGCTGCCGTTGGCCAGCGCATGGGTCAGGCCGTGGGCAAAGCCGAACACCAGGTCCAGCTGCTTGTGGAACAGGTTGCGGCCGATGGTGCGGCTGACCACCGCATGCAGGTTGATCCGCCGGCGCAGGCCGAAGTACAGCGCGATGCCGCCGAGCACGCCGACGATGCTCATCACCAGCGGCAAATTGAAGCCGTGCCACACCGCCAGACTGAAGACAGGCATCGCCGACCCCAGAATGGCCTGTGCGGCGGTGTCGAGCACAGGCGCGATGGTGATTGCCGGCGCGATGCCGACGGCCAGACAGATCACCACTAGGATCTCCACCGGCACCTTCATGAAGCGCGGCGGCTCGTGCGGCACCCGGTCCAGATCATGCGGGCCCTTGCCGAAGAAGGTGTCGTGCACGAAGCGCAGGCTGTAGGCGACGCCGAACACGCCGGCCAGCAGCGCCGCGATCGACACCGCGATGCGCATCGGCTCCGGACCCTGTGTGGTGATCGCCTCGGCAAACAGCATTTCCTTGGACAGGAAGCCATTGAGCAGCGGAATGCCGGCCATCGCCAGCGAGGCGATGATCGCCAGCGCGCTGGTGAACGGCATCAGCCGGCGCAATCCGCCGAGCTTGCGCATGTCACGCGTGCCGGTTTCATGGTCGATGATGCCGGCGGCCATGAACAGCGAGGCCTTGAAGGTGGCGTGGTTGAGGATGTGGAACACGCCGGCCACCACCGCCATCGGCGTGGACAGGCCGAACAGCAGGGTGATCAGGCCCAGGTGCGAGATCGTCGAATAGGCCAGCAGGCCCTTCAGGTCATGCTGGAAGATCGCGTTCCACGCGCCGATCAGCAGAGTCAGCGCGCCGATACCGCTGACCGTGTAGAAGAACAGGTCGGTGCCGGCCAGCGCCGGGTGCAGCCGTGCCAGCAGGAACACGCCGGCTTTGACCATGGTGGCCGAGTGCAGGTAGGCCGACACCGGGGTCGGCGCGGCCATCGCGTGCGGCAGCCAGAAGTGGAACGGGAACTGCGCGCTCTTGGTGAAGATGCCGGCCAGCACCAGGAACAGGGCATACGGATACAGCGGGCTGCTGCGGATCACATCGCCCGCGGCCAGCACTGCATCCAGCTCGAAGCTGCCGACAATGCGCCCGATCAGCAGCACGCCGCCGAGCAGGGCCAGGCCGCCGCCGCCGGTGACCACCAGCGCCATGCGCGCGCCTTCACGCGCGTCCTGGCGATGCGACCAGAAGCCGATCAGCAGGAAAGAGCTGATGCTGGTCATTTCCCAGAACACCATCAGCAGCAACAGGTTGCCCGACAGGACCATGCCCAGCATGGCCCCCATGAACAGCAGCAGGTAGCAGTAGAAGCGGTGCGCGCTGTCGCGGGCGCTCAGGTAATAGTGGGCATACATCACCACCAGTGCGCCGATCGCCAGCACCATGCCGGCGAACATCCAGGCCAGCCCGTCCAGGCGCAGCGAGAAGGCCAAGCCGATCTGCGGCAACCAGTCGCCGAAGCTGCGCACCACCTCGCCCTGCATCACGGCCGGGGTCATCGTCGCCAGCAGGGCCAGCCCGCCCAACGGGGCGACGGCGGCCAGCCAGGCGGCGGTGGCGCGGGAGCTGGTGCGGAATGTGGCCACGACCGCTGCCATCAGGAAGGGCAGGGCCAGCAGCAGGAGCAGGGCAGGATTCATGCAGGGAATGCGCGATTCACGAGCAGGTTGTTCAGTCTAACAGGCGGTCATTTGTCGCCGATATACCCGAATACGCCAGCAACTGCAGGGAACGTGCGTGGTTCATTTTTTCAGGCCCCATATACGCCCCATTCGGCACCCGTCAAAGTCGTATGGACAATCCCGTCCGCTTTGCCGCATCTGGCCCCCCATTGTTCGTCGCGAGCGTTTCCGCCCAGCAACGGCAGGGGCTGCGACCACACCCCGGCTGGCCTGGACATGAATGGCCGATGTCGAAAATGGAGCACCCACGGCGATGCTGGGCGCGGGTCCGTGCAGCGCCGGTGATGATCGATTTCGTTCAGGTTGGGGGGCGTGGTTGCCGGCCAGCGGCCGGCACTACCGTCAGTACTTCCAGCCCATCTGGCGGAACAGCTTGGCCATCACCCAGGCCGGGCCGATCAGCAGGTAGGTCAGGTCGGTGAGGAAGCTGGGCTTGCGGCCCTCGAACTTGTGGCCGATGAACTGCGCAATCCACGCCACCACGAACACACCCAAGGCAGTCCAGCCCAGGCCGGCAATGCCGATCTGGGCTTCCAGCAGACGGCACACGCAGCCGCACACGAACAGCAGGCCCAGCATGCCGATGCCCAGCGACCGCGACAGGCGGTTGTAGAAGCACCAGGCGGTGAACATCGCCAGGCCGGCCCAGATGCCGTGCTGGAACCAGGTGATCAGCGGCGGAATGCACCACAACAAGCCCACCACCGACCACAGGATCGCCGGCACCGCGACCACGTGGATGCGCTGGTTCAGCGCATTGCGGTGGTCGTCGGAGTAGCTGGCGAAGTAGCGGTCAATCGGCCGCACAACCTGGGTGGTGGTGGACATGGTGGCTTCCGTCAATCCACGCTGATGCCGGCCAGGCGCTGCAGCGCCTCGGCGTACTTGGCGCGGGTGCGTTCGATGATGTCGGCTGGGATGCTCGGGCCCGGGGCGGTCTTGCCCCAGTCCAGCGTTTCCAGGTAATCACGGACGAACTGCTTGTCGTAGCTTGGCGGGCTGGTGCCCACTTCGTACTGATCGGCCGGCCAGTAGCGCGACGAATCCGGGGTCAGCATCTCGTCCATGATGTACAGGCGGCCGTCTTCATCGGTACCGAACTCGAACTTGGTGTCGGCCAGGATGATGCCGCGCTCGCGGGCGTAATCCGCCGCGAACTTGTAGATGCGCAGGGTGGCGTCGCGCACGCGCTCGGCCAGGTCCACGCCCACCTGCTTGACCATCGCGTCGAAGTCGATGTTCTCGTCGTGGTCGCCCACCGCCGCCTTGGTCGACGGGGTGAAGATCGGTTCCGGCAGCTGTTCGGCCTGGCGCAGGCCGTCAGGCAGTTCGATACCGCTGACCTTGCCGGTGCGCTGGTAGTCCTTCCAGCCGCTGCCAATCAGATAGCCGCGGGCGATGGCTTCCACCGGCACCGGCTTCAGCTTGCGGGTGACCACCGCGCGCTTGGCATACAGCGCCGGGTCCACGCCTTCGGGCAGGACGCTGGCGACATCAATGCCGGTCAGGTGGTTGGGCATCAGGTGGGCGGTCTTGGCGAACCAGAAGTTCGAGACCTGGCAGAGCATTTCGCCCTTGCCGGGAATCGGGTCCGGCAGCACCACGTCGAAGGCCGACAGACGGTCGGTGGCGACCATCAGCAGGTAGTCCCCCGGCGGGGTGCCGGCAGGAAGCCGGTCGCGCGGAATGTCGAAAACATCACGCACCTTGCCGCGATGGCGCAAGGGCAGGCCGGGGAGATCGGATTGCAACAACGTGGTCGGCACGGGCACTCCTGAGGCTTCGTCGAGACAGCTGTCCAGGGCACCCGGTGACGGGCCCGCCAGACAGCGGGCGGCCTAGTGTAAAGCGGGTTGGGCCCGCTGTGACGTAAAATGGATCACCTTTTTCAAGCGGCCGCCCCGACGACCATGCGCTGGTACGGAAAACTGCTCGGATTCATCGCCGGGGCCCTGCTGTTCCGGCCCAACCCGCTGTTCGGGGCGGTCATCGGCCTGCTCATCGGCCATGCCTTCGACGCCGACTGGTTCCGGCTGAACAGGGAAAATCCCTACCGCGAGCTGGGGCTGACCTCCGAGGCCACCGATGCCGAGGTCGACCTGGCCTACCGTCGGCTGATTTCCCAGTACCACCCCGACAAGGTGGTGGGCGCGGCCCCCGAGCTGCGCCAGCAGGCCGAGCGCAAGTCGCGCCAGCTCAACGCCGCCTACGACCGCATCAAGACCCTGCGCAAGCGCGGCTAGCGCTGCCCTCCCTTCTTCCTTCTGCAAGGCCCTGGCCATGTCCAACTGCATCATCGCCCCCTCCATCCTGTCCGCCGATTTCGCCCGTCTCGGCGAGGAAGTGGACAACGTGCTTGCCGCCGGTGCCGACTGGGTGCACTTCGACGTGATGGACAACCACTACGTGCCCAACCTGACCATCGGCCCGATGGTCTGCCAGGCGCTGCGCAAGCACGGCATCACCGCGCCCATCGACGTGCACCTGATGGTGGAACCGGTGGACCGCATCATTCCGGACTTCGCCGAAGCCGGGGCCACGTACATCAGCTTCCACCCGGAAGCCAGCCGCCACGTGCACCGCACCATCCAGCTGATCCGTTCGCTGGGCTGCAAGCCGGGCCTGGTGCTCAACCCGGGTACCCCGGTGGACGTGCTGGACTGGGTGCTGGATGACCTGGACCTGGTGCTGCTGATGTCGGTGAACCCGGGCTTCGGTGGCCAGGCCTTCATTCCGTCTGCGCTGGACAAGCTGCGCGTGGTGCGCGAGAAGATCGACGCCAGCGGCCGCGACATCCGCCTGGAGATCGACGGCGGGGTTAAGGCCGAAAACATCGGTGCGATTGCCGCCGCCGGCGCAGACGCCTTCGTTGCCGGTTCGGCCATCTTCAATGCGCCTATCAGCTATAAGGACGTGATCGAACAGATGCGCCGCAACGTCGCCAAGGCGCGGGGCTGAGCATGGCCGCTGCCGGCGTGCTGATCCGCGATGCCGTTGCTGAGGATGCAGCGCTGATTCTGCGCCTCATCCGCGAGCTGGCGATCTACGAGAAGGCCGAATCGTCGGTGCAGACCGACGAGGCCGGCATCCGCGACAGCCTGTTCGGCGACGGTGCCAAGGCACGCGCGCTGATCTGCGAAGCGGAAGGTCAGCCGATCGGCTACGCGGTGTACTTCTACAACTACTCGACCTGGCTGGGCCGCAACGGCATCTACCTGGAAGATCTGTACGTCAGCCCTGCCAGCCGCGGCAGCGGAGCCGGCAAGGCGCTGCTGCAGTACATCGCACGGCAGGCGGTGGCCGAAGGCTGCGGCCGGTTCGAGTGGTCGGTGCTGGACTGGAACACCCCGGCCATCGACTTCTATGAAGCGATGGGCGCGCGTCCGCAGAGCGAGTGGACGGTGTACCGGCTTGAAGGCGACGCGTTGAAGGCGTTTGCCGAACGCGCGTAAGCGTTGCAGGCGTGGCGATTGCCGGCGCAGTGTCGGCATTGCCTCTGACGCAATTGCGGCGCGGGAAGGACAATCGCGGGTCCCGTCGATAGCCCCCCGAGGTCCTGATGTTGCCGCTGCTATGCCCTGTGAATGTCACGCTTTCGCATGCCACTGAACTGAGTATTCGTGCCGGAACCACGGCGCTCGCGGCGGTGGGGGATGCGCTGGGAAGCGTGCTGCAGCGGATATCCAATGAGCCACCGGCGTGGATGCAGGGTCCCGCCGCGCGCCAGCCGGATACGGATCCGGATACGGATATTGCTGTTCGCTTTACGACGGGCACGAGCAACGCGCTGAGCGTCAGCGTTGCAGTGGTTGGAATCTTCGCCGTGGGTGTCCTGCAGGTGCGGAGATACAGGCAGGCTGGCCAGCGGCTTGCCGAGGTCAGGGCAGAGCTGGCCCAGCAACCCCCACGGCCGGCGCGCGTGCAGGACCACCGCAACGCGATTGATGGCCCGGCCGCCCTCGTGCAACCGGCAGACGCCGCATGAAAAAAAGGCCGCACCCTTTCAGATGCGACCCCGGAAACAGCGGGAGGCTGATCCTGCCTCCATCCATCATCCCTGCTATGGCCTTCCATTCTCCGGGTGTTGGGTGACCGTTTGATGACGTTCACCACGGCTGAAACACCCCGCTGCTAGCCTGCGCGTCCCCACCGATGGAAATGCTGCATGAGCCGTGCCCGCTGGCGTCTGATCCTGAACGGAAAATCCACCGGCAACGAGGATGTGCGCGAGGCCGTGCACATCCTGCGCGAGCGCGGCATCGCGCTCGAGGTCCGGGTCACCTGGGAGGGCGGCGACGCCGAGCGTTACGTGGCCGAGGCCATCGAGCATGGCGTGGACACCATCATTGCCGCCGGCGGTGACGGCACCCTCAGCGAGGTCGCCGAAACCCTGGCCCACCGTGACGAGCCCGCCGATGCGCTGCCCTCGCTGGGCCTGCTGCCGCTGGGCACCGCCAACGACTTCGCCACCGCCGCCGGCATTCCGGACGAACCGCTGGCCGCGCTGAGCCTGATCGAGCAGCAGTCGCCGCGCCCGGTCGACCTGCTGCGCATCGACGCCGACGGCAATCCGTGGTGGTGCGCCAACGTCGCCAGCGGTGGTTTCGGTACCGAGGTCACGGTGGAAACCGATGAAGGCCTGAAGAAGGTGCTGGGTGGGTTGGCTTACCTGGTTACCGGTATCTCGCGGTTGGGCAAGATCGAGCCGATCCAGGCCCGGGTGCGGAGCCAGGACTTCCACTGGCAAGGCGGCTTCATCGCGCTGGGCATCGGCAACGGTCGCCAGGCCGGCGGCGGCCAGGTGCTGTGCCCGGAGGCGGTGATCAACGACGGCCTGCTCGACCTGACCATCATTCCCGAGCTCAGCGGCGAGGTCATGTCCACCTTCGCGGCGCTGGTGAAGGGCGGCAAGCGCGGCGCGCTGGAGCAGGTGGCCGAGCGCACGCGCGCGCAATGGGTGGAGATCGACGCCGATCAGCCGATGACGCTGAATCTGGATGGCGAACCGGTCAAGGCGCGCCACTTCCGCATCGACTGCGTGCCCGGCCGCGTGCGCATGCACCTGCCGCACGACACCGAGCTGGTGTAACCGGGCACGCCATCACCGCGCCGGATGATCCCGCCGATACAACGCCCATTCCTCGACCTTGGTTCCATCCGGCAGATGGCAGAACCCGGTCTGCGCACCCGCGCCATCGGTCTCGATCACACTCTTCCCGCCCAGCTCGACGCAGTACACCGACGCCGGATTGGCCATGCCCACAGCAGGGTCGGCAGCGTCCGGCTTTGCCGTCGACCCGCACCCGGCCAACATCATCCCCGCACCCACCACAGTCGTCTTCAGCACCTTACGCATGACCGCCTCCCGTTGCGCGGGCTCGTCCGCCCGCTTTCATGGCACCGGGATCCGCCCGGTTGTTTCCCGTAGAGCCGGGCTTGCCCGGCTGCTTCACTCTGTAGGCGTTCAAAGCAGCGGGATATCTTCTTCTTCGTAAGGAAATCCGAAAGCTTTCCGCTTGTCCCGGATGCCGACGGGCATAGCGGGCCGCGGGATGTTGCGCGCAATCAGCCATTCCTGGCACTTCTTCTGCCAGGGGAGCAGGTCAGGGGTGGTGATGCCCCAATAGATGTCTTCTGCGATATGCATCCTGTCAGGCTTTCCAATTGACGACTTCATCATCACCGTAGGCACCGCTCCGTGCTCCAGGAGCCAGTACGCATGCTCGAATCCCCCGCGCGTGGTGTACCAGCCCAGCACAGTGTCTGCTGAGCCACGATTGGACTCGTTTACTTCCGCGCCGTTTTCTACGAGGAGCTTCACGTTCTCCCACTGATTTCCGCTGATGAATGCTTGGAAAAGGAGTGTTTCGTTATTGACGTTCCTGATATTCGGATCGCCACCGTGCTTGAGGAGAAGGGCGAGATAGCGAGGATCGTCCATCATCGCTGCGAACACCATGGCGTTGTTGAAGTGGATCATTTCGCCATTCATGTGTTTCGACTCGCGCGCATTGGGATTTGCGCCAGCCTCAAGCAGCGCATCCAGTCCCTCCAGATTTCGGGCGCGGAGTGGCCAGGCGACGACGGGAATGCCATCGCGGCTTGCAAAGGTTGTGTCGGGATTCACCCCCTCTTCTTTGATAAGTCGCGTGATGGTGTCGGAATCGCCTTGCTCACTGGCGATTGCGAGCTGCAGTGCGCTGCCTTCGAAGTACTCCGCAGCACCGTTGGCCGATGTCGGATCGCAGCCTGTCAAGAGGATTATTGACAGAATGCCGGTGAAGGCATGTGCCGCTCTGAGGATTCGTGCTCGCGGGGTGTGCGTGTTCAAAGCAGCGGAATGTCCGCTTCCTTGCTCGGAAACCCAAATGCTTCTCGCTTCCGACGGATATGTTCCGGCAGCGGTGGGCGAGGAATGTTGCGCTCAACAAGCCATTGCTGACACTTCTTCTGCCAGGGAAGCAGGTCAGGGGTCGTGATCTCCCAGTAGATGTCTTCGACCATCTTCTGCCTTGCAGCTCCGTCCGGTGTATTGGCTGATGGCTTCGAAATCCTGGGGTCGGCACCATGTTCAAGAAGCCAATAGGCCGAATCGAATCCCCCTCGTCGTGTATACCAGCTAAGAACTGTGTCATCGCCCATGCTCAAGCTGGATTCGTTGATGTTCGCACCGTTCTCAATCAGGACTTGAATGTTCTTCCACTGATTTCCACTAAGGAACGCCTGAAGCAGAAGAGTCTCGTTGTTGATGTTGCGCGTGTTCGGGTTTCCGCCGTGCTTGAGCAAGAGTTCCAAGTAGCGTGGATCGTCCATCTTCGCTGCGTAGACCATCGCATTGTTGAAATGGATCATTTCTCCATTCATGTGCTTGGATTCACGCGCATTGGGATCCGCACCTGCCTCGAGCAATGCCTGAAGTCCCTCAAGGCTGCGGGCGCGAAGTGGCCACGCAATCACTGGAATGCCATCGCGACGGGCGAAGGTCTTGTCGGGATCGACGCCTTCCTTCATTACCAAGCGTGTGATGGTGTCGGAGTCGCCACTTTCAGAGGCCACTGCGAGCTGTAGTGCTCGTCCATCGAAGTAATCGCCAGCCCCGTGTGCAGAGGAGGCGGCACAGCCGCTCATAAAGAAAAGTGTGACCCATGCCGCACTTATGAGCGTTTTCGCCATCAAGTTGTGAAGACTGGAGCGCATGATCGTCCTGATGTGGAACCCCTGATGGGGTGACATTAGCAAACTGTTCTGTTATTCGATAAGCAACGCGGATCAGGGGCCGCGTCCTTCACTGAGCAATGGAGCTTGCCATGAGCGGTCCGGATATCGAGGCGCGTGCCCGTGCCATCCAGGAACAAAACCAGCTTGTCCAGCAGTTGCGAGACAGCGGGAATGACAAAGAGGCAGATCGCCTTCAGGAAACCTATCACGCACGTGAAATGTCGGGGCTGGCCTCTGACGTCTATCTCTCGGCCAACAAACAAGGGAGCCCTCCTGTTGGCTGGACACGTGCCAGCAGTGATCCGGCGGCATTGCGCGCTGCGGGTCTGAACATACCTGATTCCGATCTCAAAGAACTGTTGGAACCCAAGGATTCTGGGTTCCGTGCCGATATTTACCTTCCAGACAAGGCAGTCTTCGGTGAGAGTGCAAAGCCGGTCATTGTTTACAAGGGATCTACCGGGCAAATCGTTGATCCGTCGGCTCCGGGGGGGCGACGTGAGTCGGGAGGGGAGGATTTCCTCAATAATGGCCAGCAAGGCATTGGCATGCGCAGCGATTACTACGATCGGGCCATGCAGCTCGCTTCTGTCGTTAACCAGGAGTTGCCGGGCAGCTTCGAAATCGCAGGCCACTCCCTGGGCGGCGGCATGGCCTCGGCCGCTTCCGCCGTCACCGGTGCGCGCGCCACCACCTTCAACGCCGCCGGCCTGCATCCAGACACAGCCGCGCGTTTCGGCAAGGAAAACGGCCTGCCTACCTTCAATCCGCAGCAGACGGTGCGCACCTATCAGACCGGTGGCGAGGTGCTGAACGATGTACAGAACGGCATGCAGCGGTTGAGCGAGGAGCATCGGCACGGCTACGGCCTGCTGGCCAATGAGGCAGGTCTGCTGCTGCGCGAACCGATGATGCAGAAGCTGGTCGGCGACAAGCTTCGCGAAGCCATGCCGCCAGGCGCACAGACTTCAGCGGCACAGTTCATCGAGCAGCTGGCGACCAAACCCGGCCAGGATGCACTGCGCAACATTCCCATTGCGGCCGGCCATCTTGAATTGCTTGAGGCCAAGACACGTGTAGGCGATCAACTGGTCGACCGCGCCAAGGTCAGCGCACCCAGCCAGGTTGCAGAGCTGGCTGGGCCGTTGTCTACCGTGCTGCATGCGGGCGCGCACGGCATGCAGGTTGGGCGCGTAGTCGGGCAGGGGATCGAAGCTGTCGGTGCTGGTGTTGGCTACGGCCTGGATAAAGTCGGCGATGCTGTTGAGCAGACCGCGCGCGTGCAGGGCATGGTGCTTGGCAAGACAGTGGATATGGGGTCGGCCACCCTGCAGGTCAGCACCAAGGCGGGGGCCACCGTCATTGCCAGCGGTCGTGAGCTGACCGGCATGGTTGAGTCCACCCTGCATCGTGTGGAAAGCCGTGCCCAGTCCGGTGTGTGGTCGGCAGTGGCATGGGGAGCCGACCTGATCGGCAAGGATGATCTGGCCAAGGACCTGCGCGGCAAGGCCGATTCTGCCCGTAACATGGGGGACGCCCGCGCCGAACATGCCACTCGCGATGCGCGTGAGGACGCGGCAGCAGTGCGCGCCGCCGGGCAGCGCGTCGCCAGCAGCATCGACCACGGCGGCCAATGGGTCGCCGGCTCGCTGCGCAACGGCTATGCCACCGCCGGTGCGTATGTGGACAAGGGTTACGACTTTGTCGGCTATCAGGTGAAGCACGTGACGGCCCAGGCACCGGCGGTGTTGGCCACGGTGGGTGGCACCACTGCCGCGCTGACCACGGCCGCTGCAACCCACATTCCCACCCCGGCCAAGCCCTTGAATGCCGTCAACCTGGCCGAAACCGCCGTGCTGGCCAAAAAGCTGGGCCCCGCATTTGCCGAGGCCACCGCCCGCCACGGCATGGCCGAAACCGTCATTCCCAGCCTGGATTCGGAGCTGGCCAAGCAGGAAGCCGCCGCGCGCAAACTTGTCGAGCAGCACCAGCGCATCCAGCACCCCAACGACGGCCGTCAGGCCAGCCTGAACGGCGAGCCGGCGTCGCTGGTGGTGGGCATCAACGACCCGAGCAATGCCGACTACCCGCTGTTCAAAGGCGCACAGACCGGCGTGCACGCGCTGGACGTGGCCCACAACCTCACCCCGGACCTGCACAGCGACCAGCTGGCCGGCGCACTGGCCAGCAAGGCCAAGCAGGGAGGGCTGGAGCGCATTGAACATGTTGTGCTCAGCACCGACCGCACCCGCGTGTTCGCGGTCGACACCCAGGACACCACCTCGGTGCACCGCAAGCTGGCCCAGGTGGACATTGCCGAGGGCCGCCAGCAGCCGCTCAGCGTAAGTACCGAGCAGGTCGCCGAGGTCAACCGCCAGCAGATCGCCCAGGCCACTCCCGACAAGCAGCAGGCGCAGGACCTGGACGCCGGCCAGCGCGACCAGGAGCAGCAGGCCGCCGCCCGCCGCATGGGCTGAGGCTCGCCTGTGCCCGTTTCCCGCCTGGGCCACAGTGCCCAGGCGGGTTCCCCTGGCCCCCGGCCATGGGTTACAGTCCCCCGGTGTCCATTCTGACGACCCCGCATACCCTTTCTTCCGCTCGCCGTGGTTGGCGATGGTGGCCTGTTGCCGTCGTCCGTCCCGCCACCACCGTTTCCCGGAAGGAAAGTCGTCTTGATCACGCTCGAGCAGTTCCAGCAGCAGGCCGCTGAAGGCCACACCCGTATCCCCGTTGTCCGTGAAGTGCTGTCCGACTTGGACACGCCGCTTTCGGTGTACCTGAAGCTCGCTGACGGCCCGCATACCTACCTGTTTGAATCCGTCGAAGGCGGCGAGCGCTTTGGGCGCTACTCGATCATCGGCCTGCCGGCGCGCCGGGTGTATGCCTTCCACGGCCACACCCTGACCGTGCGTGAGGCCGGGCAAGTGGTGGAAACCCGCGAGGTGGCCGATCCCTTCGCCGAAGTGGAGGCGCTGCGCAGCGCCCATTCGGTGCCCAAGCTGGCCGGCCTGCCGGGCTTCACCGGTGGGTTGGTGGGCTGGTTCGGCTTTGAATGCATCGGCTACATCGAACCGCGCCTGGCTCCGCCGCGTGGCCGCGATGAGCTGGGCACCCCGGACATCCTGCTGCTGCATTCGGAAGACCTGGCCGTCTTCGACAATCTCAAGGGCCGCCTGTACCTGATCGTGCACGCCGACCCGCGCCAGCCCGGTGCCTTCGACGAGGCGCAGGCGCGGCTGGACGCCCTGGTGGCCAAGCTGCGCGACCCGGGCGCGGGCTATCCGGCCCCGATCACCCGCGACGTACTGGACGAGAACGACTTCGTGTCTGGCTTCACCCGCGACGGCTTCATCGCTGCGGTGGACAAGTCCAAGGAATACATCCGCGCCGGCGACATCTTCCAGGTGGTGCTCAGCCAGCGCCTGAGCGTGCCGTTCAAGGCGCGCCCCGTGGATGTGTACCGCGCGCTGCGCGCGCTCAACCCGTCGCCGTACATGTATTTCCTCGACACAGGCGACGTGCAGGTGGTCGGCTCTTCACCGGAGATCCTGGTGCGCCTGCAGGACGGCGAAGTCACCGTGCGTCCCATCGCCGGCACCCGTCCGCGCGGGGCCACGGTGGAAGAAGACAACGCGCTGGAAGCCGAACTGCTGGCCGATCCCAAGGAGCGTGCCGAGCACCTGATGCTGATCGACCTCGGCCGCAATGACGCCGGCCGCGTCTCGCAGGCGGGAACGGTCGAAGTGGGCGAGCAGTTCGTGATCGAACGCTACAGCCACGTCATGCATATCGTCAGCGAAGTCACTGGCCGTCTGCAGCCGGGCCTGAGCTACGCCGATGTGCTGCGTGCCACCTTCCCCGCCGGCACGGTCAGCGGCGCGCCGAAGATCCGCGCGCTGGAAGTGATCCGCGAGCTGGAGCCGATCAAGCGCAACGTGTACGCCGGCAGCATCGGTTACATCGGCTGGCACGGCGACGCCGACACCGCCATTGCGATCCGCACCGCGGTGATCAAGGACGGCCGCCTGCACGTGCAGGCCGGTGCCGGCATCGTCTATGACTCGGACCCGGGCAAGGAATGGGACGAGACCATGAACAAGGGCCGTGCGCTGTTCCGCGCCGTTGCGCAGGCTGCCAAGGGCCTTTGAGGTTTTTTTGTTGCCGGCCAGCGGCCGGCACTACCCACAGAATTCCAGGGATTTTTCCATGTTGTGGATGATCGACAACTACGACAGCTTCACCTACAACCTTGTGCAGTACCTGCAGACGCTGGGGGCCGAGGTCAAGGTGGTGCGCAACGACGCGATGAGCGTGGACGAGATTGCCGCGCAGCGCCCCGAACGCATCGTGATCTCGCCCGGTCCGTGCACGCCCAATGAAGCGGGCGTGTCGCTGGAACTGATCCAGCGGCTGGGGCCGTCCACGCCGATCCTCGGCGTGTGCCTGGGCCACCAGAGCATCGGCCAGGTGTATGGCGGTGACGTGATCCGAGCCGGCAACATCATGCACGGCAAGACCTCGCCGATCCGGCATGAGGGCAAGGGCGTGTTCGCCGGCCTCCCGGACCGCTACCAGGCCACCCGCTACCACTCGCTGGTGGTCGACAAGACCACGCTGCCGGCGTGCCTGGAAGTGACCGCCTGGACCGAGAACGACGATGGTTCCATCGAGGAAATCATGGGCCTTCGTCATCGCGAACATCCGGTCGAGGGCGTGCAGTTCCACCCCGAATCGATCCTCACCGAGCATGGCCACGCCCTGCTGAAAAACTTCCTGCAGCGCTGAGCCGCGCTGCCCGCATCACAAAGGACACCCGCATGACCTTCTCCCCCCAGGAAGCCCTGCAGCGCACGATCGAGCATCGCGAGATCTTCTTTGACGAGATGATCGACCTGATGCGTCAGGTGATGCGCGGTGAAGTGTCACCGGTGATGACCGCCGCGATCCTGACCGGTCTGCGGGTGAAGAAGGAGACGGTCGGCGAAATCGCCGGCGCGGCCACGGTGATGCGCGAGCTGGCATTGGCGGTGCCGGTGCAGGACAAGACCCACCTTGTGGACATCGTCGGTACCGGCGGTGACGGCTCGCATACCTTCAACATCTCCACCTGCGCGATGTTCGTGGTCGCGGCCGCCGGAGCCAACGTCGCCAAGCACGGCAACCGCAGCGTGTCGTCGAAGTCCGGCAGTGCCGATGCGGTGGAGGCGCTGGGTGCGGTGATCGAACTGCGCCCGGAGCAGGTCGCGCGTGCGATCGAGGAAACCGGCATCGGCTTCATGTTCGCGCCGATGCACCACCCGGCGATGAAGGTGGTGGCACCCGTGCGCCGCGAAATGGGCGTGCGCACCATTTTCAACATTCTGGGCCCGCTGACCAATCCGGTCGGGGCCACCAATGTGCTGATGGGCGTGTTCCATCCGGATCTGGTGGGCATCCAGGCGCGCGTGCTGCGTGAGCTGGGGGCCGAGCGCGCGCTGGTGGTGTGGGGGCGCGACAACATGGACGAGATCTCGCTGGGTGCTGGCACCCTGGTGGGAGAGCTGCGTGACGGCAAAGTGCGCGAGTACGAGATCCACCCGGAAGACTTCGGCATCGCCATGTCCGCCAGCCGCAACCTGAAGGTGAGCGGGCCGGAAGAGTCCATCGCCATGCTGCGTGGCGTGCTCGACAACGAACCTGGCCCGGCGCTGGACATCGTGGCGCTGAATGCCGGTGCCGCGCTGTACGTGGCCGGCGTGGCTGAGAGCATCGCCGATGGGCTGGCGCGCGCACGCGCGGCCATTGCCGACGGCAGCGCCCGCCAGCGCATGCAGGACTACGTCGCCGCCACCCGCCGCCTGAACGACGCGGCCTGAGCCCGCCTTCACGCCCCACCCGCTACTGGCCGATAATCGCCTGCTTGACTGCATGGCTGGCCTGAAGGACCCGAATTCCCCATGAGCGACATCCTCGACACCATCCTGGCCCGCAAGGTCGAAGAAGTGGCCGCGCGCCGTGCGCAGGTGCCGCTGGAGACCCTGCAGGCCCAGGTGGCCAGCGCCCCGCCAGTACGCGGGTTCGCCCGCGCGCTGCAGGCGGCGATCGCCAACGGCGACCCGGCGGTGATTGCCGAGGTGAAGAAGGCCAGCCCGTCCAAGGGGGTGATCCGCCCGGACTTCCATCCGGCCGACATCGCGGTCAGCTACGAGTTCGGCGGGGCCAGCTGCCTGTCGGTGCTGACCGACGTGGACTTCTTCCAGGGGGCCGACGCCTACCTGCAGCAGGCGCGCGACGCCTGCACTCTGCCGGTGCTGCGCAAGGACTTCGTGATCGACCCGTATCAGGTCTACGAGGCGCGCGTGCTGGGCGCGGACTGCATCCTGCTGATCGTGGCCGCGCTGGATGATCGCCAGCTGGCCGAACTGTCCGACCTGGCGATGCAGCTGGGCATGGACGTGCTGGTGGAAGTACACGATATCGACGAGCTGGAGCGTGCCTTGCAGGTGCCGGTGCCGCTGGTCGGCATCAACAACCGAAACCTGCGCACCTTCGAAGTCTCGCTGCAGACCACGCTGGAGATGCGTCAGGCGGTGCCGCGCGACCGTCTGCTGGTGACCGAAAGCGGCATTCTCGGGCCGGATGATGTAGCGCTGATGCGCAACGCAGGCGTCCATGCGTTCCTGGTCGGTGAGGCCTTCATGCGGGTGGAGGAGCCCGGCGAAGGCCTGCGTCAGCTATTCTTCAACGCATGACTGTGACCTATCCGACACCGCACGACGATGCCCCGCTGGTCGTCTTCGACTTCGATCACACCCTGTACGACGGCGATTCCGGCAGCCATCTGTTCGCCTCGCTGATCAAGCGCAATCCGCTGCGGCTGCTGGCCGCGCTGCTGGTCACCCCCATCGCGGGGCCGCTGGTGGCGATGCTGCCGACCCGGCGTACCGGCATCTCGGTCTACGTGTGGATTGCCACCTTCGGGCTGCACCGCGCGCGCGAGTTCAACCGGGTCATTGACGCCTACGTGATCAAGCACGAGGCGCAGCTGCGCGCCAAGCTGCTGCCACAGGCGCTGGCGGTGTTCGCCCAACACCGCGCCAAGGGCGACCGCGTGGTCGTCGCCACCGGTGCGCCGCCGGAGCTGGCCCGCGCCATCCTCGCCTTCGTCGCCCACCAGGGTGTGCCGGTGATCGGCAGCGAAGTGGGGCCGCGCCTGGGCGCAGTCGGGGCGACCCGGCACTGCCACAACGAAGAAAAGATGCGCATGCTGCGCGAGCGCGGCTATGGCGACATCGACGTGGCGTACTCGGACAGCACCGCCGATCTGCCGCTGCTGCTGGCAGCGAAGGATCCGGTGGTGGTGAATCCGAAGCACTCGAAGGTGGCGTTCTTCCGCCAGGTGTTGAAGCCGGGTACGCGCATCCTCAATTGGGGTTGTGTGGATCGCGGCGGAGATCGGTAACGACCAACGGTCGTTACCTACCGGACCGGTAGCGCACGACCGTTGGTCGTGCGACGGCGCATCGCGCCGCGCCATCAGCCGCCGAGCCACCCCTTCACCGCACTGCCCACCTGGAACAGGCTGATCCCCAGCACCAGCACACCCACGGCGACCAGCACCCAGCGTTCTTTCACGCGCTTGACCAGAATGGCCGCCAACGGCGCGGCCATCATGCCGCCGATCAGCAGGCCGGCGACGATGTTCAGGTACTGCAGGCCCATCGACAGCAGGAACGTGACCGACACCGCCACGGTGACCACGAACTCGGCGGCATTGACCGTACCGATGGTGGTGCGCGCCTGGCCGCCACGCGCCAGCAGGGTCGAGGTGGCCACCGGACCCCAGCCGCCGCCGCCGCTGGCGTCCAGCATGCCGGCCACGAAGCCCAGCAGCGGCACGCGTTTGACCTCCTGACGCGGGACCAGCCGCCCTGCTGCGCGCAGCAGGATGAACACCGCCAGCACCAGCAGATAGGCGTAGATGAAGGGACGGATCGCGTCGCCAGGCAGCTGGGTCAGCACGTAAGCCCCCAGCACCCCGCCCACTGCACCCGGCAGGGCCAGGCGCAGGAACAGCCGCTTGTCGACGTTGCCGGCTACCAGGTGGGAGACCCCCGAGGCGCCGGTGGTGAACACTTCAGCCGTATGCACGCTGGCGCTGACCGCCGCGGGCGGGATGCCCATGCTGAGCATCACCGAGGATGACACCAGCCCGAATGCCATGCCCAGCGCGCCGTCCACCAGCTGCGCGCCGAGGCCGATCAGGATGAACCAATAGAATTCGCTGCCTAGTTCCATGCCCTCAGCCTATCGGGTCCAGGTGAAGGCCGCGGTACGGCGTGACGACCAACGGTCGTCACCTACCAGAGGGAATCGGGAGTCGGTAGCACCCCACCGTTGGCGGGGTGACGGCGCAACGCGCCGGGTTTTACCGGGTGCCGTACAGAACAACCGTCTTGCCACGCGCATGCAGCAGCCCGTCGCTCTGCAGCTTCTTCAGCACGCGCCCGGCCATTTCACGCGAGCAGCCCACCAAGCGCGCCAGCTCCTGGCGTGACACGCGCAGCTGGGTGCCCTGCGGGTGGCTCATGGCCTCCGGCTCCTTGGACAGGTCGTGCAGGGTGCGCACGATGCGGTCGGTCACATCCAGGAACGCCAGCCGGCTGGCCTTGCGGCTGGTATCGAGCAGGCGCTTGGAGACCTGCTGGCCCAGGGCATACAGCAGACGGGGGGCGTCGGAGGAGAGCGGCCCCAGGAACAGCTGGTGCAGGCGCTCGTAGCTGATCTCGGCCAGCTCGCAGGGGGTACGGGTGCGCAGCACCACTTCACGGCGGTCGGATTCGACGAACAGGCCCATTTCGCCGACGAACTCGCCCGCGCCGAAGTAGCCCAGCACCAGTTCGCGGTCGTCTTCTTCCTCGGCCATTATCGAAACCGAGCCGCTGATCACGTAGTAGAGGGTTCCGGCGGGGTCCCCGGGCCGGAACACGTCGGTCCGGGCGGGGTAGCGCCGGCGGTGGCTGTGGGCCAGAAACCGGTCAATGGTGGCGATGTCCAGGGCCAATGGACTTGTAGCAAGGCGCACAGTTGACACGGTAAGGCGCTCCCTCTGCTCATGAAGAATTCACGGCTGTATCCCGCGAGCTTAACGATCAGCATTGTGAAGGGCAAACCCAGCACACGAACTTGCCTCGATGCAAGTTTCGCCCCCGGCCGGTTTGCCCCATAATTCCCCCTTTCCCACCACACACAGGATCGACCGCCGTGGTCAAGCCGTTGCCTCGCCTGAGGTTGCAGGGTTTCAACAACCTCACCAAGGCGCTGAGCTTCAACATCTATGACGTGTGTTACGCCCGCACCGAAGAGGAGCGCCAGCGTTACATTGAATACATCGATGAAGAGTACAACGCCGATAGGCTGACTCAAATCTTGACCGATGTCGCTGAGATCATCGGCGCCAACATCCTCAACGTCGCACGCCAGGATTACGATCCGCAGGGTGCGTCGGTGACCATCCTGATCTCCGAAGAACCGGTGATCGACAAGAAGCTGGCCGGCAAGGAGCTGATCTCCGACGCCGTGGTCGCGCACATGGACAAGAGCCACATCACTGTCCACACCTACCCGGAAACCCATCCGCAGGAAGGTATTGCGACGTTCCGTGCCGACATCGACGTGGCCACCTGTGGCGTGATCTCGCCGCTGAAGGCGCTGAACTACCTGATCGAGAGTCTGGAATCGGACATCGTGATCATGGACTACCGCGTGCGTGGCTTCACCCGTGACGTGAAGGGCAAGAAGCACTTCATCGATCACAAGATCAACTCGATCCAGAACTTCCTGGCCAAGAACATCAAGTCGCGTTACGAGATGTTC
Source organism: Stenotrophomonas oahuensis (assembly GCF_031834595.1). Lineage (NCBI taxonomy): Bacteria > Pseudomonadati > Pseudomonadota > Gammaproteobacteria > Lysobacterales > Lysobacteraceae > Stenotrophomonas > Stenotrophomonas oahuensis. The sequence continues at coordinate 1,236,620 of NZ_CP115541.1, read as the reverse complement.
GACGTCAACGTCTACCAGGAAAACATCTTCCACACGAAGATGCACCTGAAGGACTTCGACCTGGACCAGTACCTGTTCGAAGAGAAGGCCAAGAACCTGTCCTTCAAGGAACGCATGAAGATCGAAGCGCTGCTCAAGCGCGAGATCGAAGAGCTGTTCCACGGACGCAATCTGTCCGAGTAACCGGTTGCGTGGAACGTCTGGTCGCGCAGATCCGACGTTTCACGGCCTCGTGAACAGACGGCCCGGCGTGAAGACGTCGGGCCGTTTTGTTTCCATTCATCACAACCGGTAGGCCACGCCCTTCATCACCTTCGAAGCCAGCGCCATCACGCTCGGAATCGGCCGCGGCAGGCGGCGCGCCCCGGCATGCTCGGCGTGGTCGGCATGGCGGGCCTCATCGATCTTCATCACTTTGAGGATCTCGCGGCTGCGCAGGTCGGCCGGGGGCAGGGTGCCCAGGTGCTCGTCCAAGTGGGCTTCGACCTGGCGCTCGGTTTCGACCACGAAGCCCAGGTTCCAGCCGTCGCCGCGCAGCCCGGCCAGGGTGCCGATGGTGTAGCTGCCGGCATACCACAGCGGGTTGAACAGGCTGGGGCGGCTGTCCAGTTCGCGCAGGCGCTGCGCGCACCAGGCCAGGTGGTCGGTCTCTTCCTGGGCGGCTTCCAGCAGATGGGCGCGGGTTTCCGGCTCGCGGGCCACGGCGGCCTGGCCGAAGTACAGGCCCTGGGCGCAGACCTCGCCGACGTGGTTGATGCGCATCAGGCCGGCGGCGTGGCGGCGCTCATCCACGTCCAGTTCCACGTCCGGGGTGGCTTCGGCGGGGTAGGGGCGGTGTGCCGGCGGGTTGCCGAACACCGTGTCCAGGGCCCGTTGGGCTTCGGTCAGCAGGTGGTCCAGCGGGGTGATCTGGCGGAGCGAGGTCATGCGCAGGCACGGCAGCAGCGGGGGGGGGCCGATTTTCGCCCGGGCGGCGGCCCGGTGCCAACCATTGCCTCCGGCTGGCTTGCATGGCGGCCGGGGTGCCGGTACAATCCCGCCTCTTCACAACGCGTGGCAGAGTTCCGGTGGTTTCACCGCCGTAATGAGCCCGACCTACTTGAGTTCTTTCATGAGCACTTTCACTGCAAAGTCCGAGACCGTCCAGCGCGACTGGTATCTCGTTGACGCCTCCGGCAAGACGCTGGGCCGTCTGTCCACCGAGCTGGCCCGCCGTCTGCGCGGCAAGCACAAGCCGGTTTACACCCCGCACGTCGACACCGGTGACTACCTGGTTGTCATCAATGCAGAAAAGATTGCCGTCACCGGCAACAAGCTGCAGGACAAGCTGTACCACCGCTTCACTGGCTACATCGGCAACCTGAAGACCGAAACCCTGGCCCAGGCGCTGGAGCGCCACCCGGAACGCGTCATCGAAATCGCCGTCAAGGGCATGCTGCCGAAGGGCCCGCTGGGCCGCGCCATGTACCGTAAGCTCAAGGTGTACTCGGGCTCCGAGCACCCGCACGCCGCTCAGCAGCCCCAGGTTCTGGATATCTAATCATGGCTATCACTCAAAACTACGGCACCGGCCGCCGCAAGTCCTCCACTGCCCGCGTGTTCCTGCGCAAGGGCGCTGGCAACATCACCGTCAACGGCCGTCCGCTGGACGAGTTCTTTGGTCGTGAAACCGCTCGCATGATCGTGCGTCAGCCGCTGGAGCTGACCAAGAACACCGAGAGCTTCGACATCACCGTGACCGCCGCTGGCGGTGGCACCACCGGCCAGGCCGGTGCGATCCGCCTGGGCATCGCCCGCGCGCTGGTCGAGTACGACGAAACCCTGAAGTCCGAGCTGCGCAAGGCTGGCTTCATGACCCGTGACGCCCGTGAAGTCGAGCGTAAGAAGGTCGGTCTGCACAAGGCCCGTCGCGCCACCCAGTTCTCCAAGCGTTAATCACGCCTGGGTTGGGCTCCTCGGAGCCCAGCTGGGAAAAGCAAAAGTCCGGCTCCGGCCGGGCTTTTGTCGTTTCTGGGGTTTGCTGCGACATCTGATGCATGTTGCTGGGCATGGCCCGGCACTACGCCGCGTGTGATCCAATCAGATCGTCCCGCCACCGAAAGGCGAGCGAAGCGCAGCCGCCCATCTGGAGAAGAGCCCCCTTGATGTTCAAGGGGGCGCGCCGAAGGCGCGGGGATAAGGTGGCGTGCGCGACCAAACAAAAAGAAAAGGCCAGATCGAAGATCTGGCCTTTTCTTTTTGTTTGGCTGCCCCGGATGGATTCGAACCACCGAATGCCTGAGTCAGAGTCAGGTGCCTTACCGCTTGGCGACGGGGCAATATGTGCGTGCAATTATTGCACTTTTCCCAAGTTAAACCAAGCGAACTTGGTGGCTATGGGTGGACTCGAACCACCGACCCCAGCATTATGAGTGCTGTGCTCTAACCGGCTGAGCTACATAGCCTTGGGAGCCGGTAATTCTGGGGTGGCAAACGGGATCTGTCAACACTTTTCCATCACGCTTGTGAGTGGGGAGTCGGCATGGCACAGTCCCAACCAGTAGATTTTATTCAGGAGTCCGCATCGTGATCGATCCGGACGGCTATCGACCGAACGTCGGCATTGTGCTGATGCGGCAGGACGGGCAGGTGTTCTGGGCACGACGTGTGCGCCGGGACGGCTGGCAGTTCCCGCAAGGCGGCATGAATACCGACGAAACCCCGGTCGAGGCCATGTATCGCGAGTTGCAGGAAGAAACCGGTCTGTTGCCTGAGCACGTGGAAGTGCTCGGTGCGACACCCGGCTGGCTGCGCTATCGCCTGCCAGCACGGGCGGTGCGGCGCAATGAGCGTCAGGTCTGCATTGGCCAGAAGCAGGTGTGGTTCCTGCTGCGTCTGGCCGGCGACGAGTCGCATGTGAAGCTGGACCATACCGACAGCCCCGAGTTCGACCAGTGGCGCTGGGTGGACTTCTGGTACCCGGTGGAGCACGTGGTGATGTTCAAGCGCGGGGTCTATGCCCGGGCGTTGCGCCACCTGGCTCCGCTGGCGCGCGGGGTCGCCGGAGCGGGGGTGCAGAACATGCCCAAGTCGGCCCAGGAGGCCTGGATGCCGGGCAATGCGGCCGGGCATGACCGCCCGCGCAAGCGCGCGCCTGCGCCCAAGCGCGGCGGGGGCTACTGGCCGAGGAAGAAGACCGAGCCGGGTGGTGGCCAGGCTGGCTGAATCCTATCGAGAATGATTCAGTTTCGAAATTGACAACCATTCTCGTTTCGATTCAAATGCGCATAGGCCGATTCCGGCCTGTCAGCCGAGTCCGTCACGTGTACGTCTGCATCTGCAATGGGGTTACCGACCACCAGATCCGCGAAGCCGCCCAGAGCGGTGTCGCGAACGTGGCCGAACTGACCATGCGGACCGGCTGCGGCGCGACCTGCGGCTCGTGCCTCGACATGGCCGCCGATCTTCTGGCCAAGGCCCGCAACACCCACGACCTGCCGCTGCCTGTTCTGGGTTTGGCCCAGGTTGCCTGACCAAGGCCGCCCGACCAACGGTCGGGCGCTACCGTTCGGGCGGCCGTCGTCCGTCAATGCGCAGGGCCGGTAGCAACCGACCGTTGGTCGGTTGGCATTCGATACGGTTTTGATTCGCGTTTAATCATCCCCCGTCCCAACGCGCTACAGTGCCGGCGTTTTCACGCTGCAGGAGCACGGTCATGAAGGGCGACGCCAAGGTCATCGAATTCCTCAACAAGGTCCTCTACAACGAGCTGACCGCCATCAACCAGTACTTCCTGCACGCCAAGATGCTGAAGAACTGGGGGCTGAAGGAACTCTCCGAACACGAGTACAAGGAATCGATCGAGGAAATGAAGCACGCCGACGTGCTGTCCGATCGCATCCTGTTCCTGGAAGGCCTGCCGAACTTCCAGGCGCTGGGAAAGCTGCGCATCGGCGAAAATCCGACCGAGATCCTGCAGTGCGACCTGACGCTGGAACGCGAAGGCGCGGTCACCCTGCGTGAGGCGGTGGCTTACGCCGACTCCGTGGGCGACTACGTGAGCCGCCAGTTGTTCGTGAAGATCCTCGACAACGAGGAAGAGCACATCGACTGGCTGGAAACCCAGCTTGACCTGATCGAACGCATCGGCGAACCGCAGTACCTGCTGACCAAGCTGGAAGAGTGAGTTACGGCGCGGCCGGATTGCGCAGGGCGGATTGATACCCGGCCAGCGCGATCCGCGCACGCGCGAACTCGGCCACCAGCAGCGCCACGGCCACGGCCGGGCGCTCCAGAGAGCCCGCGCGTGCATCCTGCTCGATACGCAGGGCCGCCATCGACAGCGCCATCGCGCCCACATTCGCGCTTGCCGACTTGAGGCTGTGCGCCAGGTTGCGCAGTTGTTCCAGGTCACCGGCCACCGACGCATCCTGCAGCTGGCGGATCAGGGGTGGGGTGTCGTCCAGGAACACGCCGATGATGTGCGCGGTCTCCGGCCCGATCACCTCCTGCAGTTCGTCCAGCACGCTCGGATCCAGCACTGTCTGGGGCGCGTCCTCGCCCCGCAGCTCAGGCTCCAGCCCGCGCAGCAACGGCGCGTCGTTGAGCGGCGGCAGGGGTGGCGGCGTGGGTATCGGCAGGGGCTCGGCCTGCACGGCCAGGGCAACCGCGTTGTTCTCCGCATTCTGCTGCCAGCGCAGCAGGCAGGCCTGCAGCGACTCGCGGTTGACCGGCTTGGACAGATAGTCGTCCATGCCGGCCTGCAGGCAGCGTTCGCGGTCGCCTGCCATCGCGTTGGCCGTCATCGCCACGATCGGCAAGCGGCCAACCCGGCTTTCTGCTTCCAGCGCCCGCCAGCGGCGGGTAGCGGTGTAGCCGTCCATCACCGGCATCTGACAGTCCATCAACACCAGGTCGAACGACTGGGTCTGCAGTGCCCGCAGTGCCTGCTCGCCGTCGGTGGCGGTGGTGACGGTGCAGCCCAGCACCTGCAGCAGGCGCTGGGCAACCAGCAGGTTGACGCTGTTGTCTTCCACCAGCAGCAGGTTCAAGCCCAGCTGCTGCGCTTCCACCGGCTCGGCGTAGTCCTCCACATTGACCAGCAGCGGGGCCGGGCGCGCACTGGGCTGCGGCGGACGCAGCAGCGCATGCAGTTCGATGTCGCCCACGTCGCGCGACACCGCCAATGCGTCCTCATGCAGCAGCGCGGCCAGCGACTCGGTGCCCTCCAGCCACAGCAGCTGCGGGCGCGGCTCGCGCGGTTCGCGCAGCACGGCGCGGTGCAGCGCGGTGGCCCCGTGGCGCAGCGCATCGGCGTCGGCGATCACCCAGGTCAGGTCCGGCTCGATCCCGCGCCGCGATGGCGCGCGCAGGATATCCAGGGCAGCCGAGGCGCTTTCCACCGTGTGCAGGCGGATGTCGTGGTGCAGGGTCACCCGCTGGAGGCGCTGGATCAGCAGCGGGTCCTGGCTGACCAGCAGGGCGCGGGTGGTGGCGCTGGGTGGCGGCAGGTCGCCGGCCACCTTCAGCAAGGGAATTTCGAACCAGAAGTTGGCACCGTGCCCCGGTGTCGAGCTGACCCCGATACGCCCGTGCATCAGGTCGATGATGCGCTTGCAGATCGCCAGTCCCAGCCCGGTGCCGCCATAAATGCGGGTGGTGGAGGCATCGGCCTGGCTGAAGGACTGGAACAGACGCGACTGCATTGCCGGCTCGATGCCGATCCCGCTGTCGATCACCTCGAAACGCAGCAGATGCTGGTTGCCGCTCTCACCCTGGCGGCCCACCCGCAGGCGGATGCCACCGCGCTCGGTGAACTTGATCGCGTTCACCAGCAGGTTGCCCAGCACCTGGCGCAGCCGCACCGGGTCGCCGCGTACCGCCAGCCGCACCGAAGTATCCAGTTCCAGTGTTAGGGCCAGACGCTTGGCCTCGGCCGTGCGCCGCATCAGCTGCACCAGCCCTTCCAGCAGTTCGCGCAGGTTGAAGGTGGTGGTCTCCAGGTCCAGTCCCTTGGCCTCCAGACGGGAGTAATCCAGGATGTCGTCGACGATGCGCAGCAACTGCTGCGAGCTGACCGTGGCGGTCTGCAGCATCTGCCGCTGGTCGCTGGCCAGTTGCCCGCGTGCGATCAGGTCCAGCATCGGCAGAATGCCGTTGAGCGGCGTGCGGATCTCATGGCTCATGGTGGCCAGGAACTCGCCCTTGGCCAGCGCGGCGGTTTCAGCCGCCTGTTTGGCCTGCAGCAGCTCCTGTTCCAGCGCGTCCTGCTGCTGCAGCGTGCGTAGCAGCTGGTCGCGCTCGCCGGTCAGGGCCGCGTGGCGACGCTGCTGCTGTACAAGGGTGCCCTTCAGGTCGTGCCAGCGGCGCATCGCCACCAGTGCGGCCACCAGGGCCACGCCTGCGGCACCGGCCGCGATCCACATCCACGGCGCACGTAGTGTCGCGACCGCCAACACGCTGGACGTGGCCGCCAGCGCGGAGGTGATGGCCGCCATCCAGAACGCGAATGGAACCCGTCCCTGGGCCGCCACGGTTACAGCACCGCGTTATGGAAGTCGAAGTTCAGTTCGCTGCCGGCCGACTGCACCATGTTGCCCTGGATGAAGTCGACGCCGCCCATCCACATCGCTGCTGCGGCCTGCGGATCTTCGATCTGCTGGCCGATGATCAGCGCGCCCGCGCGGTGCGCCGCATCGATGGCACCGCGCAGTTCGTCGCGGGTTTTCTGGTTGGCATGCGTGCTGGAGAAGCGCGCGGCCATGCGCACGTAAGACAGCGGCAGCTGGGTCAGCAGCGCGTTGGCCTCGGTACCCGGCTCGAACTGGCTCAGGCAGAAGCGCACGCCGGCTGCGCTCATGCGGTTGCAGAACTGCTGCAGGGTCACCGTGTGGATCAGCGCGTCCGGCAGACGCACGTCGATGACGACGGTACTGCCGGCGATCTGGCGTCGCTCCAGCGACTCCAGCAGCCAGTCGGCGAAGGCATCGCGGGCCAGCGTGCGCAGCGACTGCGAGACGAACAGATGCAGTGGCTGGGTGGCATGGCGGTACAGGTCCAGCAGCCCCAGTGCGTGGTCGAGCACCTGCTGGTCCAGGTCGGCGATGCGCCCGGCCGCTTCTGCCGCCGGAATCACCTGGCCGGCCGACAGCAGGGTGCCGTCAGCCTGGCGCAGTCGCAGCAGCACCTGGTACTGCGCGGTGTTGCCGCCGGCCACCGCCACGATCGGCTGGTAGGCCAGTTCCAGCTGCCCTTCCAGCAGGGCCAGGTGTTCCTGTGCAGCCACGTCCTCGCGGCGCACGTAGGCGGCCACGCCGGAGGACAGCAGGCGCGCCTGCAGGGTGGTGCGTTCCACTGCTTCCAGCGCGGTGCCGGCGTCGCTGAAACCGCCGGACAACTGGGCATGGCCGACCACACCGCGCAGGTGCACCGATTCTTCGTCGCGGATCACGAAGGCGCGCTCGGACAGCTGCGTGCGCAGGTTGTGCGCGATGGTATCCAGGCTGTCTTCGTCGATCCCGCGGGCCAGCACCAGGAAGCTGTTGTCGTTCAATCGTGCCAGCAGGTGCGGGTGCGCGCTGTCAGCCAGACGCTGCGCGGCCTGCACCATCAGGCGCTCAAACGCGGCGTAGCCATAGCGCTCGCGCAGCCCCAGCGCACTGGCGACTTCAATGAAGAACAGGCCGCCGTGATCGCCATGCGTCAGCGCCGCAGACAGCTGCTGCAGCACATGGTGGCGGGTCGGCAACCCGGTCTCCGGGTTGTTCATCACCGGGCCACCGGTAGCACCGCTCTGCGTCGCCGCCTGCGCGCGGGCGCGGCGGATGCGGTTGGACACGGCCGCAATCAGGTGGCGGGGCCGGATCGGCTTGCTCAGGAAGTCATCGGCACCGCTGTCGAGCACTTCGAACTGGCGCTCCGGGTCGGGGTCGCCGCTCAGGAACACGATCGGCAGCAGTTGCTGGCCGGGCTGCTGGCGGATCAGCGCGGTCAGGCGCATGCCGTCCAGGCCCGGCAGATGCAGGTCCATCAAAATCAGGTCGGGGCGATGCTCGGCGATGGCCTGCTGCGCGCCTTCTGCGTCGCTGATCACGATCGCCTCCATGCCCGCCCCGTGCAGCACGCTCTGTGCGAACAGGGCCTGCGAACGGTCGTCCTCCACGATCAGCACCCGGTACGGCGCTTCGGAGCCGAGCGGCGGGGCAGTGTCGGCTGGCAGGCTTGGCGCGGAAGCCACTGTCAGCGGCGGCGGCGTGGCCACGGCCGCGCTGGCGGCGGTGGCCAGCGGCACCACGTTGCTGGGCAACGGGGCCGGTGCGGGCGGTGCGGGCGCAACAGCATCAGCGCTGGCCCAGCGCTGCCAATGGTCGGCGGGCGGGGTTTCAGCGCGCGCGGCGCGGGTGGGGGCAACGCTGTTCTCGTGGACGGCCATCAATATTCCCTGTCTGCGGCGTCATTATGCGGTAGGACACGACCGTTGGCCGTGACCCGATCTGGCGTCGTGGCCGGCTGCCGCAGCAACCAGCGCATGCCTTTCCACAGCGCCCGCCACACCAGCCATACGATCAGGGCACCGGCCAGGCTGCACACCAGCACTACCACCAGGGCGATCCACGGGTGGGCCAGTGCCAGCGCCAGCCCGCCCACCACCACGGTGTCTTCTGCAGCCGAGGCCACCCAGTTGCTGGCCGGTTCCGGTGAGGTGTTGAGCAGGGCCCGGGTGCCCGACTTGAGTCCATGGCTGGCCAGTGCCACCCCGGCACCGGCGGCCAGCGCGGTGGCGCTCAGCTCACCGTTGGGCGACAACGTGGCGGCGGCCAGAAAGGCCCCGGCCGGGACGCGCGCCAGGGTCTGGACCAGGTCCCAGGCCGAATCGACCCCCGGGATCTTGTCAGCCACGAATTCGGTGATGGCCAGCGCCGCCGAGGTGCCCAGCACCCACCACGACTCGGTGGCCTGCAGCGCCGGGGGCAGGTCCACCCAGCCCAGCAGGCCGGCCAGGCCGACCCCGAACACGGTCAGGTAGACCCGGATGCCGGCCAGCCAGGCCAGCAGGATGCCGATCACAAACAGGTGGGCCTCGGACATGGCACGCGCTCCGGCATGAAAATGTGCACAGGCCCACACTATCGGGGATGACGTCGATGAACGCCATCATCGCGCGGCCTCTCCGGGGCGAAAAAAGCGTCAGGGGTGGCATACACTAGGAAGTCGCTCGATCCGACAGGGGCCGTGGCGGTACTGCCCAGCCGCAGTACCGCGCTCATCGTCATGAACACTCCGACACCTTCCCGCATCCAGATCCGCCGCCCGGGTTCCGCGCCCGCGCCGGACCGTCGCCGGCTGCTCGTCGTGGCCGGCATCTGGCTGCTCACCCTGGTGCTGGCCGGCCTGGTGGGCCGCTGGCTCGCGGGCCCCGGCGGCGACGCCGGCCGTCAGCTGGACGCCGCCGAAGCGCGCGCCGACACCCTCCAGAAGCAGGTGGTCGAGCTGCAGCAGCGCCAGGCCACCCTGCAGGCCTCCGACCGCATCAGTCGCGCCGCCAACAGCGAGGTACAGACCTCGCTCAGCGAACGTGAAGAAGAAATCGCCGGCCTGCGTGCCGATGTCGCCTTCTATGAACGCCTCGTCGGTGCCACCAGCCAGCGCAAGGGGCTGAACACCCATTCGATCGAGTTCTCGCCGGAAGCGGCCGGCACCTGGCAGTACGCCGTGGTGCTGACCCAGAACCTGAACCGTGGTGCGATCAGCCAAGGGCAGATGCGGTTCACGGTGGAAGGCGTGAAAGACGGCAAGTTGACCTCGGTCAGCTGGGACGAGCTGCACCAGCGCACCAAGGTGCCGGGCCAGGAGTATTCCTTCCGGTACTTCCAGCAGCTCACCGGCAGCGTCATGCTGCCGAAGGACTTCACCCCGCAACGTGTGCGGGTCACGCTGGGATCCGGTGCAGGGGGCACCACCCAGGTCTTCGACTGGAAACAGGCCGGCGCGCCTGTGGCAGCAACGGCAAATGAAGGGGAGTAAACCCATGTTCGGCAGCAACAAGTCCAACCGCGACGGTCATCTGGTCGTGGACGCGCTGATTGGCGCGCAGGTGGTCATCCGCGGGGACGTGGAATTCAGTGGGGGCCTGTATGTGGAAGGCACCATCCTGGGCAAGGTGATCGCCAGTGAAGGCGCGTCGACCGCCACCCTCACGCTGGCCGAGCAGGGCAGCATCGAAGGCGAGATCCGCGCGCAGGTGGTGGTGCTCAGCGGCCGGCTGGAAGGCGACGTGCACGCCAGCGAACGCGTGGAACTGACTCCCAGCGCCCGCGTGAACGGCAACATCCACTACCAGGTAGTGGAGATGAACGCCGGCGCACAGCTCACCGGTCGCCTCATTCACGGCGCGCCGCAGATGGCCCTGCCGCCGCCGGAAGCCGGCGAGGGCAAGGACAAGGACGGCAAGGACAAGGATGGCGCGGCCCGCAAGAAGCTGGCCGAGGCCATGGCCTGAACACAGTGATCGGCGAAACGGCTTGAATCGGGGGCCTTGCGCCCCCATCCTGCACGCATGAGTACGCTTGTTTCCCTGCCCGGTGCCCCCGCCGCCGCGCCGAACTACCAGTCGCTGGACCGTCCGCTGCACTTCACCGAAGCCGCCGCGGCCAAGGTGCATGAGCTGATCGAAGGCGAAGGCAATCCTTCGCTCGCGCTGCGCGTGTACATCGAAGGCGGTGGTTGTTCCGGCTTCCAGTACGGTTTCGAGTTCGACGAGAACCGCGCCGAGGATGACCTGGCGGTGGTGACCAACAACGTCACCCTGCTGGTCGACCCGCTCAGCCTGCAGTACCTGATGGGCGCGGAAGTGGACTACACCGAAAGCCTCACCGGCGCACAGTTCGTGATCCGCAATCCGAACGCGAAGACCACCTGCGGGTGCGGCAGCAGCTTCAGCATGTAAGCTTGGGGGATGTCCAGAACATCCCTGCCGCTGTCCGGTTTTTCCTTCACCACTGAACCCCTCGAACGCGCTGACACGCTGCGCGCCGATGCCGATGCATTGCTGCGGTTGTGGCCGCAGGCGCATGTGCTGGTGCTCGACGTGGATGGTCGTGCGCTTGCTGATGACCTCGGCCAACCGCTCGCGCTGACCGGCGAGCAACTGGGCGGTGGACCCGGAACAGCGATCTTCCTGGGGCTGCGCGGTGAGCAGGCGTGGTTCTCGGTGGACGCTGCCGGTGTCGACGTCAGCGCGCCGCAGCGCGTGGACCTGCGTGAGGCCGCCGTGTCCTGGGCGGCCGCAGACGCCACCGCGTTCTGCTACGCCCGTGGCATGTCCTATTGGCAATCACGCACCCGCTTCTGCGGCGTGTGTGGCGGGGCCGTGGTCTTCAGCCGCGGCGGCTTCGTCGGCCGCTGCAGCCAATGCAACACCGAGCATTACCCGCGCGTGGACCCGGCGGTGATTGTGGCGGTGGAAAACAATGGCCGTCTGCTGCTGGGTCGCCAGGCCAACTGGGCTCCGCGTCGGTATTCGGTGCTGGCCGGGTTCGTCGAACCGGGCGAATCGCTGGAGCAGACCGTGGTCCGTGAAGTCTTCGAGGAAAGCCGGGTAAGGGTGCGGGAATGCCGCTATCTGGGCACCCAGCCGTGGCCGTTCCCGGGCGCATTGATGCTGGGCTTTGCCGCCACCGCTGAAGACGATGTGCCGTGCGTGGACGGTGAACTGGAAGACGCGCGCTGGTTCAGCGTGGACGAGGTCGGGGCGGCGCTGGCCCGGGATATCGAAGACGACGGCGAGGGCATCCGCCTGTCGCCGCCGATCTCGATTTCACGCAGCCTGATCGAGCACTGGTACCGCAGCCAGGTCGCCTGAGCGCCGGCCGCGTTGCCGCTACCTGAACACGCGACGCGGTACATTACCTGTGACCCGGGGAATTTCCGGGTTGCACGGCATAGTAGCGCTCAGTCACGAGCCGGAGGCCCGCATGTTCACTACCCTGGTCGCTGTCCTGGTCGCGCTCGCCCTGGGGCATGTCGCACCGGCCGCAGCGGTCGCCCTGCGGCGTTTCGCTGCCTACCGCCACTGGCTGCAGTGGCTGGACCGGCAGGGCGGTGGTCAGGCCAATGAACACCGCGGGTTCTGGCGGGGCCGACACGGCTGGGTGGTGGCGGTGCTGCCGTGGGTGCTGCTGCTGGCGCTGCTGCAATGGGCGCTGCATGATCGGTTGTATGGCTTGCCTTCACTGCTGCTGGGCATTGCCACGCTGGTGATCTGCTGGGGTCCGCGCGACCTCGACCGCGACGTCGAAACGGTGATCGACGCCGATGACAGCCACACCCGGCACGCGGCCATTGCACAGCTGCAGTCCGCAGGCGGCAGCCTGCAGGAGGATGTCGGTTCGCTGGTGGAGGCCACCGTGCTGAACGCACTGCGGCGCTGGTTTGCGGTGCTGTTCTGGTTCCTGCTGCTGGGCCCGGCCGGCGCACTCGGCTACCGCCTGCTGGCTTTGCTGGCAGTGGGGCCGATGCGGTCGCTGGCGACGGTGGAAACCGTGGTCGGTGCGCGCCAGGTGCTGGGCTGGCTGGAATGGCCGGTGGCGCAGCTGATGTCGCTGTCGATGGCGCTGGTGGGTAACTTTGATACCGCCTGGAAGGCCTGGCGCGAAGCGCATGGCAATCAATGGGCGGCGTCCACGGTGTTTCTGGGTGCGGTGGCGCGGGCCAGTGTCAGTGCCGAGCTGCGCGAAGACGCGCACGATTACAGCGAAGCCGGGATGGTGCCGGTGTGGCGGCGCCTGCCGGAACTGCGTGATGCGATGAGCCTGGTGTGGCGCATGCTGCTGCTGTGGATGGCAGCGCTGGCGGTGCTGGTGATTGCGGGCTGGGTGACGTAGAGCGTGCGGACCAACGGTCCGCACCTACCGGGTAATGGGGGACAACAACACAAACGGCATCCAAGGCAGATTGCGCAACACTGCATACCCCACCAGCACCACCAGCCAGAACATCGGGGCGGCCAGCACCCGCATCAACGGGTCCAGCGCACGCGGACGCCAGCCGGCCATGTGCAGCAACATCAGCAGCAGAAACGGCAGCGAGATCACCAGCAGCGGGTTCATCGCCATCGCGCCGGGCAGGTCGAAGTGCACCAGCGAGTACAGGCAGCGCGTGCTGCCGCAGCCGGGGCAGTACAGCCCGGTCAGTGCGTACAGCGGGCAACCTGGCAGCGGACTGTTGCCGGCATACGGATTGACGTGGCGCAGTACCACGGTGGCACCGACAGCAAGGCCGGCGGTGATCGCCAGCGGAGCCCAGCGTCGGCCGGTCGGACGTAAGTTAGGTGAGGACATGACGGCAGAACGGCCCGGGCAGGTCACCCACAAGGGGTGCCGGACCGGGCCGTCCTCAGTGCGATCAGTAGCCGCCGCTGGCTGCGCCGCCGATGCCCATCATCACCACCAGCACGGTGTACAGGATGCCGACGACGATACCGGCGATGGCCGAGTAGATGGCCCACTTCTTGGCCTTTTCCGACGAATCCTGCGCACCGGCGATGTCACCGGCGGCCAGCTTGCCGTTGACCTGCGCGGCATAGACGATCGACACGATGCCGCCCGGCAGGCAGCAGAACAGGGTGGCCAGGATGGCCCAGACCAGGTTGTTGGGGACTTGCGGGGCAGTGGCGTTCATGGGTGAAGCTCCATTTTCTCGGGTGGGTTTAAAAAAAGTGAATCAAAGCTCGGACAGAGCGCCCAGCGCAGCCAGACCGCCGAACAGACCGAACCACAACAGCAACAGCACCGGACCGGCCAACGCCGACGCCCAGGCCCAACCAGCGGCCTTGCGCGAGGCGGCGAACGCACCTGCCACATCGCCCGCTGCCCGACGGCCATCGACCTGCGCGGCATAGACGATTGACACCACCCCCAGCGGCAGACAGCAGAACAACGTCGTCAGGATCGCCCACACCAGGTGGTTCGGAACGAAGACGGCTGATGAAGGTGGTGTTGGCGGGTGATTCAAGTACTGCTCCATTCCTTTGGTGGTCCGACGGCATCGCCAAAATCCCGTCGGACACCCCCTATGGGGCGGTAATCTACCCCATGTTGGCCCCGAATGTATGCGTTTACATGGCGGGAAGCGTCAAATTAAGACGTTCCCTACCCAAGTTCGGCAGCGTATGGCGACTCAAGCCTGCCCGGCCCGCAGCGTACGAACCAGCGCTTCCAGTTGCGCCGCGTCGGTGCTGGCTCCATCCACCGGCGGTCCCGCCGCCACCTCGATGTGCGCGCGGAAGCGGCGTGGCACGCGCATGCGCCCCAGCCGGGTATCGCGCCGGCTCCACATGCTGTCCCACATGCCGCGCAGCGCCATCGGCACGACCGGCACGGGCCGGCGCTCCAGGATCTTTTCCACGCCCGACTTGAAGGCCGCCATCTCGCCATCGCGGGTGAGGGCTCCTTCCGGGAAGATGCAGACCAGCTCGCCCTCGGCCAGCGCCCTGTCCACCTCGTCGAACGCCGCCTGCATCAACGCCGGATCTTCGCGCGCACCGGCAATCGGAATGGCCTTGGCGGTGCGGAAGATCCAGCGCATCACCGGAATGTTGAAGATCTTGTAGTACATGACGAAGCGGACCGGGCGCGGAATCGTCGCCGACAGGATCAATGCATCCATGTAGCTGACATGATTGCAGACGATCAACGCCGCGCCTTCATCCGGAACGTTGGCTTCAATACCGTGCGGGCGCAGCCGGTACAGCGTGCGCACCATCACCCAGCTGAGGAAGCGCATCAGGAATTCGGGGACGATGGTGAAGATGTAGATCGCCACCACCGCGTTGGCGATCGCCAGCGCCAGGAACAACTGTGGAATCGTCCAGTGCAGGTACTTCTGCGTGGCCAGTGCGATCAGCGCCGCGCCGACGATGAAGCCGGAGTTCTGGATGTTCAGCGCGGCGAACACGCGCGACATTTCCGACTTCGGCGTGCGGCTCTGGATCAGGGCGAACAGCGGCACTACGAAGAAGCCGGTAAACAGGCCGATGCCAACCAGATCGACGATGATGCGCGCGCTGCCGGCCGCCGCAATGAAGGCCGGCACGCTCAGGCCGGCCGCTGTGGCCTCACCGGCCCGTGCGAGGTACAGGTCCAGCATGAAAGCGGTCATGCCGAATGCACCCAACGGCACCAGGCCGATCTCAACGGTGCGACCGGACAGCTTTTCGCACAGCAGCGAGCCGACCCCGGTGCCGACCGAGAACAGTGCCAGCGCGAAGATGTACAGCGTCGGTTCGCCGCCCAGGTTGACCACGGCGTAGGTGGGCAACTGCGAGGTCAGCAGGGTG
Organism: Stenotrophomonas oahuensis; assembly: GCF_031834595.1. Classification (NCBI taxonomy): domain Bacteria; kingdom Pseudomonadati; phylum Pseudomonadota; class Gammaproteobacteria; order Lysobacterales; family Lysobacteraceae; genus Stenotrophomonas; species Stenotrophomonas oahuensis. The sequence goes on along the minus strand of NZ_CP115541.1, from coordinate 1,221,307 downwards.
CCGACGAACCAGAACCACGACACGCCCAGGATCGCGTTGCGCACCGCCTTCTGCTTCTTTGCCAGGCGCAGCACCGCCAGTGACTCGGGCAGCGGATTCCAGTTGATCTTCAGGTCCGGCGCACCGGCGTCCACCTTGGGAATCATCCGCGCGGTGATGTTGCCGGCCACCGCCAGCGCGATCACCGCTGTTGCCGCCACCACCGGACCGTAGCTGCCGGCCAGGGTGAAGATGATGCCGCCGCTGATCATGCCGACCAGGATCGACATCGAGGTTCCCATTTCCACCAGGCCGTTGCCGCCGGTGAGCTCTTCCGGCTTCAGCACCGACGGCAGCACCGAGTACTTCACCGGGCCGAACAGGGTCGACTGCAGGCCGGTGCAGAACAGCGCCACGAGCAGTACCGGCATGCTCTGGGTCAGGAAGCCCACCGCCGCCAGCGACATGATCGCGATCTCCATCGTGGTGGTGATCACGATCAGGCGCGACTTTTCCAGCTTCTCGGCGATCTGCCCGGCCAGTGCCGAAAACAGGAAGTAGGGCAGGATGAAGATCGCCGGCGCGAGCGTGGTGTACAGCGACTGCTCCTCCTGGCTGACGCCGAGATAGAACAGCAGGCCGATGATCGCCTGGCGGTACACGTTGTCATTGAAGGCCCCCAGCGACTGCACGATGAAGAACGGCAGGAAGCGGCGCTGGCGGAGCAGGGCGAACTGACTGTGACCGGATGACATGGAATCTCCTTGCGGACCGGCGCACCTTAGCATGCGGTGTCTACCGCAACGTGCGCGCCGCCTCGTTGGCGGCCCCGCGCAGCTTCGGCAGCAGCCGCAGCATCAGCGCCAGCTGGGTGCGGATCAACTGCAGCTTGGCCGGCATGCCGTCGTCCAATTGCTCCAGCTGCTCAGCCAGCGCCCTGTCTGCCTCCTTGTCACCCTCCTCCACGGGCTGCCGCTGCTGCAGTGCCGAGGCAATCTGCTGCATCGCCTGCTGTACCCGCTCGCCCGCACTGCGCGCCAGCGGGTCCTGGGCGTAGCTGTCCAGCTGCGCGCGATGCGCCCCCAGCGCCGACAGATGCCCCAGCAAGGTGTTGGACAAGGCCAGGAAGCGGAACCCCGCATCCAGGTTGCGGCGCACATGCCCCGGCTCACGCAGCATGTTTGACAGTGCGGTGGACAGAGCCACATCGGCGTTGTGCATGTCGCGGCGCGCGACCCGGTAGGCCAGGTCGTCCTGCATGCCGCTGCCATACTGGCCCAGCACCGCCTGCAGGTAGCCGGCGCAGCGCTCCAGCACCCGTGCCATCACCTCGTTGAGCCGCCGCCCCTGCCAGTCCGGCAGGATCAGGAAGGCCGCCGCTGCGGCAATCGCGCAGCCCAGCAGGGTGTCCACCAGTCGCGGCCAGATCAGCAGGAAGCCATCGCCAATCAGGTTGAAGCAGGTCAGCGCCATCACCGTGATGGCGGCCGAGGCCACCAGATAGCGGTCGTGGCGGGTGAAGAAGAACAGCAGTGCCGACAGTAGTGCGATCAATAGCTCGATGCGCAGGTCCTGGAACAGCTGCAACAGCGCCCATGTGAACACCAGGCCGATCAGCGTGCCGGCCACCCGCTGCGCCAGACGCTGGCGGGTCGCACCGAAGTTGGGGCGGCACACGAACACGATGGTCAGCAGCACCCACGACCCGTTCTGTGCATTGACCAGATGGATCACCCCGAAGCCGACCACCAGTGCGATGGCCATACGCAGGCCGTGCCGGAACAGCACCGAGCCGGGCGTCAGCTGCTGGCGGATACGCACGCCCATCTCGCGCAGGGTGTGCGGGTTGGTGTCGCGCAGCCGGGTGTCGACGTTGTCCAGCGTGGTCTCGGACTGGGCGGCCTCGGACAGCCGACGCTCGATGCTCTGCAGGTTGTGCCCGAGCAGGTCCAGCGAAGAGAGCAGCCGCTGCCACTGCGGGTTGTGCTGCTCGCGCAGCCAGGCCAGTGAAGCGGTCAGGTCAGCGGTGGCCTGGCGGGTGAGTTCGCCATACACGAACGGCCGGCGCAGGCGGATGGCGGTGCCCAGATTCGCGCAGGCCTCGCCCTGCAGCGCGAGCAGGCGCTGGCAGCGGTACAGCACGTCGCTGTGGAAGAAGGCTTCGGTGAGCGCGCCATACGGGTAGTGCGAGGAGCTGGCGCGCTCGTGGAAATCCTGCGCCATGTAATACAGCCGCAGGTACAGGCCAGACTGCACGCCGGGCCGACCGGAGCGTCCGAAGCGGGCCAGGATGGCGGTCTTGGCGGCATTGAGCGCCTCAACCACGCGGCGGTTCTGCTCGGCCAGGGCGAGCTGGCGCTGCTGCAGGTCGAGTTCGCGCACCGGTTCGAACAGGTCGGCCTTCAGTTCCAGATAGCGCCCCAGCTCGTGGTACAGCCGCGCGACCCGTTCGCGCACCGGGCGGTTGGCGAACAGGGCAGTCCACAGGATGGACAGCAGTCCATACCAGAGCGCGCCGGCGAGCAGATGGCTGACCGCGTTGATGGCCTGGGCGCGGTCGGCCGCGCCGTGCTGCTCCAGCCCGATCATGGTGTAGATGGCCAGCGTAACGGTGGCCTGGGCGATGGAGGCATAGCGCTCGCCCAATGCCCCGAGCAGGGTCAGGCCGAAGGTGGAGGCAGCCAGCGCGGCGATGAACAACCACGGCCACGCGAACAGCTCAACCACTGCAGCGGCAGCAATGACGAAGCACAGCAGCGACAAGGCGACGGACTTCGTCCGTCCCCACCAGTTGTCGTCGGTCTCGGCAATCGCGCTGGCGATGATGCCCAGGAACACCCCGGGCAGGGTCGGCAGCTGGTCGAAGTGCCAGCACACGCCCATCGCCACGCTGAGCGCAATGAACACCCGCAACCCATAGCTGGCCTTTTCATGCGCCCACAGGCGGCTCAGTCGGGAATCTCGGGCGGGCATGCGGGCTCGTGCGGTTTTGGTGCCCGCATTATTGCTGCTTTCGTTGTGAGGGTGCGCGAAGAGCGACCTCGTCTGCAGGTCTACGTGTTTGGGGCCGGCGGGTGGGGGATACGGGACACGCCTTAAATCTCCAGTTAGGCTCGGGCGGCACATCCATGTGCCTTCACGGTCCCGTACCCCCCACCCGCCGGCCCCTCGATACGTGGTCGGTGGCCACCGGTTGTTCGCCAAAGACCGGCAGCAGCCGGGCAAGCCCGGCTCTACGTAGTGGTGTGTCGGTTATAGGTCCAAGCGCACGCTTACCGCGAACGTGCGTGGCAGGCCAAGGCCGGCGTTGGACCAGTACTTCTTGTTGGTCAGGTTCTCGACGCTGGCACGCCAGGTTACCGCGTGCTCGTTCCACTGCATGCGGTAGCCCACGCCGGCGTTGAACAGGGTGTAGTCCGGGAGCTTCAGCGTGTTGTCGGCGTCGTAATAGACGTCGCCGTAGTAGCGGGCCAGTGCGTAGGCCTCCAGGCCATCCACCCACGGCAGCTGGTAGTTCGCGTGCAGCACGCCGTTCCAGCGCGCCGCGCCGGTGGTGCGGTTGCCCTGCTGGCTGGCGCTGTCCGGCGACAGCTTGTCGTAGGTCGGATCCAGCCAGGTCACGCCGCCGCCCAGCGTGAACGCATCGGTCAGGTGCACCGCGCCGCTGGCTTCAATGCCTTCGTACAGGGTGATGCCATCCTGCACCAGCAGCAGGCCGGCCGGGGTGATCCGGTCGATGTTCGCGCCGCGCTCCAGACGGAACGCCGCCACGTTCGCGTTCCAGCGCGGATACTCCATCTTCGCGCCGACCTCGAACTGCTTGCTGATGGTCGGGTCCAGGACGTCGCCGGCGTTGATGTAATCCGAACCAACGCGGTTGCCCGCCTCCAGCGATTCCACATAGCTGGTATACAGGGTCACTTCCTCCACCGGCTTGTACATCACCGCGTAGGTCGGGGTCACCGGATAGGTGTGGTAGCTGCCCTTGTTCTCGAAGTCGTTGTAGCGCGCACCGGCCAGCACCGACCAGCCGTGGCCGAAGTCCACCGTGTCGCTGACGAACACCGCCTGCTGGATCGTCTCGCTGCTGCGCGTCATCACCCGCGAGCCGACCGCGTCGTGGCGGATGGTCGGGCGTTGGTACAGGTTGCCGCGGCCGATCAGATTCCACTCATACGGACGGTCCCAGCCCGTTGCCTTCTGGTGCGAGACGCCCGCCACCACCTGGTGCGACAGCGGGCCGGTCTGGAACCGGCCCTGCAGCATCGCCTGCGCATGCTTCCACTCGCTCTTTCCGCCCAGTTCGTACGAATTGATGTCGTAGTCGCCGTTCACATCGTCGACGTAGGCGAAGATCTTGTTCACGTCATTCCACGAGCTGGTGTAGCCGTAGCTCACACTGGCCTTCCAGTCCTCGCTGATCTGCCAGTTCAATGCGGTCGACAGCAGGCTGGAGCGTGTGTCGTAGTAGGTACCGGGAATGCTGTTGTCGACGTCGCCGCCAATCGGACGCGGCAGTTCGGTGATCCCACGGAAGTACCACTGCGGCGACTCTTCGCTCAGGTCCCGTTCCTGGAACACGCCGTCGAAGGTCCAGGTGACGGCGTCGCTGAGGCGCGCATCCAGCGACAGCGAGCCCACCTTGCGGTTCACCTCGCCGCCACTGAAGGTCTCGCCCTTCTCCTGGTACGCATTGAAGCGGTAGCCGAACATGTCTTCGTTGCCGAAGCGTCCACCCACGTCGACCTGGCCGCTGACCACGCCCTGCTCGCGCCAGCCCAGCTGGGTGGACAGGGTGGTGGTGTCGGTCGGCTTCTTGGTGACGTAATTGATGATGCCACCCGGCTGGCCGAAGCCGTACATGAAGCCACCCGGACCCTTCAGCAGTTCCACCTGCTCCATCACTTCCAGCGGCCACTCGGTGCCCCACGAAGACACCTGCAGGCCGTTGACGCGGTAGCTGTCGTAGCTCAGATCAATGCCGCGGTTGCGGATCGGCGAGCTCCAGCCACTGGCATACGCACTGACCTGCGTCACCACCGACGGGTCGGTCAGGAACGCCTCGCCCAGCGACACCACCTGGCGCTGCTCGATGGCTTCTCGGCCGACGACCGAAATGGCGAACGGGGTATCGCGCACCGCGCGGTCACCCAGTGCGCCGGTATCGGTGTGGGCGCGCTCACCGGTCACGGTGATGGCATCCAGGTCGGTGGCGCTGCGCGTGCGCGCGGTGCCGTCAGGCGTGGTCTGGGCCTGGGCGACGCAGGCCAGCGAAAGCGACAGAGCTAACAGCGTAGGACGAAGCAGTGCAGCAGATTGCATGATGTCGGGGTCCTCCGCGGACAGCAGCACACCGTCCGCGATCAGGTGATGGCGGAAAAGGGGGAGGTGGCTGAGTCGGGGCGCTGCCCGCGGAAGGCGGGAATCAGTGCAGGGCGCGAGGCGCGGCAGGACCGTGGCTGCCGCGAATTGTTCTCTTTTCGTTACCGCGCGTCAAATGATTGTCATCATTGACACGCGCAACGTGTACCCACCAACGGTGGGTACCTACCGGTGGGTCACGACCGTTGGTCGTGACGCCTTTGCGCGGCGGCGTGCCCGCCATGCGCGCCAATGGCCCTGCAGGCACGAGAAGATCACATACAACGCCGGCGTGCTGAGCAGGGTCAGACTCTGCGAGAACAGCAGGCCGCCGATCATCGCGATACCCAGCGGACGCCGCAGTTCGGAGCCCTCGCCGATACCGATCGCCAACGGCACCGCCGCCAGGATCGCCACCATGGTGGTCATCATGATCGGGCGGAAGCGCACGATGCTGGCCTCGCGCACCGCCTCCAGCGGTGTCTTGCCATGCTCGCGCTGCGCTACCACCGCGAAGTCGATCATCATGATCGCGTTCTTCTTCACGATGCCGATCAGCAGCACCAGCGCGATCATCGAGATCACCGACAGCTCGGTGTTGGTCACGAACAGCGCCAGCAATGCACCCACGCCCGCCGCCGGCAGCGTGGATAGAATGGTCACCGGGTGCACCAGGCTTTCGTACAGCATGCCCAGCACCAGATACACGGTGATGATCGCCGCCAATACCAGGATCAACATCGAGTTCGGATTCAGCTGCACGTTGAATCCGCCGCCGTCGCTGATGCGGATGTCACCTGGCAGGCGCAGACCATCCACGGTGCGCTTGATGATCAGATCCGCTTCGCCCGTACTCACGCCCGGAGCCAGGTTGTAGCTCAGGTCCATGGTGGTGTACTGGTTCTGGTGGGTGATCTGCGGCGGGGCCAGCCCGGGCACCTGCTCGGCCACCGCGGTCAGCGGAATCATCTCGCCATTGCCGGCACGCACATAGATCTCATCCAGCGCCTTCGGCGTGGCGGTCTGCTCGGGCAGGGCATTGACCACGACGCTGTACTGGTTGATGTCCGAATAGATGGTGGATATCTGGCGCTGACCAAACGCACCATACAGCGCGCCATCAATCGCGCCGACCGAAACGCCCAGGCGCGCCGCCTTGGCGCGGTCGATCACCACGTTCTGGCGCAGGCCGGCGGTATCCACGTCGGTGCCGACGTCGCGCAGCTTGGGATTCTGCTTCAGCGCTGCCTGTACCTTGGGCAGCCATTCCTGCAGCTGGGCCAGGTCATTGCCCTGCAGCGAAACGCGATACTGCGCGCCCTGGCTGTTGCCACCGCCACCATCGCTGGGCAGGTCCTGGATCGCGCGCAGGCGCAGCTGCAGGTCCGGGTAGCGGTCGGCCTTGGCGCTCAACCGGGCCAGCGCGACCGCGGTGGTCTCGCGGCGGCCTTCCTTGCGGGTTTTCAGCTCGACGTTGAACTGTGCGCTGGAGCCCTGACGACCACTGCCCAGACGCACGCCCACCGTCTTCACCGCCGGGTCGGCCATCAGCATGTCGGTGATGCGGCGCTGGCGGTTGACCATGTCTTCAAACGAGACCGTCGCGCTGGAATTGGCACGGCCCCAGATCAGCCCGGTGTCCTGCGGTGGGAATGAGCCCTTCTTGACCGCGCCGGCCAGCATCACCGTGGCCACGATCAGCAGGATCGGGGTCAGCGACAACAGCAGGGCGTGGCGCAGCGAGAAGTCCAGGCACACGGTGTAGACGCGCAGCATGCGGTCGTGCGCGCCATCCAGGAAACGACCGATCCGCGACGGCTTCTCCGGTTCTTCGTGCGCGCTCAGGAAGCGGCTGCACAGCGCAGGCGTCAGGGTCAGCGAGACGATCATCGAGACCACGATGGCGGCCACCAGGGTCACCGTGAACTCGCGGAAGAACGCGCCGACCATGCCACTGGCAAACAGCAGTGGAATGAACACCGCCACCAGCGAGGCGGTGATCGAGACAATGGTGAAGCCGATCTCGCGCGCACCGGTCAAGGCCGCCTGCATCCGCGGCATGCCTTCATCCAGGTGGCGCATGATGTTCTCGATCACCACGATGGCATCGTCAACCACGAAGCCAATCGCAATCACCAGCGCCAGCAGGCTCAGGTTGTTCAGGGTGAAGCCGAACACGTACATCACCAGCGCCGCACCGGCCAGCGACAGCGGCACGGTGATCGCAGCAATCAGCGTCGGAGCCAGCCGGCGCAGGAACAGCGCCATGGTCAGCACCACCATCGCCAGGCTGATCAACAGGGTGATCTGCACTTCGTGCAGCGACGAGCGGATGGTCGGTGTGCGGTCGAAATAGGGGGTCAGCACCGTGCCCGGCTGCAGGTAGTCGCGCAGGGTCGGAATCTGCGCTTTCACCCGATCCACCGTTTCCACGATGTTGGCCCCGGCGCGGGTGAACACATACATCACCACCGCCGGTTTGTGGTTGAACCAGGCGGCCTGGTAGGCATCCTGCTGGCCGTCGTAGACGTTGGCCACGTCCTTGAGCCGGATCACCCGGCCGTCGTCCTGGGTCTTGATCACCAGGTTGGCGAAGTCCGCCGCGCGCGCCACCGAGTCGTTGGCGATGATCGCGGTGGTGGTGTTGCCGTCGCTGAGGAAGCCGGTCGGTGATGTCACGTTGGCCGCGCGCACTGCGTTGCGCAGGTCGTCCGGGGTCAGGTTCAGCGCGTTGAGCAGGCGCAGGTTCACATCCACCCGCACCGCCGGCGTGGAGGCACCGGCGATATCCACCGACGACACCCCGCTGATCTGGCGGATGCGCTGGGCCAGCAGCGAGTCGGCCACGTTGTACAGCTCATCGGCCGACTGGGTCTGCGAGGTGAGCGCGATGGCGATCACCGGGTCGTCGTTCGGGTTGGCCTTCTGGAACATCGGCGATCCCAGCCCGGAGGGCAGGTCGGCCTGGGCCGAGTTGATCGCGGTCTGCACATCCAGCGCCGCCGAATCAATGTCCACGCCGCTCTGGAAGATCATGAACACCAGCGAGCTGCCTTCCGAACTGGAAGAGCGCATCTGGTCCACGCCGGGCAGCTGGCCCAGATAGCGTTCCAGCGGTGCGGTTACCGTGGAGGCCATGGTGGTGGCATCCGCGCCGGACTGGCTGGCGTGCACGAAGATCACCGGAATCTGGATGTTCGGCAACGCCGACACGCCCAGTTTCAGGTAACAGAGCAGGCCGATCACAAACAGGCCGATGGCCAGCAGGGTGGTGCCGATCGGGCGGCGGATGAACGGACCGGAGATGTTCACGCGCGGTCCTGTGCGGCGGCGTGGCGCAGCGCCCGCTGCTCACGACGCAGGCGCATGCGCTCGGAGAAGCGTTCCATGTACAGGTAGATCACCGGCGTGGTGTACAGCGTGACCAGCTGCGACAGCAGCAGCCCGCCGACGATGGCGATGCCCAGCGGGCGGCGCAGCTCCGAACCGATGCCGGTGCCCAGCGCCAGCGGCAATGCGCCGAGCATGGCCGCGGCGGTGGTCATCATGATCGGGCGGAAACGCAGCAGGCAGGCGCGGCGGATCGCTTCATGCGCATTGGCACCGGCGCGGCGCGCCTCGATCGCGAAGTCGACCATCATGATGCCGTTCTTCTTGACGATGCCGATCAGCAGCACGATGCCGACGATGCCGTCCACGGACAGGCTCAGGCCACACACCATCAGCGCCAGCAGCGCGCCCACGCCGGCTGGCGGCAGGGTCGAGATGATGGTGATCGGGTGAATGTAGCTTTCATACAGCACGCCCAGCACGATGTAGATCACTACCAGCGAGGCCAGCAGCAGCCACACCACGTCGGTCTGGCTGCCGGTGAACTCGGCAGCCTTGCCGATGAACTGCGCATGCACCTGCGCCGGCATGTCCAGGCTGGCCTTGGTCTCTTCAATCGCCTTGACCGCGTCGGACAACGAGTAGCCCGGGGCGATGTTGAACGACACCGTGACCGCCGGCAGCTGCTGCTGGTGGCTGACCACCAGCGGGGTGCTGGTGACCTTGCCTTCAGCCAGCGCCGACAGCGGAATGATGTTGCCCGCGCCGACCGGAATGCCGGTGTTCTGCGCGCCGATGCCGGTGGCGGTGGAGGAGTTGGACGAGGTGACCTGGCCGAAGTTTGTGGCATTGCTGCCGGTCAGCGCGCCGGCTCCGTTCGAGGCCACCGCCAGCTGGTTCATCAGCGCGGTGCTGGTGCGGAACTCCGGGGCTACTTCCAGCACCACGCGGTACTGGTTGAGTTCGGTGAAGATGGTCGAGATCTGGCGCTGGCCGAAGGCGTCGTACAGGGTGTCGTCGATGGTCTGCATCGGCACGCCCAGCACGCTGGCTTTGTCGCGGTCGATGTTCAGCTCCAGCGCACGGCCTTGGTTGGACAGGTTGTTGTCGACGTCGGCCAGTTCCGGGCGCTGGCGCAGTGCCTCGGTGAGGCGGGTGGCCTGCAGGGCGACCTGTTCGCTGTCCACGTCCGACAGCGAGTACTGGTACTCGGTGGCCGCGACACGCGTATCCAGGGTGACGTCCTGCACCGGCTTCAGGTACAGCGCCACGCCGGGAATGCCGGCCACCGCCTGCTGCAGGCGCGGCAGGATCTCATCCAGCCCGTCACGGTCGCCGCGCTGCTTCAGCACGATCGACAGCTGGCCCTGGTTGAGCGTGGGGTTCATGCTGCCCGCGCCGATGAAGGCGGATACACCGGTCACTGCCGGGTCCTTGCGCAGGGCTTCGGCCACCGCCTGGGTGCGCTGCTCCATCTGCGGGAAGGCGATGTTCTGGTCGGCCTGGACCACGCCGGTGATCAGCCCGGTGTCCTGTTCGGGCAGCAGCCCCTTGGGAATCAGCACGTACAGCAGCACGGTCAGCACCAGCGCGCCGCCCGCCACCGCCAGGGTCAGCGGCTGGTGCTCCAGCACCCAGTCCAGGCTGCGCTCGTACAGACCCACGGTGCGGGTCCACAGGTTCTGCTTGCCGGCCGCCGCCGCCCGTTCGTGCGCGTCTTCGCCTTCCGGCAGCGCATCGGGCTTGAGCAGATAGGCGCACATCATCGGGGTGAGGGTCAGCGAGATCAGCATCGACAGCACCACTGCGATGCTCAGCACCCACGCGAACTCGTGGAACAACCGCCCGGTGACGCCCGGCATCAGCAGCAGTGGCAGGAACACCGCCACCAGCGACACGGTCAGCGACAGCACGGTGAAGCCGATCTGGCGCGCACCGATCTCGGCCGCTTCCGGGCCACTCTTGCCCTGCTCGATGTAGCGGACGATGTTCTCGATCATCACGATCGCATCGTCGACCACGAAGCCGGTGGCCACCACCAGCGCCATCAGCGACAGGTTGTCCAGCGACATTCCGGCAAACGCCATCACCCCGAAGGTGCCGGCCAGCGACAGCGGCACCGCCACCGACGGAATGATGGTCGCCCACAACCGGCGCAGGAACACGAAGATCACCGCCACCACCAGCCCGATGGTCAGGATCAGGGTGAACTGCACTTCATGCACCGAAGCACGGATGGTTTCGGTGCGGTCGGAGAAGATCTCCAGGTGTACGTCGGCGGGGAGCACGCTCTGCAGCTGCGGCAGCAGGGCACGGATGCGTTCCACCGTCTGCACGATGTTCGCGCCCGGCTGGCGGCGCACTTCCAGCAGCACCGCCGGCTTGCCGTCGGCCCAGGCCGCCAGCTGGTCGTTCTCCACGCCGTCGATCACCTGCGCCACGTCCGACAGCCGCACCGGGCGACCGTTCTGGTAGCTGATGATGGTGTCGCGGTATTCGGCCGCGCTGGTCAGCTGGTCATTGGTGCCGATGCTGTAGGACTGGGTCTTGCCGTTGAGCGAGCCTTTCGGTGCGTTGACGTTGGCCTGGGTGAGCGCGCTGCGCAGCTCTTCCAGGGTCAGGCCCATGTTCGACAGCTGCGCCGGATTGACCTGGATGCGCACGGCCGGGCGCACGTTGCCGGCGATCGAGACCAGGCCGACGCCCTGCACCTGTGACAGGCGCTGGGCCAGGATCGAGTCGGCGTAGTTGTTCACATCGCGCAGCGGGCGCGTGTCCGAGGTGAGCTTGAGAGTGACGATCGCCGCATCCGCCGGATTCACCCGGTTGTAGACCGGCTGGTAGGGCAGCGACGAGGGCAGGGTGGCCTGGCGGATCGCTGCCTGCACGTCCTGCGCGGCAATGTCGATGTCGCGGTCCATGGAGAACTGCAGGATGATCGTGGACAAGCCGGCCGACGAATCGGAGGTCATCAGCTCCAGCCCGGAGATCTGCCCGAACTGGCGCTCCAGCGGCGTGGTCACCAGCGAGGCCATGGTGGTCGCGTTGGCACCGGGGTACTGGGTGGTGACCACCAGGCTGGGCGCGTCCACTTCCGGCAGCGCCGACACCGGCAACTGCCGGTAGCCCAGGATGCCCAGCAGCAACAAACCCGCCATCAACAGCGAGGTGGCGATGGGGCGGCGGATGAAGATCGTCGAAAAGCCCACGGGCGGGTCCTTGCGGTTACGTCAGACGGCAATGCAGAAAGCCGGTACCCGCGCGCACGCCGGTACCGGAAAGACGCGGTGCGCGATCAGCGCGGACCACCGCCACGGCGGCCACCCGGACCCTGCTGCTGGGCAGCAGCCTTGAGTTCGGCCTCGGTCGGCGCGGCCGGGGTTTCGCCCGGCTTCAGCGCGGTGACCTTGCTGCCCGGCTTCAGGCGGAACTGGCCTTCGCTGACCACCCGCTCGCCGCCCTTCAGGCCTTCGGTGATCTGCACATGGCTGTCGCCCACTTCCACGCCGCTCTTCACCGTCTGCATGGCCACGGTGTTGTCGGCCTGCACGATGTATACGTACTCGCCGTCCGGCCCACGCATCACCGCCTGGGTCGGAATGACCACGCCGCCGCTGATGGTGCGCAATTGCATGCGCACGTTGACGAACTGGCCCGGCCACAAGGTGTTGTCGGGGTTGTCGAACAGCGCACGGGCACGGAAGGTGCCGCTGTCGCTGCTGATCTGGTTGTCCACCACGTCCAGCTTGCCGCCGTCGGTGAGCACATGCGCGTCGTTGCGGTCCAGTGCGGCAATGGTCACCGGGCCGGCCTGCTGGGCCTGACGCACGTCCGGCAGCTGGCGCTCGGGCAGGTTGAACACGATGTGGATCGGGTGCACCTGGGTCAGCGTCACCAGCGCGGTACCGGCGCTGACCACGTTGCCGGCGTCCACCGCGCGGATGCCGGCAATGCCGGAGATCGGTGCGGTGACCCTGGTGTACTGCAGCTGCACCTGGGCGGCACGCATGCTGGCTTCGTTGGCGGCCACCGTGCTTTCGTACTGGGCCACCTGGTTGCGCTGGGTGTCCAGGTCGGTCTTGGCGACGTACTGGCGGTATTCCGGCGAATTGGAACGCGCGTAATTGGAGCGCGCGGTGGCCAGCAGCGCCTGGTTCTGGCGCTTGGCCGCGGCGGCCTCGTCATAGCTGGCCTGCGCCGTGCGCGGGTCGATCTGGGCCAGCACATCGCCCTGCTTTACTTCCTGGCCTTCCTTGAAGTTCAGGCTGATCAGCTGCCCGCCCACCTGCGGGCTCACGGTGACGGTGTTCATTGCCGACACCGTGCCCAGCGCGCTGGCATACACCGGCACGTCCTGGCGCGCGGCATCGACCACGGTGACCGGCACCGGCGCGCTGTCACGCCCGCCGTCCTTGCCGGCTTCGGCCGCCGCGCCGGGCCCGCCGGCCTTGTCCTTGCCCCCGCCCAGCACGCGCAGGCCGATCAGGCCCACCACCAGCACTGCGATCACCAGCAGCACGATCTTCCAGAAACGCGACATTCAAAACTCCTGAGGCTGGCGAAGGGCAAGGGCCCGGTTGGCTGCTGCAAAGCATACCCGCCCGCCGTGAGACTGCCTGCATGACGGATGGGACGTGCGCTCTGACCGGGCGGAACCGTGCAGGTTCCCTGCGGTAACGCGCCAGCGTGCTTCGCGTTGACCCAAGGCCATCCCCGTGCGGCTTTCCCCGTGGGGCCGGATGCCCTACATTCAGGTTCACCCTCGCGTAGAGCCGGGCTTGCCCGGCTGCCTTTCTCTGGAGACTGCAATGCCCCGTCTGTCGCTGCTGCTGTCCGCCCTGCTGCTTGCTTCGCCCGCTCTGGCTGCCGCCGCCCCGGCCGAGCGCCCGGAAGTGACCGCTGCCGCCGCCCGTCTGCAGGCGCAGGTGGTGGAGTGGCGACGCGACTTCCACCAGCACCCGGAGCTGTCCAACCGCGAAGAGCGCACCTCGGCCAAGGTCGCCGAGCGTCTGCGCGCGATGGGCTTGAAGCCGAAGACCGGCATTGCCCACCACGGCGTGGTGGCGATCATCAAGGGTGGAAAGCCCGGCCCGCGCATCGCCCTGCGCGCCGACATGGATGCGCTGCCGGTGACCGAGCAGACCACTCTGCCGTTCGCCAGCAAGGCCACCAGCACCTACCGCGGCGAGCAGGTCGGGGTGATGCATGCCTGCGGCCATGACGCCCACACTGCCACCCTGCTGGGTGTGGCCGACGCGCTGGTGAAGATGCGCGACAACCTGCCCGGTGAAGTGATGCTGATCTTCCAGCCCTCCGAAGAGGGGGCGCCGCCGCCGGAAGAGGGCGGTGCCGCGCTGATGCTCAAGGAGGGCGTGTTTGCTGACTTCAAGCCAGAAGCGGTGTTCGGCCTGCATGTGTTCTCCAGCGTGCAGGCGGGCCAGATCGCCGTGCGCGGTGGCCCGCTGATGGCCGCGTCGGACCGCTTCGGGATCAAGGTGATCGGCCGGCAGACCCACGGTTCAGCGCCGTGGAACGGGGTCGATCCGATCGTCGCCACCGCCGACCTGGTCGGCACCGCGCAGACCATCGTCAGCCGTCGTTCCAACATCTCCAAGCAGCCGGCGGTGGTCAGCTTCGGCGCGATCAAGGGTGGCATCCGCTACAACATCATCCCCGACGAAGTGGAGATGGTCGGCACCATCCGTACGTTTGATGAAGGCATGCGCCAGCAGATCTTCGCCGACCTGCGCAATGTCGCCGAACACACTGCCGCTGCGCATGGGGCCAAGGCCGAAACCGAGATCTACGAGGCCGAGGGCAACCCGGCCACGGTCAACGACCCGGCACTGACCGCGCGCATGCTGCCCAGCCTGCAGGCGGTGGTGGGCGAAGCCAATGTGTACGAGCCGCCGCTGCAGATGGGCGCGGAGGACTTCTCGCTGTTCGCCCAGCAGGTGCCGGGCATGTTCTTCTTCGTTGGCTCCACCAGCGAAGGGATCGACCCGGCCAAGGCTCCGGCCAACCATTCGCCGAAGTTCCTGCTGGATGAGAAGGCGCTGGATGTGGGGCTGCGGGCGTTGTTGCAGGTCAGCCTCGATTATTTGAACGCGCCGAAGGCGGCCGGGTGATTCGGGCGCACGACCAACGGTCGTGCGCTACCTACGGCGGCATGGATCGGTGGCACCCCCGCGGCATGGATCGGTGGCGCACGATCGTTGGTCGTGCGTCGGCGCAACGCGCCGCACCCGCGTCATTGCCGGATTTCGCGCACCGTACGCGCCGGGGCTTCAATCCCCGGACTCGCCCGCCACGGATTGATATCCAACCCGCCACGCCGGGTATACCGCGCCTCCACTTCCAGCCACTGCGGCCGGCAGCGCTGGCTCACCTCGCTGAAAATGCGTTCCACGCACTGCTCGTGGAACTCGGCGTGCTCGCGGTAGCTCACCAGATAGCGCAGCAGGCCTTCGCGGTCGATGCGCGGGCCGTGGTAGCGCACGCTGACGTGCGCCCAGTCGGGCTGGCCGGTGACCGGGCAGTTGGACTTGAGCAGGGCCGAGCTCAGCGTCTCAGTGACTACATGGCCGTCATTGGCGGACAGCAGCTCCGGCGCGGGCGGGCCATAGCGGTCAATGGTCACCTCCAGCTCATCCAGTGACTCGCCCTCGGCGGCTTCCACCAGCGGCGGTACCCCGAATACCACGTTCACCACCGCCCCGGCGCAGGCCGACAGGTCGACTGCGATGCATTGGCGGGCGGCCTGGTCGTCATCGAAGCGGGTGCTGTTGAGCGAGTTGAGATACAGCTTGAACGACTTGGACTCGATCAGGTTCGGCGAGGTGCAGGGCACGCTGACCGTGGCCACCGCGACTCGCGGCTTGCCGCGACGGTCCAGCCAGCTCAGCTCATAGGCCTGCCAGCGGTCGTGACCGACGAAGGGCAGGTGCGCGTCATCCACACCGATCTCCTCACGGGCGGCGCGGCGGGGGATGGGGAAGAGCAGGCCGGGGTCGTACTGCGACGGGTAGGCGACCTCGCGACCGAGGCTAGAGTCCTGGGGGGTATTCATGCCGTCCATTTTACCCCGCCCCGGGACACCTCAAGGCTTCCCGTCCCCCCTGTTCAGAATTCCGCCCAAACCCTTCACACCTACGCCATCCGCCATTAACAACCCCTGTGACACCGTGCGTTCCATGTCCCCACTTGTGGAAGGGAGCGTGCGGATGAGTACCGACAAGAAGGCCGATTTCTCCGGGGTGTCCGCCAAGGTGGATACCACGGCAGAGAAGGTGGAGAAGGCGGATTTTTCCGGCGTGACCGCCTCGGTGGATACCACCGCCGAAAAGGTAGGCGGTGGCACCTACACCGTGCAGAAGGGCGATTCGCTGTCGAGGATCGCCAAGCAGGAACTGGGCGATGCCAACGCCTGGAAGAAGATTTTCGACGCCAATAAAGATGTGTTGGACGACCCGGACAAGATCTTCCCGGGACAGGTCCTGAAACTGCCGCCGAAGACCTGAACCGACGGTCTGGCCCAACCATTCCCTGGGAGGAATTCCATGAAGAAGACATCGATCAGTACCGCCGTACTAGCTGCCCTGCTGGCAACTGTCGCCGTGACCGGCTGCAAGAAGAAAGAAGAGTCGGTGGACACCACCGCGCAACCGGCGGCCACCGCGCCGGCACCGGTGACCGAACCGGCCGCGCCACAGCCGATGACGCAGGCGGCGGCAGTGAACGTCTCCGCAGTATCGGTGGGCAAGACCGCAGCGGCGGACAAGTCGGTGGCCCCGACGGCGCTGTTCGCGCCGAAGGACGTAATCATCGTCTCGATCCGTACTGACGGCACCGCCAACAACACCAACGTGGGCGCGAAGCTGACCTACCAGGACGGCCAGGTGGCCGGCGAACAGAGCCAGGCGCTGAACACCACCGGTGCGGAAACCACCAACATCAGCTTCACGAATGCCAATGGCTGGCCGGCGGGCAAGTACCGCGCGGAAGTCACGGTAGATGGTAGAGCGGCTGGAACGCCGCAGGAGTTCGAGGTCAAGTAAGCCTACGCCGACTCTCTCCCGGTACGGGCTCACGATGGACGCAGCCGCGAGGCTGCGTCTTTTTTATTCAACCCAATACCGCCGCGTATGGTGCGGCTTTGCTACGGGGGGCCTAAACCGCGACAATGCGGGGGTTTCCCCGCAGAGTATCCGTTCCCCATGTCGAACACGCCCAAGATTCTCTACACCCTCACCGATGAGGCTCCTTACTTGGCGACCGCGTCGCTGCTGCCCATCGTCGAGGCCTATACCGCTACCGCCGGCATCGCGGTCGAGACCCGCGACATCTCGCTGTCCGGTCGCATCCTGGCGCTGTTCCCGGATTACCTCAAAGACGAGCAGAAGCAGGCCGATGATCTGGCCGAACTGGGCCAGCTGGCGACCACCCCGGACGCCAACATCATCAAGCTGCCCAACATCAGCGCCTCGGTGCCGCAGCTCAAAGCCGCCATCAAGGAACTGCAGGACCAGGGCTACGCCCTGCCGAACTACCCGGATGCGCCCACCGACGATGTCTCGCGCGACATCAAGTCCCGCTACGACAAGGTCAAGGGCAGCGCGGTGAACCCGGTGCTGCGCGAAGGCAATTCCGACCGCCGCGCGCCGCTGTCGGTGAAGAACTACGCCCGCAAGCACCCGCACCGCATGGGCAAGTGGTCGAAGGACTCCAAGTCGCATGTCTCGCACATGGACGCCGGTGATTTCTACGGCAGCGAAAAGTCCGCCACCCTGGCCAACGCCGGCAACCTCAAGATCGAACTGGTCAAGGCCGACGGCAGCGCCGTGGTGCTGAAGGAAAAGACCGCGGTCAAGGCCGGTGAAATCGTCGACGCCGCCGTCATGAGCCGCAGCGCGCTGGCCGCCTTCGTGCAGGCGCAGATTGCCGACGCCAAGGCCAAGGGCGTGCTGTTCTCGCTGCACCTGAAGGCCACCATGATGAAGGTCTCCGACCCGATCATGTTCGGCCTGGTGGTGGAAGAGTTCTACAAGGACGTGCTGGCCAAGCACGCCGACGTGCTCAAGCAGGCCGGCTTCGACGCCAACAACGGCATCGGCGACCTGTACGCACGCCTGCCGCAGCTGCCGGAAGCCACCCAGGAAGCGATCAAGGCCGACCTGGCTGCCGAGTACGGCAAGCGCCCGGGCCTGGCCATGGTCAACTCCGACAAGGGCATCACCAACCTGCACGTGCCCAGCGACGTCATCGTCGACGCCTCGATGCCGGCCATGATCCGCGACTCCGGCGGCATGTGGAATGCCGAAGGCAAGCTGCAGGATGCCAAGGCCGTCATTCCGGACCGCTGCTACGCCGGCGTGTACCAGGCCGTCATTGACGACTGCATCGCCCACGGCGCGTTCGACCCGGCCACCATGGGCTCGGTGCCGAACGTCGGCCTGATGGCGCAGAAGGCCGAAGAGTACGGCTCGCACGACAAGACCTTCCAGATTCCCGCCGACGGCACCGTGCGCGTCACCGACGACGCCGGCAGCGTGATCTTCGAACACGCCGTGCAGACCGGTGACATCTGGCGCATGTGCCAGACCAAGGACGCGCCGATCCAGGACTGGGTCAAGCTGGCCGTGAACCGCGCCCGCCTGAGCAGCACCCCGGCCGTGTTCTGGCTGGACGAGAAGCGCGCCCACGACGCCCAGGTGATCGCCAAGGTCAACACCTACCTGAAGGACCACGACACCGCTGGCCTGGACATCCGCATCCTCGCCCCGGTGGAAGCGACCACCTTCTCGCTGGACCGCATCCGCAAGGGTGAGGACACCATCTCGGTGACCGGCAATGTGCTGCGCGACTACCTGACCGACCTGTTCCCGATCATGGAACTGGGCACCAGCGCGAAGATGCTGTCCATCGTGCCGCTGATGGCCGGTGGTGGTCTGTTCGAAACCGGTGCCGGTGGTTCGGCCCCCAAGCACGTGCAGCAGTTCGTGGAAGAGGACTACCTGCGCTGGGATTCGCTGGGTGAATTCCTGGCCCTGGCCGCGTCGCTGGAACACCTGGGCGAGCGCTACAACAACGCCGACGCCGCGGTGCTGGCCAAGACCCTGGACCAGGCCAACGGCCAGTTCCTGGACAACGACAAGTCGCCGTCGCGCAAGCTGGGTGGCATCGACAACCGCGGCAGCCACTTCTACATCGCGCTGTACTGGGCCCAGGCCCTGGCCGCGCAGGATGAAGATGCCAAGCTGAAGGCGAAGTTCGCCCCGTTGGCCAAGGCACTCACCGACAACGAGCAGGCCATCGTGGCCGAGCTGGCCGCGGTGCAGGGCAAGGCCGTGGACATCGGCGGCTACTACCGCCCGGACCTGGGCAAGGTGTCGAAGGCGATGCGCCCGAGCGCCACGTTCAACGCCGCACTGGATGCGCTGAAGGGCTGATCTGCCTTTTCAGTGTGATCTACGAGGAACCCGCGCTTCGGCGCGGGTTCTTTTTTTTGCGACGGCAGAAACTGTGAACTCCGTCAGTCCAGCTCACGACTGGACACCGAGGTCGGATTCGTGAAAAAGGCATGAAACTTGCCTGCCTGCAAGCTATCCGGAAACCGATTTTTGGCCAGATTTACCTGCAAAAAATGAGAAATCCATCACCTATGCCCCTGACGGCGTTGGCATAGGCTAACCGGGCTCTATTCCGCACGGGATGTGATCTTTCACAAGGCAGGGGAACGCGGATGGCAAGGGTGCTGGTGGTGGGGTCGGACATGCAGGGGGAGCGTGCGCTGCTGCAGCGCTTGCGTTCGGCTGCGTCTTTGACGGCCGACGGGGTCAGCACCTGTCGCGACCTCGACGAATGCGACCTGCTGGTGATCCGGGACACACCGGCGCTGCGCAATGCGGCGCTGCGCATGGTGCGCGAGCGCCCGCGCATCCAGTTATGGGTGGAGGACCAGCAGGGCCAGCTGCGCGATGGCGAGCGCAGCAATGGACCGGTGCTGGACGACGCGGCCATTGAACACGCACTGAGGCACATGGTGGACAGCACACCGGCTTCGAGCATCGACGAACCCTGCACCGCACGCGGTGCCAAGGCCATCACCCGTGCATTGCGGGAAAGCCTCAATGCCCGCCAGGGCCACGCGGTGCTGGCGTTGGACGGGGCCGCGCAGGTGCTGATCGACTTCGTGCAGGACCAGATGGTGGTGCCGGCCGGGGTGCCGGCCGAGCATCTGGCCCAGGACCTCTCTGACAGCTTCGAGTCGCTGACCCTGCATGGCATCTCTGCACGCCGCTACCAGGAGCTGGCCGGGGAGCGCACGCGCCAGCCGCTGCGTCCGCTGCTGTGGCAGTGGGGCCAACGCCCGGACCACTGGCAGGACCTGGACGCGCGCCTGCAGCGCCACGCACGGGTAAAGCTGCTGCGCTGGCCGGACTTCCGCGTGCTGGGGCGTCAGCACGACAGCTTCCGGTTGTGTTCGCTGCTGCTCAAGCGCGCCTGCAGCGTGGACGAATGTGCGTCCCTGCTGGATGTGCCCGCGGATGCAGTGCGCAGCTTCGTGCACCCCGCGTACCTCTGTGGCTACGCCGCTCTGGAGGCCATGCCGCAGGACGTCGCACCAGTGCGCAGCACCGCTGCGGCGGGCGGTGGCACTTTGCTGGCACGGATGTGGCGCAGCGTGCGCCAGCGCAGCGGGGCCTGAGCATGCGCGAACACAAGATCGTGGTGCTGGGCACCATGGGCTGCGGCAAATCCACCCTGGTGCGCGCCATCGCCACCGGTGCGGTGGTGGACACCGACGTGCTCAACAGCGACCGCGAGGGCGCGGACAAGGCCTCCACCACGGTAGCGATGGACTACGCCGACATCGATCTGCCCAACGGTGATCGCCTGCGCCTGTATGGCACGCCCGGCCAGCAGCGCTTTGATTTCCTGTGGCCGATCCTGCTGCAGGGGGCCAGCGGCGTGGTGCTGCTGCTGGATGCCACCCGCGCCGCCGCCGTGGCCGAGCTGGAGGCCTACCTGACCGTGCTGAAACAGCACGCCGCGCTGGTGCCGGCGGTGGTCGGCATTACCCGCCTGGACCTGGCTCCGCAGTTTGACCTGGAGGCCTGCAGCACGCTGGCTGGCTGGGACGCACGGGTGCTGCCGGTGATGCCGGTGGATGCGCGTGATCGCGAACAGGGTTTGTGGCTGATGGACGTACTGATGAGCGAGATGGAAGCAGGTGAACTGGTGATGGCGCATGGCTGACGGACACGACGCGCGTCGCATGGACCCGGCGCTGCGCGAGCGGCTGGCGAAACATCTGAACGCGTTTGTCGACGACATCGATGGCGTGCGCAGCGTGGTGTTGGCGACGGTCGACGGCTTTGCGCTGCTGCCCGCTGCCGGTACGCACGGTAACGGGGAGCGGCTGGCGGCGATGACCAGCGCCATGCTGGCGCTGGCCGCTGCGGTGGGCCGGGAACTGGCGCTGGGCGAGCTGGAAACGCTGATGCTGGAGGCAGGCGAGGGCAAGGTGCTGATGCTGGCGCTGCCATGCACGCCCGCCCCGCTGCTGTTGATGACCGCCTGCGACACGCGCTGCGTCGTGGGCAAGGTGCTGTGGAGTGCCAAATATTGTGGCCGC